>CP064987.1:3000000-3355795 GCA_016699835.1 Phycisphaerales bacterium
CGGTGAGAGACGGGCGAGTGAGGGGCAGTTGGGGAGGATGCCATCGGCCTGGTCCTTGGTGAGTCGGATCTGTCGGAAGGAATATCGATCGCGCTGGCCCTCGGGGCGGCGTGGGAAGATCCAGACCTTGTTGGCACCGAAGGTCTCGAACTGATCGAGAACGTACTGCTTGGCGCCGGTCATGAAGCCGATGGTGGAGACGACGCTGAAGGCGGCGACGATGATGCCGAGCATGGTGAGCATGGCTCGGACCTTGCTGGCCCAGACGGTGGAGAGGGCGAGGCCGACAGTCTGGAAGAGGAGTCGGAGGAGCATGGGTTAGTTTGCCTCTCCGGGTTTCGTTGTGTTGGAAGGCGCGGACTGGGTGATTGCCATGGCGGCGCGTTCGAGGAAGGCGCGGTGCATGGGGTCGGCGGTGGTGGGGTTGTCGGAATGGATGAGGCCATCTTTCAGGCGGATGATGCGCTGGGCGTGGCCGGCGATGTCTTCCTCGTGGGTGACGATGACGATGGTCTGTCCCTCGTTGTGGAGGGCGTGGAAGAGGGCGAGGATCTCGTCGCTGGTGGCAGAGTCGAGGTTGCCGGTAGGCTCGTCGGCGAGGAGGATGGCGGGGGTGTTGACGAGGGCGCGGGCGATGGCGACGCGTTGGCGCTGGCCGCCGGAGAGTTGGTTGGGACGGTGGGTGGTGCGGTCGGCGAGGCCGACGCGTTCGAGGGCGCCGAGGGCCTGGTGTTTCGCGCTGGACCAGTTGAGTTTGGAATACAGGAGTGGGAGCGTGACGTTCTGGAGGGCGGTTTGTTTCGCGAGGAGTTCGAAGGACTGGAAGACGAAGCCGATGGACTCGTTTCGGATCTGGGCGAGGCGCGTGGCGTTCATCTCGTGGGTGGGCTTTCCATCAAGGGTGTATCGTCCGCTGGTGGGGCGGTCGAGGCAGCCGAGGATGTTCATGAGCGTGGACTTGCCCGAGCCCGAGGCGCCCATGATGGCGACGAACTCGTTGCGCTGGATGGTGAGCGAGACGCCGCGAAGCGCGTGGACCGGCTCGGCCCCAACGTGATAGGTCTTGGTGATCTCGTCGAGGAGGATGGCGGGTGGCGTGGGCATGGAGGGTGGAATCAGGAGCCGAAGGAGAAGTTGAGGCCCTTGTTCTTCTTTTTCTCGCCCTCGAGGGTGACGGGTATGTCGTGCTTGAGTTTCTGGAGGGCCTTGAAGGGACCGGAGATGATGGTGGCGTTCTCGTCGAGGCCGCCGAGGATGATGGTCTTGGTGAGGTCGCTGGCGCCGATCTTGACGGGGCGGGCCTTGGCCTTCCCATCGACGAGTTCGTAGACGACGCGGGCGTATTTCCGCGAGGCGTCGATGTAGGGCGAGTCCTTCTTCACGAGATCGGGAAGATCGTCGACGGCACGGTCGAGGACGCACTGGCTGGGGACGAGGATAGTGTCGTCGAAGGTCTCGACCTCGATCTCGGCGTTGGCGGTGAGGCCCGAGCGGAGGACGAGGTCTCTGGTCTTAGGAGAGTCGGCGAGGGCGTCGGTGTGGAGTTTGAGTTCGGCCTCGAAGTAGGCCGAGCCGTCGCGGTCGATCTGGCGGAAGAGTTTGAGTCGCTCGACAGTGGCGGGGATAGTGTCGTCGAGGAAGGCGTTGACGCGGACGATGGCCTTCTGGTCTGGTTTGACGGGGGCGACGTTGGTCTCGTCGATGCGCGCGCGGAGGATCATGTCGGAGAGGTCGGCGACGGTCATGATGACCGAGGCGGGGTTGTTGAGGGTGCCGACGAGGACGAGTTCGCCGACCTCGGCGTTGAGTTGGATGATGGTGCCGTCGATCGGGCTGGCGATCGTGGTGTTGGAGAGGTCCTTCTCGGCGCGAGCGACGTTGGCACGGGCGATGTCCACCGCGAACTGGGCGGCACGCAGGGCGGACTCGGCGCGGGCGTGCTCGGTCTCGCTGATGTCGAGTTCGGCCTTGGGGATGTCTTTGGTCGCGAAGAGCTCGCGTTTCCGCCCGAGGTCGAGGACGGCGGCCTGGAAGGCGGCCTGGGCGCCCTCGAGGCGGGCCTGTTCGGCAGAGAGAGAGGCCCGCGCGGAATCGACGAGGGCCTTGAGGTCATCGGCGTCGAGTTTCACGATGGTGTCGCCGGCGCGGACACTCGCGCCCTCCTTGAAGGGGAGTTCGACGATGCGGGCGGCGACCTGGGCGGAGATCTCGACCTTGCGGCGTGGCTCGATCTCGCCGGGGGCGGAGATGGAGCGGGTGAGCGAGCCGCGTGTGACGGTGGTGGTGCGGACCTCGTCCACGCCGCCCATGCCGGGGCCTGAGAACTTCAGCGCGCCGGAGGAGGCGAGCCATGTTCCACCGCCGGCGCAGAGGAGCACGAAGACGGCAAGGACGGCGACGATCCATTTCCACACGGGTCGGTTCCTGCGGTTGAGTGTCGTTCGAGGCGTGCGGTTGAAGCCCTACGCGGGCGTCACGGGGCTTCGCGAGGGTTGATGCCCAAGGTGGTGTGCAACGATCCATTGATGACCGCGAGGTCATTCGTACGCCAGTGTACGACAGATGTTCGGAATCCGGGGCGTGTGATTTCAGGGGAGAGTCGGACTCGGCGGGTGGTCATGACTGTTAGACATCGTGGTCGATGGTCGTGGGGGGCTTGCTGGCGGTGCGCTGACGGGTTCGGCGCCACTCGAGGGCGGTCGCCACGATGCCGAGGCAGGCCAAAGGAATGGTGAACCACAAGGTAACCGCGGAGATGGTGGCGAGGCGATCGTGCCCGACGCTGTTGAAGATGAGGAAGGCGGTGTACGCGAGGTACCCGGCGAAGAGCATGGCGGCCTCGTAGCGAGAGATGCCGCCGCCGGCAATGAAGACGGGGAGGCAGGCGATGGCGACGGCGACCATGACCGGGATGTCGAACGCGAGGATGCTTGGTGGAACCGGGAGCCCGCCGGGCGAGGCGATCCCGGTGATGCCGATGATGCAGAGGATGTTGAAGATGTTGCTTCCGACGACGTTGCCGACGGCGATATCGCGATGTCCTCGGATCGCGGCGACGACGGAAGTGGCAACCTCGGGGAGCGAGGTGCCCGCAGCGACGATCGTGAGTCCGATGATGACGTCGCTGATGCCGAGGTCTTCCGCGATGCCCGTGGCGCCCTGGACCAGCCAGCGGGCGCCGAAGATGATGCCCGCGATGCCCAGAATGAGGTACAGGGCGATGCCGAGCCTTGATGAAGAGGGGGCGGCGTTGGAAGACTCTTGATACTCGTCCTTGATGGCCTTTGTCTCGCGTTTGGCCATCCAGATTGCGAGTGAGGTGTAGGCGATGATGCCGAGGACAAGGGCGGCGCCTTCGATGGCGTTGATGCGTCGATCCATCGCCATGAGCCAGAGCGCGAGGCTCGCGACGATCATGATCGGGACATCCACGCGGACGAGGTTCTGATGGACGATGAGGGGACGGACCAGGGCGGTCACGCCGAGGATGAAGAGGATGTTGAAGATGTTGCTCCCGACGGCGTTGCCGACGGCGAGATCGGGCGCACCCCGGGAGACGGCGCTGAGGGAGACGGCGAGTTCCGGGGCGCTGGTCCCAAAGGCGACGACGGTGAGCCCGACGACGAGGGAAGAGATGCCGATGCGTGTGGCGAGCGCGGCGGCACCGCGGACGAAGCACTCGGCGCCCACGACGAGGACCACAAGGCCGAGGAGAAGGTAGACGATTGACATGGTCAAAGGAACGACTCCAAACGGGTGCATGAGTTGATGTGAGGACGTGACGGGGAGCGTGACCAAGAAATAGTGGCGTAGCTACGTCGCGCCAACGTGAACGATGGGGCGGGCGGGCATTGACGAGGTTGGAATGGTGCGGTTACCAATCCCTGTGGGCGCAAGACTACAGACTGCCGTAGTTTCGCGGCCGCCGGATGGCGTCCAGGGACCGGGCTCGGCGTGGCGGCCGAACCGTGCTGACGGCCCGTGGTCCCGCGACGATCGCGGGTGGCTACTTCCTGACCCAAGCATACGCGATGGCCGATCCCGCGAGTCCTTGTCGGCGTAAACCGGAGTTTGAGGTCATTTGGTTGTCGCCCTCAGGGCGGTTGCAGGCTAGGAATGATGCCTGTAGACTGGAGGCTCACCCGGGCACCCTTCGTGGACGGTGCCCTTTATCTGGAGTTTCGCGATGTCCAACCATGCACGGCCAGCCCCCGCGCCTGTCGTCCACTT
The DNA here is from genome assembly GCA_016699835.1 of Phycisphaerales bacterium. Lineage (NCBI taxonomy): Bacteria > Pseudomonadati > Planctomycetota > Phycisphaerae > Phycisphaerales > Phycisphaerales bacterium. Next base: position 3,004,231 of record CP064987.1, read on the forward strand.
TGAGATCGGGTGCCAGAGCCTGGAATCAACCCGGAAGTTCTATGGCGAGGTCTTCGGGTGGGAGTACATGTCGGGCATGCCCAATATGGCCATGGTCTCGAACCTCGGCGGGCACGTGGAGAAGAAGACCGACGGCATCGGGGGGCACATCTCCGCCCTCGGGCACCCGCCGCACCAGTACGTGCTCTTCTACATCCTCGTGGACGACATCGAGAAGACGCTGGCGCAGATCGAGTCGCGAGGCGGGAGCACGCTCATCCCAAAGCAGGAAGTGCCACAGATGGGCTGGTTCGCGTGGTTCAAGGACCCGGAGGGGAACGTCCTGGGGCTGTGGAAAGCGATGGGGATGTAAGGGATTCCTGCGAGTCGGGAGTGTCGCCAAGCGCCCTCGTCATGCGTGGGCGTGTGTCGCTTCGGAGACATCGCCGAGGGTCAGGAACTCGTGCTCGCCGTAGGCCGAGTAGCGGACCGAGCCGCCCCAGGTCCACGCCCCCCCGCCCAGCGCGTCGGTGAGCTCGCTGATAACGTCGGCCCGCCAGTTCTGGATGTAGTAGGAGCGCGTCTCGAGGGTCTCGTCGAGGTTCTTGTCCCGCTCACGCAGGGCCCAGGAGTCGATGTAGGACGAGCCGCCGAAGCCGTCGGCCCCGGCCGCGTGAGGCACGTTCAACTCGTACAGGATCGGGTCCGTGCTCGTCTCCTTGTACACCGTGACCAGACGCCACCGGTCATCGTACACCAGGCACTCCCACTCGTCGGCGTCCTGCGTGGTGTCCGCGTCGGTGTCGTGCCAGGCCCGCACACGCTGGCCCAGGGCGTCGTACTCATATTCGCAGACCAGGGCGTTGCTGTTCGACTTGTCCTTGACTTGGACCAGGCGGCCGAAGGCGTCGTAGACGTAGAGCCATCGCCGTCCGTCGTCGGTCATCTGGCCGCCGTCGTCGTAGACGGGGTCCAGGAAATCTGGATGTGATATGAATGACAACGGCGACCCTTGGTGGGGTCGCCGTGTGAAGCGGAGAGGGGGAGATTCGAACTCCCGATACGGCAAGCCGTATACTGGTTTTCGAGACCAGCTCATTCAACCGCTCTGACACCTCTCCGGCGGTTTGGTTGTTTCGGCGGCGTGGCTTTCGCTTTGGCCGTCGTGCCCAATCTTTGGGGCGGTCGCTGCTCGAATCAATCGGCAGGATCGATGTCGAGATGCAGTTCAACGCCGCGTTGAGCGTGTGGATTTCCGTTGCCCGCGGCAGAGTTGGGTGATGCGTTCAAGGATGGCCTGTGGTTCGGTCATTCGGCCTGTGCCGCTGGTCCGGCAAGCCTGCCAGCCGTCGTCGGGGCCGATGAACAAGAAGGCGTCTTCCTCGAGTTGGCGGAGGTTCCGCTGGGTGCTGGGCTGAGCCCACATGGCGGCGTTCATGGACGGGGCGAGGAGGACGGGGGTCGAGGCTCGATCGATCGCCGAGAGGATGAGTGAGACCACGTCGTCGGTGCGACCTGTCGCGAGTTTGGCGAGCATGTCCATCGTGCAGGGCGCGACGAGGGCCAGGTCGAGATCTCGCGCGAGGGAGACGTGCTGCGGGTCCTTGGACTCGATGTGCTCCCAGGCGGAGGTGTAGACAGGGCGGGCGCTCAGGGCTTGGAAGGTGAGCGGCGTCACAAACTGCGTGGCGCTCGGGGTCATCGCGACGGTGACCTCGGCGCCGGCCTGGGCGAGTTTGCTGACGACGGTGCAGACTTTGTACGCCGCGATACCGCCGGTGACGCCGATGAGGATGCGTTTGCCGTGGACGGCGCGCAGGTCGGGCGTGGACTCGACTCGTGTGGGAGTCGAGTCGGGCGTTGCGTTTGATGGAGTTCGACGTGCTTTGCGGGTCACAGAGTGTCCCTGCGGGCGCGAGAGATGGCGTTGTTGGCGGAGGTCCACTGCCTCGGGATGTCGTTCGTTGTAGAAGAGGTAGGTACAGGCGGGACGCCTGCGCCACGAGATGGAGTAGGGCCGAGGTTGAACGTCGATCAGGCCTTGGCCGGCTCGAGGCCCGCGGCGGCGGGGTCGAAGTCGGAAGTGATCTTGTCCTGGAGGATCTCCTCGATGACGATCTCTAGGTCAGTGCGGCCGTGGCGCTCGACGAGGGGGCGTGCGCCCTCGAGGAGTTGGACGAGCCGGCGCTGGATGAGGGCGCAGAGTTTGAATCGTCCGCCGACCTTGTTCACGATCTCTTCGCCCTTGAGCGCCTCAATCATCGCGATCTCCGTGGGAGTGTGTGGACCCGCCCCAAATGCCGCCGTGCCCGGTGGTGGTTGGTTGATGGGATCGACCGAACCAAGTGCAAACGCGGGAACGGGGACTGGAATACTATGCATGTGTCGGGGGTTGAGCAGGTTTGGGGGATTTCGACATGGCCGGGTTCGTGGGGGTTTGTTGTACTGGCCATGGGTTCATGGATTTGGCGCCCGCGTGTTGGGGTGCCGGTAGGAAACTGTGTTTTGCAGACGAAATGGTCGAAAGGCGATCGGGTGGTGCATTCCGGGCGGCCTGAGTGGGGGAGCGGGCAGGTAATGCAGGCGGACCCGGCCAGCCATGAGGGGAAGGCGTGCCAGCGCCTGGTGGTGCGATTCGACCGGGCTGGGCTGAAGACCCTGACGACGGCGTTCGCCCCGCTGATCCCGGCGTCGGAGGCGCCGAGCCTGCCCGCAGCGATGCCGAGTGAGGACGAGGGCGAGGCGAATCCGTTTGCCGAGGCGGTGACGGCGGGGGAGACCGAGGCGGCGATGCTGCGGCTGCCCGAGGCGGCGACGGACCCGTTTCTGCCGTTGATTGCGCGCGCGAAGGCGTCAATCGGGCTGTATCGGTTCGGCGAGACGCCCGGCGGGCTCCTGGATTGGGCGGCGACGCAGACAGGGCTCAAGGACCCAATGACGCGATTCAATCGGCACGAACTCGAGGAGTGGTACCGGCGTTTTCGGACCAACCTTGATGGGCATGTGAAGAAGTTGGTTCGTGAGTTGCGCAAGTCGGACCCTGGGGCGCTGTCGGCGTTGATGGCCGAGGCGTCGCCTTCGGGGAAGGTGGCGCTGCGTAAGGCGGACGGCGAGCGTTGAGGCTGGGCAACAGCCGGTACAATCGATCCACGGACGAGTGAGCCAGAGCACGGACGCGGGAAGCCCGATCGAGGCGGTGCGTGTGCGAGGCGTGTTTTTATCTGACATCTCAGGTTTGGCACGGCGGGATCGCGGTTTCGGCGCGGGGTTCGCCCTGTGTTGGCGTGCCGAGGGACGCGAGAGCGTTCCGGGTTCTGATCGCTGCGGGGGCCACGACGAGTGGCGTCTGCTCCAACCAAAGACGAGTGAGAGGGGGAATCGATGAACGAGTCCGAGTTCCAGGCGAAGTTGGGCGACCTGATCGACCAGATCGACAAACTGCCCGAGGACGAGCGTGGGCCGTTGCAGCGGATGGCGCAGGAGACGCGTGAGCGTCACGACAAGATGAAGCGGACGATCTCGGATCTACAGGACTCGCTCGACTATCTTCGCCTGAGCGTGAAGTACCTGGTGTTCGATCTCGAGGCGACACGTCGCGAGAATCAGTACCTCCGGAAACTGCTGGAGACGCAGAATAAAGCGCAGGAAGGCGGCGAGTCGAGCGAGGAGACGCCCGAGGACTAACGTGAACGAGCGCGGTGACCCGCGCGCTTGGTGATGGATGATGCTCCTTTCGCGCAGCCCGACCGAGTTGGTCGGGCTGTGCTTGTATTGGTGGATATCAAAGCGGGAGATGGTTAGTTCCCGACGCGCGTGAAGCGGCGGATGGTGTGGCGGTCCTTGCCCTGGTCGTCGGTGGTGACTTCGACGGCGATGACCTCGATCCAGGCCTGGCGGTGGGTCCAGTTGTTGGCGGTCTGGATGGTTTTCAGGACTTTGTGGAGGCGGTCGCGCTTGGCCTGGGTGACGCTGGCTTCGGGGGCCGGGGTTCGGGGGCCGACGCGGCGGGTTTTCACTTCGATGACGACGAGGGGGCGCGGCTCATTGGGGTCCTTCGTAGGGGCTTCGGCAAGGATGTCGGCCTCGCCGCCCTGAACGCGGACGTTGGTGGCGAGGATGCGGTAGCCGGCGCCTTTGAGTTCGCGGGCGGCGATTCGTTCGCCTTTCCGCGCGAGGGGGCTTGTGGGTTGGAAGGCCCAGCCGTCTCCCCACCAGGCCCAGGCCCAGACGCGGGTCCACGTTGTGGACCAGAGTTTGGTGGCCCATGCTCGTGGTGTGGGGTTCGGTCGCGGGATGGAGGGCGACTCGGGCACGGGAGAGGGTATTGTGGTTTGGGTTGTGGCGCGTGTTTGTTCAGGCAGAGATTGAAGAAGAAGTAGACACAATTGGGACGCCTGGGCCACGAGGTTGGGTAGATTGTGCGCGAGGGGCTATCGACTTGCGGCCTCGTTGCGGCGAGGTTTGGGGGCGGCGTAGGGCTTGTAGTACCAGTCTTCGGCGATCTCGAGGAGTCGCTGGCCCATGGTGTCGATGGCGGTGTAGTTGCCGCGTTCCATCATGCGTTTGACGACGAGGTCCTGGGCTTCAGCGAAGGCCTGGGCTTCGAGGAACTGTCTGATCGCGCCTTGGGCCTCTTCGTAGGAAATGGACTTGCCGTCGATGCGTTCGAGGTAGAGCCACTCGGTGTAGCCGTCGTTGAAGATGGGCGGTGACCACTGGCCAATGGGAATCTCGCGGGCGACGGTGTTGAGGGACTCGGTGTTGTAGAACTTGGCCTCGGCGCGGTCGCCCGGGACTTTGCGCTCTTCGATGGCGCCCGATGATGGTGAGTTGAGGTTGAGATCGGAGGAAGCGATCTGATCGACGGCGATGTTGCTGTCGATCATCGACTGGATGGAGGAGACGTTCTCTGCTCGGGCGGCAGGGACGACGATGTGGCGGAAGACATACGTCTTTGGCGGCTGGTACTTGTCGTTGTTCTTCTCGTAGTAGAGGCGAACGTCTCGATCGGTGATCTGGATCTTGCTGCGGATCTCTTCCTGGATCCACTTGCGGACGAGGAGTTCTGACTCGTCGCGTTTCCGCTGTGTCTGTTCTGAAACACCGGTCATTCGCTCGGCGCGGAGGGCGCTCCCGCCGTGCTTGCTGGCGCGCTCGTCGGCGAGCATGCTGACCCGGAGAGAGAGCATGGACTTCATCTCCGGAGTCAGTTTGGCCATCGCATCGGCGCGGACGAGTTCGTCGCGGACGATGGCGACGAGTTCCTTGCCGATGGTGTCGATGGCGGTCTTGCGCCACTGCTCGAGCGAGACGTTGGGGTCCTGGGCGGTGGCGCGGAGGCGGTCGGCCATCGGGACGAAGAAGGACTTGGCGGCGATCTGGCGGCCGTTGATGTCGCCGACGATGACGTCGATGAGGACGCCGTCGGCGGAGGTGCCGGGCATCGGGGCGGGCGTGTTCGAGAGTGCTGGCGGGCCCGCAGAGGCGGTGACGTCCACGACGCCCTCGTCGGCGATGCTGGGTCCGACGATGGTCATGCTCGCGTTTGTGGTGGATTTCGTGGTCGTCGCTTGTTGGCGGTCGGGGTTCTGGTTCTGGAAGTCGGTGTAGGAGAGGTCGGGCTTGTGGGAGTCGGAAGCACAGGCGACGAGGGTTGTAGAGGCGAGAAGGAGGGCGAGTCGTGCCGTCATTTGGATGGATGTGTTCATGATGGCGTCTCTCAGGGATGCTGTCTGGGCCTGTGTCTGTCGCGAGAGTGGAGAGCGAAGGGGTGCCTTTTTGGAGAATCGGCCCTACGCTCCCCCTGACGATACCCGGACGAGAATATGAGCAACGAAGAGCCAAAACTAATTGTTGACACGGATTGGAAGGCCCAGGCGCAGGCGGAGAAGGAGCGGCTGGCGGCGACGAGCGCCCCGGCCGGGCCTGGGGCCGCAAGAGCGGGAAAGGCTGGGGCGCCCGGGGCAGACGAGCCTGTGTCCTTTGACGAGATCGTGCGCATGCTGGCGATCCAGGCGCTGACGTTCTTGGGTGAGGTACCAGATCCTCGGTCGGGGCAGCGGGTGCTGGCCCCGGAGTATGCCCGGTTGTACATCGACATGCTGGGCGTGCTCGAAGAAAAGACGAAGGGGAATTTGTCGGCGGAGGAGGCGGAATCGCTGACGGCGACGCTGGGGGATCTTCGGATGGCGTACGTGGAGATCACCAAGGCCGTGGCGAAGGCCGTGGCGGAGGGGAAGATCAAGCCCAGTTCGGCGGGCGGACCGATGGGGGGGGCGATGGGTGGGCCCGGCGGGGTGGTTGGACCCGGGATGGGCGGGGGCGGATTGGGTGGAGCGGGATTCGGTGGGCCGGGGAAGGCGTAGTTGGGTTGGCGTGTGGGCTGGCGTGCGATTCGCGTAGGATGAGTTTTGCGGGGTCGTGGCGTCACCTTCAGGACGAGGAGACCACGTGGCAGAGCGAGCGTCGTTCTTCAACCGGCACCATTTCCTGCTGCGTCGGCTGCACTCGCTGACGGGGATCGTGCCGATCGGCGTGTTTCTGATTGCGCACCTGACGACGAACTCGTCGATCGCGTGGGGCGGGTTTGCGACGCGTGGCGAGCACGCCGATTTGGGGCTTGCAGAGCGGTCGGTGGCCTATTTCAATCAGGAGGTCACGTGGATCAATGAGCAGGTGCCACATTTGCTCTTGATCGAGATCGTGCTGTGGGTCTCGATCGCGTTCCACTCGATTCTGGGCGTCGCGTACGCGATGAGCGGGAAGTCGAACCAGCGGCTGTACTCGTATCAGGACAACTGGCGGTATGCGCTGCAGCGGATCTCGGGGTATGTCGGGATCCTGTTCATCTTCTATCACGTGGCGACGCTTCGGTGGGGGTGGACGGCGCTCATCCCTTCGGGGACGACGTGGAGCCATCATGCGGCGTCGTCCACGCTGGCGATGGCGCTTCGCGGCGGTGAAGATTGGACGGCGGCGGGAATGGCCGTGTCGGCGTTTTACTTCGTCGGCGTCTCGATGCTGGTCTTCCACTTTGCGAATGGCTTGTGGACGGCGGCGATCACGTGGGGGCTGACGATCTCGGTGAAGGCGCAGCGGCGGTGGGGCGTGGTGTGCGCGGCGATCGGGTTGGGATTGATGGGGATGGCGTGGGCGTCGGTGATCGGGTTTGCGATGATGCCGCCGAGCAAGGCGAAGGGTGTTGAGCAGCGGCTACACCCGCCGGCGATGATGGAGGCGGGTCGTGAAGGCACGGGCATGTTGACGAAGGCTCGCGAATCCTCGTTGACGGGCGTGTCGAATCCGATGATGGGGTCTGGCGGTGCAAAGACTGGAGGGACCCGGGAATGAGCGGACCTCGCGTGATCGTGGTGGGGGGCGGCCTGGCCGGGCTTGCGGCGTCGGTGCGGATCGCCGAGGCGGGCGTGCCCGTGGATCTGTTCTCGGTGGTGCCGGTGAAGCGTTCGCACTCGGTGTGCGCGCAGGGGGGCATCAACGCGTGCAACGAGGTGGCTCGGCAGCAGGGGTACTCGGAGTACGAGCACTTCGACGAGACGATCTATGGCGGGGACTTTCTCGCCGACCAGCATCCGGTCTTGGAGATGGCGAACTGGGCTCCGAAGATCATCGATCTGCTCGACCGGATGGGCGTGCCGTTCAACCGGACAAGCGAGGGGTATCGGGATCTGCGGCTGTTCGGCGGGTCGCTCTTCAAGCGGACGCACTTCGCGGGGGCGACGACGGGGCAGCAGTTGCTGTACGCGCTGGATGAGCAAACGCGTCGGTATGAGGCCGAGGGGAAGGTCACGAAGTATGAGTTCTGGGAGTTCCTGCGCCCGGTGATTGTTGATGGGCGGTGCGTGGGGATCGTGGCGCAGGACCAGCGGACGATGCAGATCCGTTCGTTCCGTGCGGACGCGGTGGTGATGGCGACGGGCGGGTGCGGGCTGGTGTATGGAAAGAGCACGAACTCGATCGTGTGCACGGGTGCCGCGGCGGCGAGATGCTTCCGCGAGGGCGTGCACTACGCGAACCCGGAGATGATCCAGGTTCACCCGACGGCGATCCCCGGCGCGGACAAGTTGAGGCTGATGTCGGAGTCGGCGCGCGGCGAGGGCGGGCGCGTGTGGGTGCCCAGGCAGAAGGGCGACACGCGCGATCCGATGTCGATTCCCGAGGGGGAGAAGTGGTACTTCCTTGAGGAGCGCTATCCGGCGTATGGGAACATCGTGCCGCGGGATATCGCGACGCGCGAGATCTTTGATGTGTGCGTGAATCTGGGGATGGGTGTGCACGGCGAGAACAGCGTGTACCTCGACCTGACGCACAAGGATCCGGAGTATCTGACGCGGAAACTCGGCGGGATTCTGGACATCTACCAGAAGTTCGTGGGTGTCGATCCGCGATTCACGCCGATGAAGATCTTCCCGGCTGTGCATTACTCGATGGGCGGCCTTTGGACGCAGTACACGAAGGGAACGTACAACCCGTCATCGCCCCGGGAGAAGCACAAGTCGGGGTCGCGGGCGCCGATCGTGGCGGAGGTTGGGCAGGGGATGCAGTTGGGCGCGCTCAACAACATGCAGACGAACGTTGAGGGGTTGTACGCCTTTGGCGAGGTGAACTTCGCGTTCCACGGGGCGAACCGGCTGGGGGCGAATGCGCTGCTCTCGTGCCTGTTTGACGGGCTGTTCAGCGGCGTGAGCGTCGTGAACTATGTCCGGAGCGAGCACGTCTCGAAGCACTCAGCGGAGGGACTGGCGGCGGGGGCGTTCGAGGATGGGGTCAAGGCCGAGGACGGGCGTGTGAGTTCGCTGTTGCGCGGCGTGTCGCGCGGCGGTGGGGCGGCGGAGACGAATCCGTACGTGATCCACAAGGAACTCGGGAACGAGATGACGGCAGCGTGCACGGTGGTGAAGACCGGCGAGCGGCTGGCCAAGTGCATCTCGAAACTGGATGAGTTGGATGATCGGGCCTCGCGATTGACGCTCGCGGACGACGCGTCGTGGACGAACCAGACGCTGTGCTATGCCAGGGCGGTGCAGGACATGATCCTGATCGCGAAGGCGATCGCGGCGGGGAGCGTGCAGCGGAAAGAGTCGCGCGGCGCCCACTACCGGACGGACTTCCCGGACCGCGACGATGCGAGGTTCATGAAGCACACGCTGGCGACATGCGACGGCGCTTCGCGCTCGGTGTCGGTGTCCCTGATCGAGTTGGATGCGTCGCTGATCACGCCGACCGCGAGGACATATGGGAAGACGGGGACAAAGTCGGCGAAACCTGAGACGGCAGGAGTGTCCTGATTCACCTCTCCAGAGTTGCGAACTTCAAGATCACCTATGACGACGACAGCCACACGACCCACGACGAGCGTTTCGAAACCCGCTCCCAAGCCCGGCCGCACGGTTCGGATGCGGATCAAGCGATGCGACGGGCCCGGGAAGGCGTCGCGCTGGGAGACGTTCTCGGTGACGCCGGATCGCGGGGCGAACGTGATCTCGTGCCTCCAGCAGATCGGTTCTAACCCGGTGACGGTGGAGGGGACGAAGACGACGCCGGTCGTGTGGGACTCGGGGTGCCTCGAGGAGGTCTGCGGGGCGTGCACGATGGTGATCAACGGTCGTGTGCGACAGTCGTGTTCGGCACTGATCGACGACCTCGCGCCGAACGAGGGCGACGAGATCGTGCTGGAGCCGATGTCGAAGTTTCCCGTGGTGCGTGATCTCTGGGTGGATCGCCAGCGGATGTTCGACTCGCTCAAGCGGCTGAAGGCGTGGGTGCCGATCGATGGGACGTACGCGCTTGGCGCGGGCCCTCGCGAGACACCAGAGAAACAGTTGACCCGGTATCAACTCTCCGAGTGCATGACATGCGGCTGCTGCCTCGAGGCGTGCCCGCAGTTTCTCCTCGAGGAGGATCCCGCGGCGTGGGAGTCCTCGTTCATCGGCGCTCAGGCGATCTCGCAGGCGCGATACTTCAACGACCACGACACGGGGAAGCAACTCAAGGGCGATCGGCTCGATGTGCTTATGGGGCCCGGCGGCGTTTCGGACTGTGGCAACGCCCAGAACTGCGTGAAGGTCTGCCCGAAGCACATCCCCTTGACCGAGTCGATCGCGGCGATCGGGCGGGCTGTCGTGCTCCATTCGATCAGCACATTCTTCCGAGGTTGACGCGAAGCGGGCGAGATTGCCCGGTTCACCCAAGCGGGGCGCGTGGAGTTGGTGGCGGCGGCGTCACGGCTTCGCCCCGATAAGGGCGTAGTGGTCAGCTGCGGCTCGTTCGTGGTGCAGGAGGCTCCGATGTTGGGGGCCTCATGACCACCGTGCCGACCAATCTCCATGCTGTCGCCGCGCCCCGGCGTTCTCACCTGTCGAGGCGTGTGAACCTGCCGGTTCTCGGAGCCTGCGGGCCGACGCTTCTGGATCACTCGCTGATCACGATTGCCCGGGCTGCGGAGGCCGGGGGAGACGTGCTCCGCGGGTTTGGTTTCGCGGGGGAAAAGAGCGCCTCAGGCGTGATGGCGTGGCTGGATCGGCGTTCGTGGCCGACGGCGGCACTCCGAATCGGGCTTGGCGTGGCGACGCCTTGGATCGATGCGATTCTGGCGTCACCGGGGCAATCGGGCGTGATGTTCTTTGACGCTCGGGCGGGCGATCCCGAGGAGGTCCTGCACGACGCGTGGCTGGATGCCGTGCTGCATGCCGATCGGCAGGGGACGCTGTGGATCTCGACGCCGCGGCGGCGTGGCGGGGAGGCGACGTGGCACGACTGGAGCATCGAGCCGCCGCTGGCGTATCTCACGATGTTCCCGACGCGGCTGGATGTGGCGCGGGTGCGGCTGGCGCGGCCCGAGATGGCGGACGCCGGCGTGATCCGCCTGCTCATCGAGTGCGCGGCGACGCTCTCGCGCAAGGCACACCGGGTAACCGTGTGCGATCGGCTCGCCGGTCGCGGGCGTGTGCTCGCAGGGCAAGCGGGATGGAGCGGCGAGGACGAGGCTCTGCATCTGTTGAGCGCCACGCTCGAAACGATGGTGGGACGCCACGCGCCCAGCGAGGCGATGGCGGCAGCGGCCCGGGTGTGCGGGGCGTGGCTGGCGACGACGGACGCGCCGCTTGATGCCGAGATTCGTGTCGAGCCGTCGAGCGCGACGTCGGCGTTTGTGCCCGACGAACCACAGACGCTCCTGCGCTCGGCGGCCGTGTACTGCGGGGCGCGTCAGGGGGAGATGGCGCTCGAGGCGTACACGAAGGCGCACGCGATGCTGCGTCGTCGGGCGTGGGTGCCGGCGGATGACGCGGCGACGTTGGTGCACTCCGAGTTGCAGTATCAGGCAAAGTCGGCGCTCGGGTTCGGGCGCGTGCTCGCCGGGGCAGTCGTGGTGTGCTCGGGGCTGGCGCCGGATCGGATTCCCTTCTTCCGCGATGATCTTCTGGATGATGCCGAGGAGATGTTCACGTGGGAGGATCGGGAGTTTGAGCAGCGGCTGATGCTGGAACTCTTCTCGGAACTCGTGCGATCGCGTCGGACGGAGAGCACGATGCCCCTGGCGGCGTAATGAGCGAATGGTCGCCGCGGAGCGTGCCGCTCGTGTGATTGGTGTGCGTAGCGAGAGAAAAGAAGTGTGAGGAGCCCCACGCAGAGCGTGGGGGTACCCAAGCAGAATGTGGGGGTACCCATGCGGAATCACGCCACGATGTCGATGGGCTGGGTCGGCGGCGGCTCGTCCGGCCTCGGCGTGGCGGGGGTCTTGCGCTCGTGTGATGGCGTGAACGCGTGCTCCTGATGATCCTCGTGCGCTTGTTCTTGATCGTTGCCCGCGAGGTCGCGGACGCGCTGGGCGCGTTTGGCCTCGTCGATGACGGACTCGAACTGGTCGTCGTCCCGGCGGAGGCTTCGGGTTCGATTCGGCTCTCGCTTGTCCGGAGTGCGAGCGATGCCACGGTCGGCTCCGGCGACCTGGGCCAGCGACTGCGCGATGCTCCCCGCGACGACGCTCATGGATCCATCATCGTCGATTCTGGGACTCGGGCGTGACCAAAATACCGGGTGTGGAAGCAGGAACGAACTCGAACCGGCGGTGGGGTCGCGGGAACGGGGGCGGCTCGTCTGATAGCGATTTATGCCGCGGTCAGCAGACGCGATTGGGCGGCTCGTGTCCCGCGATGACGGCCGCGGCGTTCGCGAGCGCCATGCGTGTCATCATCTCGCGGAATCGGATGGCGCCGCTCCCGATGTGGGGCGTGAGCGTGGCGTTGGTGAGTGTCTTCAGGCCGGGGTGGACGATTGGTTCTCGCTCGAAGACGTCGAGGCCCGCACCCCAGAGGCGCCTGTGGGTCAGGGCCTCGACGAGGGCGGCCTCATCGACGATGGGCCCGCGCGCGGTGTTGATGAGGATGGCCGTGGGCTTGAGGAGCGCGAGTTGGCGGGCGCCGATGAGGCCTCGCGTCTGTGGTGTGAGCGGCGTGTGGATCGAGACGACGTCGGCGGCGGCGAGCCCTTCATCCAGCGTGACGCGTGTGCCGGCGAGGGGCGCGAGTTCGAAGTCCATGTGCGTGGTGCGTGCGACGTATAGCACTCGCATGCCCCAGCCGAGCGAGCGCATCGCGACGGCACGCCCGATGCGCCCGGCGCCGACGATGAGGAGCGTCTTGCCGGTGAGATCCAGGCCCAGAAACTCGGTGGGCCCGAGCGGGCCTTGCGCGGGGTAGAGATCCGACCGTGCGTAGGCGTCGGCCTCGACGAGGCGCCGCGCGACCGCGAGAAGAAGCGAGAACGCGAGGTCGGCGGTCCCCTCGGTGACGGCGTCGGGCGTATTGGTGACGATGATGCCCCGATCCTTGCAGGCCGCGAGATCGATGTTGTCCGTGCCGACGGCGTAGTTGCAGATTCCCTTGAGGTTCGGGCCGACGGCGTCGAGGAAGGCGGCGTCCACGCGCTCGGATACCCATGTGACGACGGCGGAGGCTCCGCGCACGAACCGGAGGAGTTCGTCGCGGGGCATGGCGCGCTCGCTCTCGTGCATGCGAATGGTGGCGCCGGGCACGTGGACGTGGCCGGGGAGTCGCCTGGTGATGGCGATGGTCGGGAGTGTCGTCGTGGTATCGCTCATGGTCGTGCACGAGGATAGTGGGCGAGTCGTTGCGTCGCGGATCGGCGCTACTGTGCCCGGAATCGTGGTGATTGCGGGCGCTCGGGCGGGTCACAGGCTCGGCGCACACGCGATCTCGCGTCCGGCATGGAGGCTGATGGGCCAGATCCTGATCATCGTGATGTTCGCCGCCGTGCACCTGCACGATCAGTTTCCGGTCGTGTTCACGGGCGGGCCTTCGTCGAACGGTTGGTTCACGGTGTTGTCGTCGATCGTGCCGCTGGTGATCGCGGGCGGCGTGTGCGCGTTCGTGTGCGCGTCGTGTGGGCGGCGGATCGACTCATCGGGGTCGGCGTCGGCGGTGGTCCGGGCGGAGCGGGCGGCGTCCTTGACGCGGATCTTCGCGCCTCTGATCTATGCCGTGAGCGTGTTGGCCTTCGGCTGGCTGGACGTGGTCCGGAACACACTGGGCGATTGGGTCGCGCTCGATGAACTGGTCACGATGCTCCCGGCTCTTCTCGTCATGGCGTGGTCGTGGTGGTCGTACGAGCCGATCGAGCGCCGGTTGCGCGAGGCGAGCCTCGTGCGCCGTCTCGACGAGGGCCAGCCGGTCGTGCGCGGGCCCACGCGCCGCGAGTTCGTGTGGGCGGCGATCCGGCATCGCGTGCTGATCGTGCTGATCCCGCTCATGATGCTGATCGCGTGGCAGGAGATCCTCGTCTTCTGGGGTGGCGTGTGGACCAAGGATCGCGGGATCCCGGCGCCGTCGGGCGTCTCTCCAGCCGTGTGGCATGCGATGCTTTCCTTCGCGGGGACGGCCACGATCTTCCTGTGCACGCCGCTCCTGATCCCGCTCGTGTGGGACACGGTGCCGCTCACGTCGGGGGTGTTCCTGGAGCGTGTGCGGGCGATGTGCCGGGCGTATCGCGTGCGTGTGGGGCGGATTCTCCTGTGGAAGACGCACGGCACGATGGTGAACGGCGCGGTGATGGGCCTGGCGTGGCCGATGCGCTCGATGCTCTTCACCGACGCCCTGCTCGACGGCCTGACGGGCCCGCAGGCCGAGGCGGTCGCGGCGCACGAGATCGCGCACGTGAGATTCCGGCACATCCCCTGGCTGATCGGGGGCGTGATGGGGGTGATCCTGCTGGGGTCGGGCGTGTCGATGGGCGTCTCACGTCTCACCTCGGCAATCATGGGTCGCGACGCGTCCGCGATCGGGCTCAACCCACACGCGATCGAGCGTGGCGACGCCGCCACTCGTCGTGCATCGGACACGGCCGACGCGCCCGCGGCCGCGGGTGATGACGACGTGAGCCCGATCGACCTTGGCGTGACGATGCTGGCGTGGCTGGCGGGCGTGTGGGTGGTCTTTGGGCCCGTGAGCCGGCGCTTCGAGTGGCAGGCCGATGCCTTCGCGGTCCGGCACATGGCCGAGACCCGCCCCCCCCCGCGTGACTCTCACCCCCCGACGCCGAGCGTCTCCCAATCACCCCCGATCTCCTCCCTGTGGCCTCCTCCGCGGGAAGAGCTCCCCTCGATTCCCTCGGCGATCGCCCCCGAGCCTCCCGTCTTCGCGGGCGCCGCGTCGCTCGCGCCGGTGTCCACGCGCGAGACGCCGCGTGAGGCCGACAAGCGTCCCCCGCGCCCGGCCCCCGCGATGATCGGGCCGGCGGCGATCGAGGCGTTCGGGTCCGCCCTCCGCGCCGTCGCGTCGCTCAATGGGATCTCGATCTCCCGGCATGGCCTGCGCCACGGCTCGATCGCGACTCGCCTCTCCCACATCGCGCGGCTCGAGGGCCTGCGCACGGACCACCTGCCCATCGACCGCGAGGTCCGGCGGATCAAACTCATGATCGCCGCCGCGTGGATCGTGGGCGGGGGCGCGAGCGTGCTGGTGGGGATGGGGTGAGGGGAGAGACGGCCCATGGGCAGAGGGGGCCGGGCCCCGGGCCCGAGTCCTTCCGGCACGCGGGCGACGGCTCCGCCCACGATCTCTCCTTTCCCTCGTGGCACAGGCGTCCCGCCGGTGTCTACTCCTCCTTCAATCCGCCCCTGTCACCCCTTCCCCTCCGCGTCCCCCCCTCCCCGCTCCGCGATCTCTGTTCTTCCCTCTGTGACCTCGGCGTTCGCTTTGACCATGGCTCCATGCGCGCCACCGCACTCGGGACAGGCGGCGTTGATCGGCAGTCCCACGCGGCTGTAGCCGCATTTCCTACACTCGTCCGGCCTGCGCCGCCGCCAGAAGACGCCGCGCGAGAGGAAGAACGCCGGTATGCTGGTCACGAGGGCGATCATCCAGAGGGGTAGGGCCACGGCTTCGGCTTCCTGTCCAACAATGCGCGAGCGAACAGTCGTCACACACAGTCCTAAGAACTCAAGCCGGTTGTGCACGCTGTTGGTGGTGAAGCGGCTCAAGGAAACTCGAACCGGCTTTGCTGTGCTGACGGCCCACCCCGATGGGTCGGAGTTGCCTACTGGTGTCAGGACGTACTCGAATGGGCTCGTGATGCGAATGTGATGGAGCGTCACGCCGAACGTGCCGCGCGATATGACTGCGATCATGCGAAAGTCCGGCTCCACAATGTCATCGTCGGGCCAACTGGAAATGTTCCTGTACTGTCGAACGAGAGGATCATCCGGATGGTTCGGCGTGAACGCTCTGAATTGGTATGTCACCTGCCGCCAGAACGTGATCGGCCACGCCACCAGTGCGAGGATTGTCATGAGTGCCAGCATCGCGGCCGCGACTGTGCGACATTGCCGCCGGAGTCGTCGCCAACGCGACGGTTGTTTCTCGGCAGTGCCCGTTCCTACTGGCGTCGCAGGCGTGATGTCGAGACTGTCGCTCATGAGTGGAGCCTATTGAGCACTGTGCGACGTCTCGTCGAGCGACGCGGTCGAAGGTGTTGCCCCGCACTCGGGACACGCGGCGTTTGTCGGCAGGCCGACGCGGCTGTAACCGCATGTCATGCACTCGTTCGTTCCTCGCCGCCGCCAGTAGACGCCGCGCGAGAGGAAGAATGCCGGGATGCCGCTCGCGAGGGCGATCATCCAGAGGGGCATCACGACCGCACGCCGATGGTCGAAAGGAGTCCAGGAGTTTGCAGAGGTGAACTGGAGGCCGGCGATCGACGTGACGCAGTCATACACCGTGGCGGTGTTGATCAACTCGGAGAGTGGCGGCGTCTCCGGTGTGAAGAGTACCACTTCTCTCCACCACGTCCGGTTGTACTTGGTGCCTATCCACCTCCACGAGTCTTGACTGTGCTCAGCGAGCACGGCAACACCGATCGATCCTCGCGCGGCCTCGAATGTGAGTTCATTCACATTCGGTGATTCATGAAAGCATGTTTGGAGTTCCGTTGTGTGTCGCGGACTGTCGCGCCAGGTCTCAAGAAGCACAAAGTTCGCACCCCGTACGTGCGTGATCGGCCATGCGATCAGGGCGAGGACGCACACAAGTCCCAGCATCGCGGCCGCGACCGCGCGGCATCGCCGCCGGATCCGCCGCCATCGGCCCGTGCCTCTCGTGCTCGTGTGCGCCGTTCCCGGCGTGGCGATCGCGGTCTGGTCCATCGTCTTCGCCTCCGGGGTCGTGGCGGCCGTGGGTCGCGGGGTGCCGCGCGGGCCGATGGAGGCTTGGACGCTTGCGCGCCGGGTTTCGTTCCCCAATCTTTCGTTGACTCTGTGGTTCTGGAGACCGGCGTCATGGATCTCGCCCGGCCTGTGCGATGGGCCTTCGCCTCGCCGCGTTTCTTCGGCCATCGCGGGTGAGAGCCGGTGTGTGGCGGGGTGGGCGTGGGCCGGGTCGGGCGTGATCGCCGGAGATCGGCGCGTGATAGCGGTCGCTCAGGCCGCGATCCTCGTCTCGTGCGGCTCGAGCCGTCCGCACTCGGGGCATCGGGCCCCGATCGCGAGGCCCTTCAGGTTGTAGCCGCACGACGGGCACATCCCGGCGGGCGGGAGGATCCTGGGCGTGAGCCGGCGCAGGCAGAGAAGGCCCGAGGGCGCGAAGATGGCGACGATCGGCCAGAGACTCAGGCGAACTTCCATGCTTTCCATGGCGACGCCCTGGTGCTCAAAGGCCCTCATCGAGGCGATCGGCGATGACCATGCACCGACGGCGCGCCGACGCACACCGCCGCAGCCGCCGAAGGCCGATACTTCGAACAACCGGCGTGTGGTCATTCGCCATTCCGGTACGAGATCCCACCGGAGTGAGTGGCCATTGGGATACTCATAGTACTGATCGGTCAGGTCAAACCCGACGATCCCACGCTCGATGATGATCGCACGCGTATGGGTGATCTGCGCGAACTGGGGCATGTCCTTCCGAGGCTCGGTGCCGAACCGCTTGGACACTCTCAACGCGTACAGGTGCGTCAACGCGCAGCCGATCGCCATCACCACCCAAACCACGCCCACGGCGACGTCGGTGCGGCTCGGTCGCCTGGGGAAATGGAGTCGTCGGCGGATCATGGCGGGCGGGCCCCGGCCCATGACCTATCGGTCGTTGGGCGTGGCGGGGTGAGGCCGAGCGAGCGGGACCGCGTGGATCAGGGCGGCGGCCGGCGTTCATGGCGTCCCGACGGCGCGCCACGGCGTCCCGCCCGCCCAAGTGGCGTTTCCGGCCGAATAAGGCCCGCGGACGCTCCACACAACTCTGATGTGGCCCCACATAGGAGTAATGTGGGGCGAGATCAGAGCGATGTGGGGCGAGATCAGAGCAATGTGGGACGAGATCAGAGTGATGTGGGGCCACATAGGAGTTGTGTGGGGCCACATCGGAGCAATGTCGCCCCACATCGGAGCGATGTGGAACGAGATCGGAGTCATGTGGGCCCACATCGGAGTTGTGTGGGGCGGGATCGGAGTGCTGGCGGGCGTGAGCACCAGCCCCGAGAACCATTCTCTCCCCCACGAATGCCGAATCACGAATCACGAAGGCCGATTCGGGTTCCATTCGAAGGCGAACGCAGAGGACGCGGAGGGGAGAGGAGGGGGATGAGGGGGGATTGGGTGAGAGGGGCGCGATGAAGAAGCGGGAGAGGCAGACGGGCCGCCTGCCCCACGAGGTATGGAAGGGATCGCGGGCGACGTGCCGTCGCGCGTGGACCTGATGCACGAGGCCCGATCCCCGATGCCTTCTTGCCCCGCCGTCTACCGTTCCCTCATGGCCGACACGCCCGAGAACACGGCGGCGTCCATGAACGAGAGGCCCGCCACGCCGCGGAAGGGATCCCTCTGGCGACGAGTCCGCCGCGCGACCCGCGTGGTCGCGGCGGTGGTGCTGGGGGTGGTGTGCGCGCTCGCGCTGGTGGCGTGGCCGGTGTCGTATGTCCGAGGCGGTGCTCTCCAAGTAAAGCGGTCGGACATCAATCCCTCGGTCCGTGGGATGGTCATAGCGACCGATATAGACTCAACCTTTCCCATGGACCCAAAATGCGTTTGCTGGTTCAGCGTCGATCTCAAGATGATGCGGGGCAAAGCGGTCGTGGATCTGTGGAGTCTTGACTCGGACCGAGGTCAAGCATTCGACGCAGGTGCTTCAGCGGACGAGGTGCATCCGTTTCCGTCGACGTGGGAGGTCCAGGCACGCCGCATCAATCCGAGAACGAGGCCGCTGTGGTCGGACACGCACACCATCTCGGATATACCGCTGCGATTCCGCGGGCTTGGCGTCTCTGTGTTCTCGTTCCCGGATGCAAAGCCCGGATTCCTGGCCGCCCTGATCGCGGTCCCGTTGTGGATGATCGCTGTGGTTGCCGGCATCCCCGCGTACTTCCTTTCGCGCGGGGTCTTCAGGCGGCGGCGCGGGCCGGATGAGTGCGTGACGTGCGGCTACAGCCGCGTGGGCCTGCCGAGTGGGGCCGCGTGTCCCGAGTGCGGGGCCGGGGGCGGGACGGACATCAAGACGAACGCCGAGGACGCGGAGGGGAGAGGAAGGGGATGAGGGGGGATTGGGTGAGAGGGGGGCGATGAAGAAGTGGGAGAGGCAAGCGGACCGCCTACCCCACGAGCCATGGAAGGGATCGTGGGCGAGGCGACGACTCGCGTGTGCCATGGCCTATGGCCTATTCCCTATTCCCTCTCATTCCAGGCCTCCACGCACTACGCTGACTCCATGACCACAACGAATCGGAATCTGAGCGCGGGAGGGGCGGGCGGGAGCGACGTGGGGGCGGGCGGGAGCAACGTGGGGGGGGGCGGGAACGGCTTGAGCGCGGGCGAGTCCCGGGTGATGGCGGCGATCCGCAGCCGGCACGCGGCGATGATCGACGACCTCACGCGCTGGGTCGGGATTCCCACCGGCCCGCGCGCGGTGGAGACGCGATCGACGCCGCACGAGGGGCTTGCGGAACTGCGCGCCGTGCTCGCGACGAGGCTGGAATCGCTCGGGGCGAAGGGACGAGTGATCGCGGGCGACCCGAGGCCGGCGTGGATCGCGCCGGGAGGGAGCGAAGAAGAGACAAAGAGACGGGGGGAAGAGACGAAGTTCCGAAGAGACGGAGAGACGAAGGGGGGGAAGGGGAGCAACGCGGGCGGGGGGGGGAGCAACGCGGGCGGGGGGGGGAGCGACGCGGGCGGGGGGGAGTTCTTTGAGCCGACGTTGCTGATGGATCGGATGGGGAGTGCTGTGAAAGGCATCGCAAGCGGTGGCGTGGGAGAGATGCGCGTGCTCTTGAGCGGGCATCTCGACACCGTGCATCCCGTGGAGGGCGCGTTCTCGTCGCTGACGATCGATGATCGCGGCGAGAAGGCCCTGGGCCCGGGGTGCGTGGACATGAAGGGCGGGCTGGTCGTCGCGGTGCACGCCCTGGAGGCGCTCGAGGAGTGCGGGATCCGCGTGCCGTGGGCCTTTGTGCTCAATAGTGATGAGGAGACGGGGACGTTCTGCAGCGACGCCGCGATCCGCGCGGCCGCGAGGAACGCCGATGTGGGCCTCGCGTTCGAGCCGGCGCCGCAGATAAAAGCGATTGGTGACACCACGTGGGGGCTCGTGACCCACAGGCCAGGGAGCGGGCAGTTCAGGATTGATGTCAGGGGCAAGGCCGCGCACGTGGGGCGCGATTTCAAGTCGGGCGTCTCGGCGGTGACGGCCTTGTCGCGGGCGATCCTGGAGATCTCGTCGCACGCCGACGCCGATCGCGGGCGGATCGTCTCCATCGGGCCGATCAAGGGCGGGCACGCGACCAACGTCGTGCCCGACTCGGCCTTCGCGTGGGGGAACGTGCGCTACATCACGCCGGAGGTGGGGGAGGAACTTCGCGCGGCGATCGAGGGGCTGGTGCATCTTGGCGGGATGGATGGCGGATTGCCCGCGATCTCCGTGCACGCGACGCTGAATCGACCGGCCAAGCCGCTCAACACGCGCGTGGAGGCGCTGTCGAGGATGATCATGGGCGCGGCGGCGGCGATCGGCGAGGACCTGCGCCCGACCACGACCGGGGGCGTCTGCGACGGGAACAACATGCAGGCCGCGGGACTCCCCACGCTCGACACCCTGGGCGTGCGCGGCGGCGGGCTGCACACGACCGACGAGTGGATCGACCTGACGAGCCTTGTCGATCGCGCGACGCTCATCGCGGTGGTGCTGATGAGGCTGAACGAGGGCCGGCTGGAATCGGCGTGAGGCGAGAGCTCGGCGGGTGGGGGCGGGACTCGGGTGATCCGCGGCGTGCGTCCTATGCTTTGCCCGTCGGGGCGGTAGCTCAGTTGGTAGAGCGCTAGCTTTGCAAGCTAGATGTCGGGAGTTCGAGTCTCCTCCGCTCCATTCTTTGGGCCGACGAACACGCGGACGGACGCGAGCGGCCCGCACCCGGAAAGGTGGACGGCGTTGGCGGACGATCGTGGATCGATTGGGGCGGTGGGCACGCATGCAGCGGGCACGCCACACACGGGCGGGCTTCTCGCGTTCGTGACCATCGTCCTCACGCTCCTGAGTTGGGCGAGTGTGCCACTTTTCCTGCGCTCCTTCCGCGGCGACATCGACCCGTTCACGGCGAACGGGTGGCGGTATGCGCTCTCCGCGCTCATCTGGCTCCCGGTCATCGTCGTGGCCTGGAGAAAAGGGACGCTGGGGCGCACGATCTGGAAGGACGCGCTCGTCCCCACGGCGTTCAACGTCGTCGCCCAGGTCTTCTTCGGGATCGCGCCGTACCTCATCGACCCGGGATTGATGACGTTCGGCCTGCGCCTGCAGATCGTCTTTGCCGTGGCGGGGGCGGCGGTGCTGATCCCCGCCGAGCGAGAGTTGCTGCGCACGCCGAAGATGATCGCGGCGATCGCGTGCGTCTTTGTCGGGACGATGGGGACGATCCTTCTGGGCGAGAAGTCGCTGGACGTGTCCAGCGGGAGGCACGTCGCGGGTGTGGTCATGTCGATCGCGGCGGGCGGGCTGTACGCGGCGTACTCGCTCGGCGTGCGCCGGCGGCTCAGCCACTATCACTCGCTCCTGGCGTTCTCGGTGGTGTCGCAGTACACCGCGGTCGCGATGATCGCGACGCTGCTCGTGGCGATGGGCGTCGGCGCGGCGGGCGTCATCCCCCAGGGCGTGGCGGCCGGACTGTTGCCACGCGACCCCATTGGGTCCGTCCTCGCCATGCCCACGCGCGAGTTCATCCTGCTCATCATCTCGGCGGTCGTGGGCATCGGCGTGGGGCACTCGCTCTACTACTACTCGATCAAGCGCATCGGCGTCGCCGTCTCGGCCGGCGTGATCCAACTCCAGCCGATCCTCGTCTCGATCGCGTCGATGCGCCTCTTTGGCGAGTCGTTCACACTCTTGCAATGGATCTTCGGCGGGTTCGCCGTGGTGAGCGCGATCGTGATGCTGGTGATCCAGAGCCGCTTCTCGAAACGGCGGCACGTGGTGGTGCCGGTCTCGCCCGGGGCGCTCGCGCCGGTGGTGCCGGAGGTCGAGGATGAGGAGCCGGTCTCGCGATAAGTGTGGCGTCGACGCGAGCCCACGATTCGGGTGCGATACGCTGTCCTCATGCGTTTCACGTTCCTGGGCACGGGGACCTCGGCGGGCGTTCCCTTGATCGGGTGCGCGTGCGACGTCTGCACAAGCGACGACTCGCGCGACCAGAGACTGCGCACGAGCGCGGCGATCGAGGTCTACGACGAGAAGGGCCTGCCCCGGACGATCCTGCTCGACGCGGGGCCCGACCTTCGCCAGCAGGTGCTGCGATTCAAGATCGAGCGGTGCGACTCGATCCTCTTCACGCACGCGCACGTGGACCACATCTTCGGGCTCGACGAGGTCCGCCGGTTCAACGTCGTGCAGCACGCGCCGATCGATATCTATGCCGACACGCACACGACGGAGCAACTCCGGCGGGTGTACAAGCACATCTTCGAGCGAGAGAAGAATGTGAACGACAGTTTCGTCGCGACGCTGATCGCGCACCGCGTCGCGGCGATGCAGGCGTTCACGCTCCATGGCCTGCGCGTCACGCCGATCACATTTCTGCATGGGAAACAGCCGATATTGGGATACCGGTTCGACGCGGGCGAGGAGACTCACGGCGGATCGACGGCGTCGAGCCTCCTGCCGCTGGTCTATGCGACGGATGTCTCGGCGGTGCCGACGGAGACGTGGGCGAGCCTGCACGGCGTGCGCACGCTCGTGCTCGATGCGCTTCGCCATCGCCACCATCCGACGCACCTCACGCTGGATCAGTCGATCCGGATCGCCGAGCAGTGCGGGGCGGAGAAGACATACTTCGTGCACATGGCCCACGACCTCAAGCACGAGGAGACGCAGGCCTCATTGCCGGAGGGTGTGTTCCTGGCGTTTGACGGGTTGGTGCTCTACGCCTGAGCGTCGGTTGTTCTCGTTGTGAACTTTCCACATTCTGGACACACGGTCGTGGGCAGTCCGACAAGCGAGTAGCCACAAAACTCGCATGGCATCCGAGAGATCTCGAGTATCTTTCGGCGAGCGAGTACTGCTTGCAAAACAAGTGAGCCAGCGACTCCGAAGTGAATCAAGACGAAGGGTATGGAAATGTACTTATCGTTATGCAAGTTCTGCTTGTGAAACACGATTGCGAGTGTTGCGCACAAAATCATGACGAATGCGCACGCGCGTGGCATGCAGGTCAGGAACAGCACAATTGTGTGAATCACTCCAGGAATCACGAGTAATGCCAGGAATAACGTGGAACCATCGATAACGAGTACAAGCGGAAACGCAAAGAACCAAGGGCCCAACAAGTGTGTGAGCCCAGCCAGGACAAGAAGAAGTGCTCGGCCTTCGCGGTATCGTTGAATCGGATGCGACGCAAGGAAGAGCAGCGGTGCGTAGCACGCAACCGCGAGCCCATGAAGAAAGTACAGTCCTGTGTACCCCAACCCCATTGCATCATTGATGCATATCGCACAAATCCACAACGCACAAATCGACAGGCCGGCAACGAGAAAGGCCTTGTTGATTGGTGCGTTCCCATTCACACGTCAACACTCCACAACTTCCCATCCCGCACCACGCGTCGATACAGCGTATCGCGCTCGATCGGCGTGAACCCGGCCTCGCGGATCGCCTTGCACAGCACGGGCACGGTGACCTCCTGGTGCGTCCCCAGGCTCTCGGCCCCGCCGCCCTGGGCGACCTTGGTGATGTCGTACCAGACGACCGTGCCATCAATGTCGTCGGCGCCGCTCTGGAGCATGAGCCCGGCCATGGGCAGCGTCTGCATGATCCAGAATGACTTCACGTGCGGGAAGTTGTCGAGCATGAGGCGCGCGATCGCGAGCGTGCGGTAGTTCTCCAGCCCGCTGGGCCCGGGCAGGTGCTCGAGGGCGCAGCCGTCGGGGAAGAAGGGGAGAGGGATGATGGTCTGGTAGTAGCCGGCATTCGGCATTCGTGATTCAGCATTCGTGTGAGGAGTATCTTGTATCGAATGGCCGAACGCGAAGTGCTCAGGAAGGATCGCGCCCGGTCTGGTCAGCGTGACCACCGGCGCATGCTCGGCGTCGGCGCGGTAGCCGAGGTGTCCGCCTGTGGATCGGGCGATCGCGTCGGTGTCGCGAGCACTCGTGTGTGCTGATGGTTTGGTGGCTGGGGAGTTGTCGGCTCGGAGAGCCGATCCGCCCTGGAAAAGCCTCGTCAACGCCTCGTCCTGAGCGCGTCGCAGCATGTCCATGTGGACGAGCCGATCATGGGCGCTCTCGATGTGCCCGTAGAGCATCGTGGCGTTGGTGTTGAGGCCGAGTTCATGGGCGACGCGGTGGACATCGAGCCAGACGTCGGAGCGGATCTTGCCCTTGTACGCCTCGTCGTGGACGCGATCGTCGAAGACCTCGGCCCCGCCGCCGGGGAGCGAGCCGAGTCCGGCCTTTTTCAGGCGGGAGAGAACCGTTCGAATCGCCTCGCGCCGTGCGGCGACGCCCTCTTCGCCCGGCGCGGTCGCACCCTTGTAGACCTTGGCGATGCGCGCCAGGTGCACGATCTCGACGGCGGTGAACGCCTTGACATTGAGGTCGCTGCCGCCAGTTCTCGCCTCGTCGCGAATGGTGGAGACGAGATCGGTGTAGTACTCAAAGGGCAGATATGGATGGAGTCCGCCGACGACGTGCATCTCGGTCGCGCCGGCCTCGACGGCCTGCCTGACCTGCTCGCGGACATACGCCATGTCGCGCGTGTAGGCCTTGGGATCGTCCTTCTTCGCGTAGAACTCGCAGAACTTGCAGGAGAGTGCGCAGACGTTGGAATAGTTCAGGTGCCGGTTGATGTTGTAGTACGCGGCATCGCTATGCAGGCGTCGACGGACGCTGTCGGCCATCTCAAGGACGGACCAGAGGTCACGCGTCGAATAGAGCGTCAGCCCATCTTCGAGTGTCAGCCGTTCGCCCCGATCAACCTTGGCACGGATCTCGTCGAGGGCGGGGTCGCGGTGCCGATCGGTAGACAAACGACATGCCTCTCTCGGGCCGACAACGCCAACCCCATGCCCAACCCCCGTCGTGTGCGGCAGTTCCGAACGATTCGCCGATGAAACCATGCGCGACTGTAGAATCTCCGCACCGCGGGGTCCAAGGACACGCAGAGCGAATAGACGCATTGGAGGCTGGTTGAAGATGGGTATGTTCACACCGAGCGGCACACGATCGAACACCCTCGTATTCGGCGCACAGAGCGCCGGGGTCCTGTTCCTTCTCGTTGCGGCCACGGCGAGAGCCGACTCGCGGGCGATCTTGTCGCTGAGCGATGAGCCCGACGCGTCGGCCCAGCCCGCGGACTCTCAGTCTGCATCTCCGCGTCCTCAACTCCCGGACTACATCGCGACGGTGGACCTGACCGCGACGGTGATGCTCCCCGCGGGGTTGGACAACTCGCCGGCCGAATATACCGCGAGCAAGGCCGGTTACGAGTTCAACGTCATCAAGCCCTTCGCGGACGGGAGCGCCTTCGGCGTGGGACTCTCGAGTGCCGCGACGTTCTACTCCTTCAAGGACGCCCAGACGCTCCTCGGCGGCGGCGACCCTTGGGACACCGTCGGCACGCACGGAATCCAAGCGTTCTATTCCGCGCCGCTTCACGACGGCTGGTCGTACCTCGTCGGTGCCAAGATCCAGTCCACGGGCGAGCTCGGAGCGGATCTCGGCGACACGCTCACCTATGGCGGCCTCGTCGGATTCAAGTACAAGGTCAGCGAGAGTCTGGATGTTGGACTCGCCGTGGCGGTCTCGACACGCCTCGAAGACTCGACGCTGGTTATCCCGCTGCCCACCATCACCTGGAAGTTCGACGATCAATGGTCCCTCGGCAGTGGTGGCGAGTCCGGCGGCGGCGGGGTGTCCCTTCGATACTCGCCCAGCCAGCAGTGGACCTTTTCCCTTCGGGCCGGGTATGAATCCGAACGCTTCCGCCTCGATGATGAGGGCCCCAACCCCGGCGGCATCGGCGAAGAGTCCTCGATCCCGATCTCCCTCGGCGCGACGTGGAACTTCGACCAGCAAGGCTCAGCGTTCGTCCGAGTGATCGTCCCCGCGTGGCGTCAACTCCGGGCCGATGATCCCAATGGCAACACCATCTTCGAGCACGACGCCGACATCACGCCCTCGTTCCAGTTCGGCATCGAGGGACGATTCTGAGCAAACGCTGACTCACCGCGGGCGTTTCGCCCAGGGCCTCACGATCCCCACGATCGATTCGGACCAGTCGTGATCGATCGCGTCGAGCGTGCCATGCCAGATCTCGTCGTGCGTCAGCCAGCGTGTCTTTGGGCCGTCCGTCTTGAATCCAAGGATGACTCGGCGCCATTGGAGAGCGGGGAACGTCGCCTCGTGCCGCCGGGACTCGTCGATCAGAGCCGGGTCTGCCGCCATGCTCCCGACGAGCACAAAAACTCGTGTGGGTTTGAGGTCAGTATCCGTCCGCGATGCGGCTTGGGACGAAAGCACGCGCCCGAGGGTTGGCAGCGCCTGCGGCGCATCGGAATGGATCCAGCATGCGGCGAGGGAGATCGGCCCATGCTCGGTGGTCGCCTGCACGATCCCACGCTCCAGCACGTGCGTGTATCCATAATCGAGCGCGATCGGGTGGATCGAGCCCGGCAACTTCTCCGCCTCGCGCGCGAGTTCCTGGAGCGGCCCGTGACGCTGGGCGATCACGCTCACGCCATGCCCCCGAGACGCGAGCGCAAGGCACAACCCACGAAGCATCCCGGTCCCACCGACAACGAGCGCGTGCGCCATGGGCAGAGTCTATCGACGCCGGGCATCGCGACGCGGCGTGCGCACCAGCCAGGTCATCGGCACCAAATCGTTCGCCAGGACGCGATTCGCGTCGCGCTGTCGCTTCAGGAACTCACGCAGTTGCGCGCGCAGGCGTGGGTGCCGCCGGGCCAGCACTCGGGCGTTCGAGGCGATCGTGCCATAGATCCGCGCATCGAGCCGGTGGATGGTGCTCGCCTGCATCGTGGATTCCCGGACGATCTCGTCGCCAGTTCGCTCGATGACACGCCGAGCCTCGGCGAGAGTCGGGAGCCCCAGATCCGGACTCCGAGCCACGGCATCATCGATCAGATACCACCCGCCCGGCTCGACGAGTCGCCGCAGCCGCGGGGCGGCCGAGTCCGCGCCATCCAGCCCGATCATCATGGCGAGCCGGACCCGCGCGCGAACACGAAACCGGCGCACGTCGCCAACGCGAAACTCGCACGTATCCTGGACTCCGAGTCTGGTCGCTCGTGCGCGCGCGTCAGCGAGAAATGGCTCGAAGGCATCAACTCCGATCACACGGCACCGGAACTTCCGGGCCACGCCGCACGCGATGACGCCCTTGCCACAGGCCAGATCGATGGCGGTTCGATGCTCCCCTAAGTCGGCGTGCGTGAGCAGGTTCAAAATCGATCGTGGCGAACTGCCCAGCGAGTCCAGCCCGCCGAGGAGATCGGAGAGCACGGGAAGGAGCGACGTGGGGCAATCGACGGACTGGGCGACCGACGCCGCGAGGCGTTTGGAGGCCGTTGCCTGCCGATTCGGCAGCGATTGGGGCATGGATAATCCTAACAACGTGCTACTTTGGCCGCCGGAGGGTCGGGTGGCGAGGATTGGTGAAACGGAGAGAGGCCTGATCTGGCATCGAGCTTGCACTTTGTTGACCGATAGAAAGAACACCGGCGTTTGGGTCCGGTTGGGTTTGGCGCTCGTCGCCGAAACAGACACACGAGGGCATTCATGTCGAAGATCATTGGAATCGACCTTGGAACGACGAACTCCTGCGTGGCCGTGATGGAGGGTGGGCAGCCCAAGGTGCTCATCAACTCGTCGGGGAACCGCATCACGCCGTCGGTCGTCGGGTTCACCGACAAAGGCGAGCGTCTCGTCGGGCAGCCGGCGAAGCACCAGCAGGTAACCAACCCCAAGAACACGGTCTACTCGATCAAGCGGTTCATGGGTCGGCGTCGCAGCGAGGTGAGCGCCACGGGCGACACCGGCTATGGCCGCAGCGGCGACGAGGAGAGCAAGGTTCCGTACACCGTCACGGGCGGCGCGGACGAGTTCGTCCACGTGAAGGTCAACCAGGGCGACTTCACGCCCCAGCAGATCTCCGCATTCATCCTCCAGGATCTCAAGAAGACCGCCGAGGACTACCTGGGTGAGAAGGTCGATCGCGCGGTGATCACCGTCCCCGCGTACTTCAACGACGCCCAGCGTCAGGCGACCAAGGACGCAGGAGAGATCGCCGGCCTGAAGGTCGAGCGCATCATCAACGAGCCGACGGCGGCCGCGCTCGCGTACGGGCTCGACAAGAAGAAGAACGAGAAGATCGCCGTCTTCGATCTCGGTGGCGGCACGTTCGACGTCTCCATCCTCGACATCGGCGACGGCGTCTTCGAGGTGCTCAGCACCAACGGCGACACGCACCTGGGCGGCGACGACTGGGACCAGAAGATGATCGACTTCATCGCCGAGGAGTTCCGCAAGAAGGAGGGGATCGACATCCGCAAGGATCCGATGGCGCTCCAGCGGCTCAAGGAGTCGGCGGAGAAAGCGAAGATCGAACTCTCGACGATGCAAGAGACGACGGTCAACCTGCCGTTCATCACGGCCGACCAGAATGGGCCGAAGCACCTGCAGGTCTCGGTGACACGTGCGAAGTTCGATTCGCTCTGCGACGACCTCTTCGAGCGGCTCAAGGCTCCCTGCACCCAGGCGCTCAAGGACGCGAAGCTCTCGCCCGACAAGATCGACGAGGTGATCCTCGTCGGCGGCTCGACGCGCATGC
This sequence comes from Phycisphaerales bacterium, assembly GCA_016699835.1. Lineage (NCBI taxonomy): Bacteria > Pseudomonadati > Planctomycetota > Phycisphaerae > Phycisphaerales > Phycisphaerales bacterium. The sequence continues at coordinate 3,033,048 of CP064987.1, forward strand.
CCAAGGCCCAGTTGATCGCCAAGCAGATCTTCGGGAAAGAGCCCAACAAGAGCGTGAATCCCGACGAGGTCGTGGCGATCGGGGCCGCGATCCAGGGCGGCGTGCTCAAGGGCGACGTGAAGGACGTGCTGCTCCTCGACGTGACGCCGCTCTCCCTGGGCGTCGAGACGCTCGGCGGGGTGATGACGCGCCTCATCGAGCGGAACACGACGATCCCCGCCTCGCGGAAGGAGACCTTCTCGACCGCGGCGGATAGCCAGACGAGCGTCATGATCCACGTCCTCCAGGGCGAGCGAGAGTTCGCGAAGGACAACCGCACGCTGGGACAGTTCGAACTCGCGGGCATCCCGCCGGCGCCGCGCGGCGTGCCGCAGATCGAGGTCGAGTTCGCCCTCGATGCGAACGGCATCCTCACGGTCACGGCGACCGACAAGGCGTCGAGCAAAAAGGCCGACATCAAGATCACGAACTCCGGCGGGTTGTCGAAGGACGAGATCGAGAAGATGAAGAAGGACGCCGAGTCGCACGCGGCCGAGGACAAGATGCGTCGCGAGACCATCGACCTCAAGAACCGTGGCGACACGATGGTCGTCCAGGTCCGCAAGAGCCTGGAGGAGCACGGCGGCAAGGTCGGCTCGGACCTTCGGGCGAAGATCGAGTCGTCGCTCTCGAACCTCGAGTCGAAACTCAAGGGCGACGACAAGTCAGCGATCGAGGCCGCGATCGCGGAACTCGAGAAGTCCAGCATGGAGCTGGGCAAGGTGATGTACGAATCCGCGAAGGCCGAGGGCACGGGAACGACCGAGCCCAAGCCCGACGGGAAGAAGGACGATGTCATCGACGCCGAGTTCAAGGTGAAGGACGAGAAGTAGGCCGAGCACCTGGCGAAGAACTCGAGGATGTGTTTCCATGCCCCGGTGATGTGCCGGGGTATTTCTTTGTATTGGATCGGTATCGCGATCGATATACTGTTCAGCTATGGTCGCGTCAAGAATCGACATTCCCAGGGAGCCATTAGGTGAGTTCTGCACGAGGTGGAAAGTGCGTGAACTCTCGCTCTTTGGATCGGTACTCCGGGCTGACTTTGGTCCAGAGAGCGATGTGGACGTGCTCGTGAGCTTTGAACCCGATGCAGCATGGTCGTATTGGGAATGGCCGGAGATGATCGACGAGCTCGCCACGATCTTCGGGCGTCGGGTCGATCTCGTCGAACGTGAATCTCTGCACAACCCGTTCCGTCGAGCAGAGATTCTCAGAACGCGCCAGGTGGTGTATGCGTCCTAATGGGAAGGACGCGGCGTTGCTCTGGGACATGCTCGTGTACGCGAGAACGGTTCGGCGTCTCGTCGCGGGCAAGACGCTCAACGAGTACCTCGCCGATGAGATGCTGCGCCTGGCGACCGAACGCGCCATCGAGATCATCGGTGAGGCGGCCTATCACGTGTCGGATGAGTTTCGGCATGCCCACGCGGACATCCCGTGGCGAGCCATCGCCGGGCAACGCCACATTCTGGCGCACGAGTATGGTGCTCTGGACCACGTCAAGGTGTGGAAGGTCGCGACTGAGCACGTTTTTGATCTCATTTCGAAGATCGAGCCTCTCGTGCCGCCGCCTCCTGCTGATTCTGCGGGGTGAACTGTGGCCTATGCCAGACCCAAGGACATCCCAGCACACCCAGAACCACAGGTCGCGGCACGATCCCTCCAGGTGCACGTGCATCCTTCGCGAATCGAGCCGGGCGCTCTCGCCGGCGGCGTGGTCATCGTCATCGACGCGCTCCGGGCGAGCGTCACGATCACGCAGGCCCTCGCGAGTGGCGCGACGAGCGTGATACCGGTCATGAATGTGGAAGACGCTTTCGCTGTTCGCGAGCGGCGGTGGAGTGAGGGTGTGGCGCACGATCGCGTGCTGCTCGGCGGCGAGCGGGGCGGCGTCACCATCGAGGGGTTCGACCTCGACAACTCGCCCGCGAGTTACCCTCGTGAACGCGTCGAGGGGCGAGTCGTGATCTTCACGACCACGAATGGCACGAGCGCCCTCCTGCACGCGAAGCAGGCGATCCGCGTGCTCGTCGGGTCGTTCGCGAACCTGTCGGGCGTGTGTAAGGCGGTGGCGAATGAGGAGCGGCCGGTGCACATCCTTTGTGCCGGGACGCGAGACGAGATCAGCATGGACGATTGCCTTCCCGCTGGGGGGATGGTGGAGGTGCTCGAGCGTCGTGGTCGGGCGCTGCTCTCGGACGATTCGGCGCGGCTGTGCCGATTGGCGTGGGAGGGTGCGAAGGCTCAAGCAGGCGGTGTGTTGCGCGCGATGCAGGAGAGCCGTGGCGGGCGGAATCTGTTGCGGATCGGATTGGGTTCTGATGTCGAGTTCTGCTCGAGGATCGACACGATCTCGGTCGTGCCCGAGTTCGATGTGGCGCGGGGGGAGATCACGCTCTCGAGCCCGCGAGAAGAGTGAATGAGAAACGTAGAAGTAGGGAAAGTAGGGGAAGGCGGGCCGCCTGCCCCACGAGATTGTGTAGTCGAGTCGTCAGGTTACCTGCGGGAGCTGAGGTGCTGGCTCATGGCACGAGCCGCGGCTCCACGGTGACTGAGGCGATTCTTCTCGGCGTCGTTGAGTTCTGCACTCGTCTTCGTGAACGAGAATGGCGCTGGGGTGACGAGGAAGAGCGGGTCGTACCCGAAGCCGCTGGCGCCTCGCGGGACGGCCGGTGGGATGCCGATTCGGCCTTCGAAGGTGCCGCGAGCCGTGTGCAACGGAACGCCGGTCTCGTCGGCGAGGACCATGACACAGACGAAGCGCGCGGATCGCCCGATCTCGGGGACACCCTCGAGTTCTCGGAGGACTCGGGCGTTGTTCGCGGCGTCGCGTTCGGCACGCGAGAGGCCGGTCTCGCGGCCATCGGTGGAATAGTGCGACGAGATAACGCCGGGCTTGCCGCCGAGGGCGTCGATCTCGAGTCCTGAGTCATCGGCAAGGCACGGGAGTCGCAGTGCACGGGCGTAGGCGACGGCCTTGATCGTGGCATTCTGCTCAAAGGTCGTGCCGGTCTCGGACGGCTCGGGAATGTCGCGCCCGCCGCTGGCCTCGGTGATGGAATGGAAACGGAGGTATGGTGCCGCGGCTCCGAGGATCGCACGAAGTTCGGCGATCTTGTGAGGGTTCGCGGTGGCGAGAACGATGGTGGTGGGGCTGGTCACGAACGATCCTTGGCATGATCATGCCGTGGCGAGACGCGGTGATGCCTCGAATGATCACATCGAAATTGTGTGAATCAGCGATTTCCGCGACCTCCACGCCGCGGCTGTTGGCGACCTGGAGCCATACGATGGCGTGATGCAGAACGAGATCGCGAGCGTTTTCAAGGCTTTGGGGTTGGACACGTCGACACGCGTGAAGACGGGGGCGGGCGTGAGCGCGGGTGAGGGGCGAGTTGTCGTCACGAGTCCAGGGACGGGTGAGCCGATCGCGGGCGTCATGCTCGACACTACGGCGTCTTATGAGAAGATTGTCGCATCGAGTGCCGAGGCGTTCGTGAAGTGGCGAGAAGTCCCCGCTCCGGCCCGCGGGCTGGTCGTCAGGGCGATCGGCGATGAGTTCCGCCGCCTCAAGGATCCGCTTGGTCGGCTCGTCTCGCTCGAGGTCGGCAAGATCCTGCAGGAAGGCCTCGGCGAGGTCCAGGAGACGATCGACATCGCCGACTTTGCCGTCGGGCTCTCGCGCCAGTTGTACGGCCTCACGATGCCCAGCGAGCGCGCGAGGCACAGCATGCGAGAGCAGTGGCTCCCGCTCGGGCCGATCGGCGTGATCTCGGCGTTCAACTTTCCCAACGCGGTGTGGGCCTGGAACGCGATGCTCGCGGCGGTCTGTGGCGACACGGTCGTATGGAAGCCGAGCCTGCTCGCGCCACTCACAGCGATCGCGAGCAACGCCATCGCGGATCGCGTCGCGACACAGATGGGACACCCGGGCATCTTCCAACTCGTCATCGGAACCGATGCGGAAGTTGGTGAGCGGATGATCGCCGACAAGCGACTGCCGCTGATCTCGGCGACGGGTTCGTGCCGCATGGGCCGGCGCGTGGGCCAGGTCGTCGCGTCGCGCCTAGGGCGGTGCCTGCTTGAACTCGGCGGCAACAACGCCGTGATTGTGGATCAGACGGCGGACCTCGATCTCGCGGCACGTGCGGTTGTGTTCGCGGCCGTCGGAACCGCCGGGCAACGTTGCACGTCTACCCGGCGTGTCTTTGCTCATGAATCTGTCGCCGACACATTCGTCGAGAAACTGCGCAAGGCGTACTCGTCGGTGAAGATCGGAGATCCGCTGGCCGATGGGACGCTCGTCGGTCCACTCATCACAAAGACGGCAGTCGAAGGATATGAGAAGGCCCTCGCCGCTGCGAAGGAGCAGGGCGGAACGCTGGTCTGTGGCGGCAAGCGTGTGCAACTGCCGTCGGCGCCCAAGGGGTTCTATGTTGAGCCGACCATCATCCGAGCGCCCAAAGGCAACACGCTCGCGATCGCCCAAGAAGAGACGTTTGCTCCGATCCTGTACGTCTTCACGTTCAAGGATCTGAAGGAGGCGATCGCGATGCAGAACCGGGCCGATCAGGGCCTCTCGTCGGCGATCTTCACCGAGTCGATCCGCAATGCCGAGACGTTCCTCGCGCCCTCGGGCTCGGGGAGCGACTGCGGCATCGCAAACGTGAACATCGGGACATCGGGCGCCGAGATCGGCGGTGCCTTCGGCGGCGAGAAGGACACCGGCGGCGGGCGCGAGTCGGGGAGCGACTCGTGGAAGGCCTACATGCGTCGCCAGACGTGCACGATCAACTTTGGAGGCGAGTTGCTGCTCGCCCAGGGCATACGGTTCGACTGACACCGCCCGTCTCCCGAGTGGGACACGGGCCGCAGGGAGTCGTTTCGATGATGATGGAGCATGCCGCGGCCACACAAGCGACGGAGAAGATCGCGAGGATGGCGGTCGAGCCGATCGTCTCGGGGATGACCGTGGGCCTGGGGAGCGGGCGCAACGCCGAACGTGCCGTCAAGATGCTCGCCCAGCGCGTGCTCGACGAGCGACTCGACATCCGCTGCGTCTGTACGTCCACGCCGACGGAGATCCTCGCGATCGGCCTTGGACTCAACGCGATCCCCTTCGCCGAGGTCGAGTCGGTGGACTATCTCTTCGACGGGGCGGCCGAGGTCGATCACTCGCTGCGGATGCTCAAGGGGACATACGCCGCGATCACGCGACAGCGCCTGGTCGCCCGCGTCTGCAAGCGGTGTGTGTACATCGCGCCGATCGAGAAACTCTCGGAGCGTCTGGGAACCAACGCGTTGCTCTCCCTGACCCTCGTTCCCTTCGGGATGGTCTCGATTCGCAACACGCTCCGCGACATGGGCCTCTCGGGCGTCATCCGGCGAGATATCGACGGCAAACTCGTCTCGACCGACGGTGGCGGCGTGATGCTCGACCTTCAGATCCCGCCCGATCGCGACATCGAGGAACTCGCCGCCGAACTCGACACCGTGGTCGGCGTCGTCGATCACGGGATCTTCCTGACCGAGGCGGACGAGATCCTGCTCGATTGCCACAACGGCGAGGTCCGCCGAATGGTCCGACCGGCGTAGTCGATGCCGCAACCTCCAACGAGCCTCGATCCACCGTCCACGCGAGTCGAGGCGCTCGATGCGCTGCGTGCCGGGGCCATGGTGCTGGGTGTCCTGCTGCATGCCAGCGTCCCGTACATGCACGCACCCATGCGCGGCCTGCTCATGCCCGTGAATCAGCCCGCAACCGGGCAAACGATCGACGCGATCTTCTGGAGCATCCACACCTTCCGGATGCCGCTCTTCTTCTTTATCTCAGGCTTGGTGAGCGTGGCGGCGATCCGTCGTCGTGGCGTCTCAAAGTTCATTCGTGGGCGATGGACGCGTGTGGGCCTGCCGCTCCTGATCGGGGCGCCGGCGCTCCTGTTCCTGTTCTACCCCATCTGGCTCTGGGGTTGGATCGAGCGAGGCTGGACCACCTGGAGGCAGTTCCGCCGACTCAAGCAGAACATCCACGTCCAGGCCGACGCCTGGGGTCTGTACCACTTCTGGTTCCTTGAGTATCTATTGATCTATGGCGTGGGTCTGTGGCTCGCGTGGCTGGTGTGGGATCGCCTGCGATCGAGCCTGGCGAGAAGGACTCTGGTTGATTCGGATACATCCACGCCTGTGACCGGATCGTTCTCCACCGCACGTGATCATCGTGGAATCATCCTCTGGTTGTCCGCTGTCGTCGTGGCGGCACTCCCGTTGGCGATGCTCCTCCATGCCGATCCGCAACTCTTCACCGAGTTTCGCAACTCGTTCCTTCCCGATCCGTCTCTCCTCACGTACTACGCGATCTTCTATGTGCTGGGATGTTTCTGTCGCCTCTCCTGGCTTGGCACGCTCTCGAAGGCGTGGCCGCCGATGCTCCTGATCGGTATTGCATGCAGCGCGTGGGTCGTGTCGATGATGCTGGGTCGCGTGGACGAGACGGCCGAAGGGCTGGTCCAGGCGACGATCGAGGCGGACGGGCGGCAAACGCGCTGGGAGTGGTGCCTCGCGATCTCAGGACTCGCTATGACGCTGGGGCTCGTCGGTCTGGTCCACGCGACCGTGCGACGACTCGGACCGGTCGCTCGTTTCCTCGTGGACTCGTCCTATTGGGTCTACCTCACCCACGTCGGCTGGGTGGGACTGGTCTCGATGCTCATCCGGAACGTGGATCAACCGCCCGGAGTCAAGGCGGCCATCGTGATGCTGACCGCCGTGGCGGGCACACTCCTCACGTTCCTCGTGGTCCGACGAACGCGACTGATCGAGTATCTCGGTTCCTACCCGTCGACCCGCCAACGGATACACAATTCTGACCCCTGATCCAACAAAAACGCCCGACCAGGAAGGCCGGGCGACGGACGAAGTGGAGCGGAGGGGAGTCGAACCCCCGACCTCATCATTGCGAACGATGCGCTCTACCAACTGAGCTACCGCCCCGTCCTTGGGCCGATCGGGTGCCGTGGGGAGGGCGATCCGATCAGAGGCGGGCATTGTAGCGGGCGCCCGGGGTTTGGCGACTCCTTTTCACACCATCGGCATCCCAATCAATATCCAAACCGTGGCGCGCCCGGTACAGTCAGTTGTCGTTCCGACATTCGTGGTGCGGCATCTGGTCAACAGGCACGCCGAGCATTGTGGAGTACTCCGATGAAGAGTGGTTGGTCATGGAATGCGGGTTGGGTCGCGTTACTGGCGTTCCTGGTGGCGTGCACACAGATGCACGCCATGGCGAGGGCGAGTGATGTCGAGCCGGCGCCGCTGCGTGTGGTGGTGACCGTGCCGCCGCTCGCGGGATTGGTGAGACCGTTGCTCGCCGAGATCGATCCAAAGGCCGAGGTGCGTGTGCTCCTCGCCGGTGGGCAGAGCGCTCACGGGATGGAACCGACGCCCTCGGACATCGCGGCGATCGCGAGGTGCGACGTGCTGGTGTACGTCGGCCTGAATCTCGAGCCACGCGTGGCGGCGATGGTGCGAGAGAAGCCCGTGGAGCGTCGCCAGGTCGTCTGCTTCGCCGAAGTTGTGGGGTTGCAGGATAAGGGCAAGCCCGAGCCGAATACGCCCGCGGCGAGCTCGAAGCCGAAGCCTGCGGGGAAGGACACGGGTCATGACGATCACGATCACGACCATGATCACGACGATTGTGACGAGCACAACCACGCGGCCCCCGGGTATGTCGATCAGCACCTCTGGCTCGATCCGGCGCTCGTTCGCCGCCTCGTAACCGCGATCGGTGAGGCGATCCAGAACGCGTGCGCGAACCGCGGGACGCTCGACGACGCGATGAAGTCCCGCCTCGATGCCGCCGTCGTGAAACTCCAGAAAACCATCGACGATGTCGACGCGGCGTATCGCGCCCGCCTGGAGGTATGCAAGGGCCGTGCCTTCGTCACCCATCACAACGCGTTTTCGCGTCTCGCGGATCGCTATGGCCTCAAGGTCGCCGCGACGATCCGCCTCACCGAGACCACCGAGCCGACCGCGAGCGAACTCAAAGAGGTGGTTGAAGCCATCGCCCGCGAGAAGGTGCGTGCGATCTTCTATGAGCCGCAGATGGACCCCAAGCCCGCCCGTCGGATCGCGGAGATCGCTCGAATCCAGATTGGCGAGCTCGACCCATTGGGAAGTCCCGACCAGACGAGTTGGGCGACGCTCATGGAGAAGAATCTGACCTCGCTGGTGGCGGGGCTGTCCGACTCGCCCGCGCCGTCCACGACGCCGTAGTGCCGTGATGCCGGGCGATACACTACCTTCTACCACCGGCCGATGCGGCACCTGTTGTGAATGAGTGGTGTGTGGATTGGGCGTGCTATTGACGCGTGGTGGTGTGCGAGAGTCCCTAGGAGCCGCGGGTGCAGAGTCTCGGCGAGTCCAGTTCCGCGGGGCAATCGGCCATCGGGGCGTCCGGTACGCACGCAATCGAGTACAGCGGTGTGACCTTCGCCTATGGGCACGCGGACACACCCGCGATCAAGGACGTCACGCTCACGGTTCACGAGGGCGAGCGGCTCGGCGTCCTCGGGCCCAATGGCGGCGGGAAGAGCACCCTCCTCAAACTCACGATGGGTTTACTCAGCGGCAACAGCGGCTCGATCCGCGTGCTGGGGATGACGCCGCAGCGTGCCCGGCGGGCGCGCGTCATCGGCTATGTCCCCCAGCGTTACGAGGGCGAATCGCGATTTCCGGTGAGCGGGTTCCAGGTTGTGCTGATGGCGAGCGCGTCGGGCACGCCGTGGTACTCGCGCACACCACAATCTGCATTGGACGCGGCCCGCGAGGCGATCGATGCGGTGGGGGCTTCGGGATTCAGCGATCGGCCCATCGGCACGCTCTCTGGGGGGCAGGTGCAGCGAATCATGATCGCGCGGGCGCTCTCGATCCGCCCGAAAATTCTGATACTCGATGAGCCGCTCGTCGGTGTCGACGTCGCGGGGCAGCAGCAGTTCGCCGACCTGCTCGCGAACCTCCACCGCTCGTACCGATTGACGACCGTAGTGGTCAGCCACGACATCCGCACGATCGCCGCAGGCAGTGACACCGTCGCGTGCCTGGCACGCACGCTCCACTCGCACACGGCACCCTCCGGCCTCACGCCTGAGGTTCTGGGCGAGGTCTTCCGCCACGACGTCGCGGCGATCTTCGGCGATGTGCACGTCCACGCCCATCCCGCCGACGCTTGCACCGACCCCTCGCACACGCACCCGCCGCTCATGCTCCGCGGGCCAAGCATCTCGGCGAGCAAGCCCAGCCAGGAGAGCACGCGCCAGCCATGAACATCGTCACGTACCTCACCGATCCGACCTGTGCGCCGATGTTTCTCCCGGCGTTTGTGGCCGCGCCGGCGCTCGCGATCCTTTGCGGTCTGCTCACGTCGCTCGTGGTGCTCAAGCGAATGGCGTTCATTGGGCAGGGCGTGTCGCACGCCGCGTTCGGCGGCATCGGCGTGTGGGCGATCCTCGTCTTCACACTGGGTGGGGCAGCGAGTGGTATCGGGTCTGGCGTGGCCAGTGATACGGGACGCTTTGTCATCGTTGCAGTCTTCTGCGTCGCGGCGGCACTGGGCATCGGGTTGCTCAGCGAGCGTCGGACGCGGGGTGGCCACGGCGGCGTGCCCGCTTCGACACGAGCCAACACCACGTCGGCCGAGTCTGAATCTTCTTCGAGTCGACGTGGAACGACAGTCGGCGGCGTGGGACTCGAGGCCGATACGGCAATCGGCATCATCCTCGTCGCGGCGATGGCCCTTGGCGCGGTTCTCATCAAGGCCTCGCACACGACGCAGTCGTGGGAGTCGTTCCTCTTCGGGTCGATCTGGTCGATCGGCTGGGCCGACGCGATCCTCGCGTGGGCGACGACCCTTGCAACAGGTGTGACGCTTCTCATCGCACGCCGCCCGTTGATCTTCTGGGCGTATGACGAGAGCGGCGCCCGCGCCTTCGGCATCTCGACACGCGGCGTGCGAGCCACGCTCATGGTGCTGCTCGCGATCGCCACCGTTGTCGCGATGAAACTCGCCGGCGTCGTTCTCGCGACCGCGCTCCTCGTCGTTCCCGGCGCGGCGGCGATCGCGGCGTCGAGGCGACTGGCCCGCGTGATGACCCTCGGCGTGGTCTTTGCCATCGTCGGCGTGATGGGTGGCCTGGTCGTGAGTGTCGAGACCGATCTGCTTCCCGGGCCAAGCATCGTCGGCGTGCTGCTCGTGTTGTTGGTGATTCCCGCGATGGCTCGGGCAATCAACTCTCGCCGCACGAACCACGCATAGATCCGGGGTCCTTGAAGAAGGAGCATCGATGAAGGCCGAAACCCTGCTCGCGGAGTTGAATCGATTGCGCAAGGACATCGGCGAGGACACATCGGACCTCGAATGGCTCGCGGTGCACCACGCGTTTTGCTTCCTGAGTTACAAGATGAGCGAGTTCCAGAAGTACGTCGAGGACGAGAACGCCAAGGGCGCCTTCGACGAGTACGAGGGGTGAATGAACCCGCCACTTGAGCCCGTACATCAACCCGCCGATCCGCCGAGTGGCGACCGCGTGCGATCGAGCAGTTGCGCTCGGGCACGCGGCACATGCGCCGTCGTCGGGTGCGGCACGGCCGGACCCGCGGCGGCGGCGCTCCTCGCCAGGGCGGGTTGGCGCGTGGTCCTTTTCGAGAGGGCGCCCGAACTCGCGCCCGTCGGCGCGGGGCTTCTGCTCCAGCCTGTGGGGCTTCGCGTGCTCGAAGAGATCGGCGTCCTCAACGAGACGCTCGCTCTGGGTTCTCGAGTGGACCGCCTCCGCGGACGCACGATTTCGGGCCGTCCCGTCCTCGATGTTTCCTACGGAGAAATCGGTGAGGATATCTTCGGGCTCGGTGTCCAGCGCTCGATGCTGCTGCGCCAGCTTCTCACCGCCGCGAAACGCGAGGGTGTGGAGGTGCGACTCGGCGTGGACGTGGAACGCATCGAAGAGTCGCCGCGACCTCGAATCATGGAGAGGGCCTCAACCGATGGACGCCGATCTCGCTCGCATGGCCCGTTCGACCTGGTCATTCTGGGCAGCGGCGCTCGATCCCAACTGCGGTCGCATGTCTCACCACTCTCCTTGGAACGTCTGTACCCGTGGGGCGCGCTCTGGATGACGGCCGATCTTGAGCCGCACGAACTCCGAAAGACACGCGGACGACATGATTCGAGCGGCCCTGTGACTGGCTGCGTTCTCGAGCAGGTGTACGACTCGACGACGAGCATGATCGGCTTCCTCCCCTCGGGCCGCACGCAGCATGGGGAACCGGTGCGTGTCAGCGTCTTCTGGAGCGTGCGTGTCTCGGAGATTGATCGTGTCCGCGAGCGTTCGATCGAGGCGTGGCGCCACGAGGCGAGCGAACTGTGCCGTGCAGTGCTGGGTACGACGATCGACGTTGATCGTGTCGTGGGCCAGTGCGCGACGGGTGCCGACCTGATCCCGGCGACCTACATGGATGTCGTCTGCGATCGGCTCGTGCGCGGGCGTGTCGTGCTCCTGGGGGACGCGGGACACGCGATGAGCCCGCAACTCGGGCTTGGGGCAAATCTCGCTCTTCTCGATGCCTCCATACTCGCCCGTATTCTCGACCAGCAGCGTGACATCGACCGCGCCCTCGTCGCCTTCGAGCACGAGGTCCGGGGCACGCACCAGTACTATGGCATGGTCTCCCGCCTGCTCACGCCCGTCTTCCAGAGCGACGAGCCGGTCGTGGGGTTCATCCGCGATCTGGCGTACCACGTCTTCGGGCGTGTGCCCCCCATCCGACGAGAGATGCTCCGAGCGCTCGTCGGAGCGCGGCGAGGATGGTTCCGAACCGAACATACAACTTCCACCCGCGATCAGGCGTATTCCTAACTGTTCTCGCAGCCACTCGCGCCCGGGTTGTCTCTCCGATCGTGTGATACGCTGTCTCGGCATCGACCGGGAGCGACCCATGTACACCAGGTATCGTGACGAGCAAGCGATGTATCGGAGCAACCGAGGCCCGCAACTGCGGATCTCTCCACGCCTCGTCCTGGCCGCCGTCATCGCGATCGTGACGCTCATCGGCTATTACTCGCGCAGCAGCCACAACCCGATCACCGGACGCACCCAGCGTGTGGCGCTCTCGCCGGCCCAGGAGATCGCCCTGGGATTGCAATCCGCGCCGGAAATGGCCCGGCAGTTCGGCGGGCTTTCCGCGGATCGTGGCGCGACGGCCTTGGTCGAGAGCATCGGCGCCAAACTCGTCGCGGCCCTTCCGCCCGAGGCGCATCCATACCCATTCCAGTACCATCTCCTCGCCGACCGGAACACCGTCAATGCCTTCGCTCTCCCCGGAGGGCAGATCTTCATCACCGAGGCCCTTTATTCGCGACTGAAGACCGAAGGACAGTTGGCCGGCGTCCTCGGGCACGAGACCGGGCACGTCCTCGCGCGACACTCGGCCGAGCAGATGGCCAAGACGCAACTCGCGCAAGGCCTCGTCGGCGCCGCCGGCACCGCCGCCTCCGACTACGGCGCGGGCGGCGCCGCCCAGCAGACCGCCGCCGCCGTCGCCCAGTTCTCGCTGATGAAGTACGGCCGAAACGACGAAATAGAGGCCGACGCGCTCGGCCTGCGGTTCATGCACGCCGCGGGATACGACCCGAGGGCCCTCATCGGTGTGATGCGGATCCTCGCAGAAGCCAGCGGTGGGAGCGACCGTCCCGAGTTCATGTCGACCCACCCCAACCCGGGAAACCGCATCGAGCAGATCAAGAATGCCATCGCCGAGCGCTTTCCGCGAGGCGTCCCGGACGGGCTTGTGCCATAGCACCAAGCACGCGGTCATCACACAAACCGCCGACACGGAACGAGTCGCGCCTACCCTTGCCTCCCCACGATGAATCGGCCTGGGCGAGCGGCGAGTGTTCGCCACCCCAAGGCTCGAACTGACACACAAGACAGGTGCAGACACATGGAAACGACACTCATCATCCTGAAGCCCGACGCCGTCCAGCGTGGTCTCATGGGCCGCATTCTCACCCGCTTCGAGGAGAAGGGCCTGCAAGTCGTCGGCGCAAAGATGATGCAGATCTCGTCGCAACTCGCCGAGACGCACTACGAGTCGCACAAGGGCAAGCCCTTCTACGCCGGCCTCGTGAAGTTCATGACCTCCTCGCCCGTCCTGGTTCTCGCGATCCGCGGCAACGGCGCGATCACCATCGCCCGAAACCTGATGGGCGCGACCTTCGGCAGCAAGGCCAACTCCGGCACCATCCGCGGCGACTTCGGCGTCTCCAACTCCTTCAACCTCATCCACGGCAGCGACAGCCCCGAGGCCGCCGAGCGCGAACTCAAACTCTTCTTCGGCGCGGGCGAGGTCCTGACCTGGAGCCGCGCGGGCGACGCGTGGGTCTATGACATGTCCGGCGGCAAACCCGAGTAAAGACGAACGCAGGAGACAAGACGAACGCAGAGGTCGCGGAGGGGTTCAGAGGAAGACAGAGGAAAAATGGGCTTGCGCGCACAGGGCCGGATGAACTACGTCACGCTCTGCGCGCCTTCTCGCTCTTCATTCCCTCTGACTACCTCTGTGTGCCCTCTGTCTCCCTCCGTGTTCGCCTTCTCGTTCGAGCCGCAGAGTCGAGCAGATCGATGAGCGTCACAGGGTCGGCGGCACTCCGATACTGGTCGCGATGCGAGAGGCGGAGAAACCCCTCGCCCTCGCAGTGGTCGAGGAACCTGAGCAGCGAGTCGTAGTAGCCGTTCACGTCGAGCAGGCCGATGGGCTTCTCGTGGATGCCCAGTTGCGACCACGCGGTGATCTCGAACATCTCGTCGAGCGTCCCGAAGCCGCCGGGCAGCACGACAAACGCCTCGGAACGCTCGGCCATCATCATCTTCCGCTCGTGCATCGTCTCGACGATGTGGAGTTCGGAAAGCCCTTGATGGGCGAGTTCACGCGAGCGAAGGAGCGTCGTGATCACGCCCACGACCGTGCCGCCGCGTGAGAGGGCCCCGTCCGCTACTGCGCCCATCAGCCCCATCGACCCGCCACCATACACGAGCGTGATGCCACGCGAGGCGAGCGTCTCGCCCAGCACGGTCGCGGCACGCTTGTACTCGGGGCGCGAGCCGTCCGCCGCGCCACAGAAGACGCAGACTCGCGTCAGTGTCGTGTCTTGTGCGCCAGATGCTATCGTGACCAATGGCGACAGGGTCGTATTCGCGGGCTTTGAGTGGGCTTCCATGGGACAGGGTAGCAGGTCGCGCTGCAGGACTCGGCCTGAGAATCACATTGTTTCTCGAACTGATCGTGTGAAGTGAGTGGACTGGTTATCGGTGGTTGTTAATTCACAACGTGTCAATTCAGTGTGTATCGAGGGTGAGTCGTGGGAGGTGGTCATGTTGTTCCGTATCCCACCACAGGCAGGGGACCTTGGGTGTCTTCGCCGATATGGGTCATCATCGGAATTACCCACACGAGTTGAGACCAACTGTACAGGAGACTCTCGCATGGCCTTCGACTTCAATACCGCCAAGATGAAGCACTTCAAGTGGAAGATGCGTCTTCGCGACTTCCTTGATGGAAAGCCCGGCCTCACCACCGCCGAGGCCACGAGCCACAAGGACTGCGATCTTGGCAAGTGGCTCTATTCAGAGGGTTTGGCGAAGTACGGCACGATTCTTGAGATGCGAAAACTCGAGAAGGAGCACGAGATGCTCCACAAGACCATCAAGTCGATCGTCGACCTCAAGAGCACCGGCAAGACAAAGGAAGCCGAGGATGAGTTCAAGAAGATCGAACCGTTGAGCAAGTCGATCGTAGACTTGCTCACGTCCGTGGAGTCCAAGGCATCCAAGATGGCCGCGTAACACAACTGGAATTCCCGCGAACAACAAGGCATCAACGATCGCTACACGTCTTCGGGCGTATGGTCCATGATGTCTGATTCGGTGAAGACGAGTTGCTATGGTTGCAGCGCGTTGGTGGCCGCGTGCGAAACCCAGCCGCATCCATACATCGGCGCCTCGCCCGGGTGCTGGCGTGTGTACACGGATCTCCTCGGAAAGTTGCACGCGGCACCTGTCGACGCGTTGACGACACGACTCGCGGTGGACGCATACGCCGCGCAACATCCGGGGGTCGAAGGCCCGCAACAGATCCGCTCCGTCGCCGGCCACCTCATCGCCCTCCATCTCGTCCTGGAGAGAAACGCCGAATCA
This sequence comes from Phycisphaerales bacterium, assembly GCA_016699835.1. Lineage (NCBI taxonomy): Bacteria > Pseudomonadati > Planctomycetota > Phycisphaerae > Phycisphaerales > Phycisphaerales bacterium. Next base: position 3,048,335 of record CP064987.1, read on the forward strand.
GAGTTCGCGACCCGTTGTCTGGGACGATTGAGCGAGTTGCGAGACCGGCTGGTCTGGCTCGACCCTCCAACGCTGGGTGGGCTCACGGTCGTGGATGTTGCCGCCCGTCACGACATGCACATCCGTGCCGGAATCGTCCGCGAATGGGCGACCAACGTGTGGGATTCAAGGCGGAAGCACCACAATCGCATCCGAGATTGGGCCATTGTTCTTGCGCCTACAACGTGACCAATATGCTCTCGGCATGACCATGACTACCTCCGCGTCCAATGCCCCCGCCCACACCGTGAACCGCCTCGTCCCCTTCGCCCACGTCGCGAGCGTTGACGTGTCGATGGAGTTCTATCACCACCTCGGGTTTGTGCCTGTTCGCGTCCTCAAGGACCATCAGGGCCAGGCCTTCTGGGCCATGCTCTCCAGCGGCGGCGCCGAACTCATGCTCGCCCGTGCCAGCGGCCCCATCGACGCCGAACAACAGGCCGTTCTCTTCTACATGTACTCAAAGGACGTCGCCACGCTCCGACAACATCTCATCGAGAGCGGTCATCCCGATAGAACGTCTATGAGTCCAGAGGCCAACGCGAAAGGCCCCTTTCCCGCTGTTCTCGCGATCAGTTTCCCCAATCACATGCCCGCGGGCGAACTCCGCATCCACGATCCCGACGGCTACGTGATCCTCGTCGGACAACTGGGATAGTTCCCACGACATCCACGGCAACATTCGGGCGATCTCTCGACCGGCAGTACGCTCACGGTCGAATCCCGTTGTATCAGTTGGAACGTGCCATCCCCCGTGTTGTGTGCGATCGCGAGTAAGGTGTACTCAACGCGTGGACGAATCAGGGTGTGCCAGGGCGTCCGCTCGTCTGCCGCCCGCCTCGCACCACCGGCAAAGGGTCGCTCCACCATGTCACTCGATTTCAGTTCCGCAAAACTCAAGCACTCGATGTGGAAGCTCAAACTCCGCGATTTCCTCGATGGCAAGCCGGTCCTCACGCCAGCCCAGGCTACCAGTCACACAGACTGCGACCTGGGCAAGTGGATCTACGCCGAGGGCCTGAGCAAGTATGGATCGATCCCCGAGATGCTCAAACTCGAGAAGGAGCACGAGACGCTCCACGTGACGATCAAAACGATCGTGGGCTTGAAGGTCTCGGGCAGGAACAAAGAAGCCGAAGCCGAGTATCTCAAGGTGGAACCCATCAGCAGGCGGATCGTGGATCTGCTCACGGTGATCGAGTCCAAATCCTCAAAGTCGGCGGCGTGATAATCGAGTCGAACCACATCGAACATGGCAATCGGACAAAAATCCTGTCCGAGGCCCGACCTTGAAACTCCAGTTGACCTCTTCCCAATCATATGCTAGTGTATACTAGCATAACGGTCGATGAGTGAGTATGGAGGTCAACATGGTCGCGCATCCAATCACCCAGACCCGTTCGAGCACCGCGTTAGTGGTCATGCGCTGGCTCGCCAGGGGGCTGAGCCTGGTGAGTCTGGGACTCCTTGCTCTCTTCGCCTTTGGCGGGCATGAGTCCATGTCGCCAACGCCCAAGGAATGGCTCCTCCTCGCTTTTTTCCCAATCGGCGTTGCCCTCGGCATGGTCTTGGGCTGGTGGCGCGAACTCCTCGGCGGGATCATCACGACGATCTCCCTCGCCGGGTTCTACGCCATCGAACTCACGTCGGGCACCATCCATCCCAATCCCGCATACCTCCTCAACTTCGCCATCTTCGCCTTCCCCGGACTCATGTTCCTGGCTCTGGGGCTGTGGGCACGAGCCATGCGGTCGCGAGCCTCCTGACGCAGCGCCCCTACGTTTCGTCCATGACCACCGCACGTTTCGACTCTGCCAGTCCCGGGCCCGGGCAAATCACGTTCAACGCCTTCCAGAAACTCATCCACGACCGGTTCCACAAGACCGACTCGGCCCGCGGCGCCGTCGCCACGTTCCTCTGGCTCATGGAGGAAGTGGGGGAGTTGGCGACCGCGATCCAGGAGAACTCGCCGAGTTCCATCCCCGGCACACCCACCCGCACGCCCACACCCGAGCAGCGCGCCAATCTCGAGGAAGAGTTCGCCGACGTTCTCGCCTGGCTGACGACGATCGCCAATGTCATGAACGTGGACCTCGAGAAGGCCCTCGAGAAATACACGGTGCGGGGCGTCAAGGGCGAGAAGCACTAACGCGGCGTGGCGGCGTCTGAACGCTCGCGTGCATGAGCCGGTGCCGGGCTTGTGATCGACACGCCGGCGCGTCGCAACTCCTGACGCTTCTCTGTGAGCCGCTGCTCCGCAGACTTCGTCAGCGCGTCGGTCAGCACGCGAGTGACCTCCACGATGAGCGTGTCGTCTTCGGGTGGCCCGCCCCGGAACTCGTCGACGCGCCTCAGGATTTCCTTCGCGTACCCGCTGTTCGAGAGCGGATTGACCTCGGCGATGAGCGCCCGATACCTCGCCAAGCCGAGCATCTTGCCCCGCGGCACGTTCCGCGGGCGGGCCTCGATCGCGCCATCGGTGCAGGCGATGAGCGTGTCGCCGGGCGCGAAGGGGACCGTGATCATCGCCGGATCGAACGCGCCGGTGTGCCCGGTAGCGCCGAGCAGGTGGGTCGTCGCCGCGAGTTCGTGGATCGAGCCATCGGGCCCGACGACGTGCGAGGGCGGATGCCCCGCGGACGCGAACTCGAGCGCGTCCGTGTTCGGATCCATGCGGAAGCACGCCGCGGTCATGAAGACGGCATGATTCGCGAGCGTGAGCGAGACATAGCGATTGAGCGATCGCAGGATGTCCGCGGGCGACGCGTCCGGATCCTCGCCGAAGAGCCGCTGGAGTTCGCCATAGAGCCGATTGACCGTGAGCGCCGCCGGGATGCCATGCCCCGTGACATCGATGAGGGCCAGGCTGAGCCGCCCGAATCGGTGCTCGTCGTTGGTCACGAGATCCCGCTCACGAGCCACAAAGAGGTAATCTCCGCCGATATGCCGCATCGGCTCGTACCGATACGTCAGGCCGAAGTGCTCGTCGCGGAACGGACGCGGGAAGAGCGCCTCGTGGATCCGCCGCGCCTGGTTCAGGTCGGCCTTGATCTGTGAATATCGCCCGCGAAGCAGCCGCCCCGTCGTCTCGTCGCGGAAGCGTGTGTCGCGATACCAGCAGATCCCCGCCCCCGGCGCGGCGATCAGCGGCGTGAACGCCAGCATCCCCACTCCAAAGAGCGCATAAATCGCCTCGATCTGATGCAGAAGCGCCAGCACCCCGACATAGCCGACCACCATGGCCGCGTTGAATGACAGCAGCGGAATCAGTGGTCGAACGCACTCCCGTGGTGTCCACGGCAGGAAGCAGCACGCCAGGACATGCGACACCATGAGCGGAAGAAGGTCGATGGATGCTCGTATCGCGGCGATCTCACGACGCTCGCGCCGCGCCGCCGCTGCCCGCTCTCGAGCCGAGATCGTCGTCGCCCCAACATTCGGAGTCTCGACGGGGGATGCCTCACTGCTGGAACTGGTGCTCGCCGAAGGTTCACTCCCTGTCCCGTGTGCTTGGATGGTCCCAGCCAACTCACGAGGAGCACCCGGCAGGACCATTCCGGCAATGTCCTCGGCGATCACCCGGGGAAGATCCCCCCGCACGATCGTGAAGACACCCGTCAGGATGATGAGCCCGGAGACCGCGGTGAGCACGGGAAGCCGAGGAGGAAGGTGTGGCGGGTGCCTGTGGTAATACCAGAAGGCCCACGCGAACGCGCCGAGGGTGATGGACGACGCGAGCAGCGAGACCGCCGTCGCCACAGGACGTTCACCGAACTCCGACCACCGTTGCGACCATATCCACACGATCAGGAACAGCACCTGAAGCCCCGCCGCCGTCGCGGCATACCACAGGAACCGCCGACGCAGCAGCGACTGGCGCTCCGCCTCCAGTTCGATGCCGAACTCTCGGGTGATGGCGTTCTCGATATGCGGGGTCGATTCCAACGGTTGCGTGCTCCCCAGGGTCCATGTGGAACGAAGACAAAGACTCCTGACCGTATCCAACGCAGGATACCAGACAGGCACCATTCCAGCAACGAACTCCGATCACTTGGGCAACGTTCGAACAGGCTCCATCCACGCTCTTCTTCGGGATTTCAGCCCTTGAGTTCGATCATAACTCCCGACTCCGATCTGGCGCCCTTTCCCCGCTACAGTTTCGCCCGATTCGCGTCCCCGCCCCATGATCCGGGCACTCTTGGAAGGGCTCCGCACCGTGAAGATCAAGCGCATCCTCGTCACCGGCGGCGCCGGGTTCCTCGGCTCCCACATCTGCGACCGACTCGTCGCCCAGGGGCATGACGTCATCTGCCTCGACAACCTCTTCACCAGCCAGAAGATCAACATCCAGCACCTGCTCGGCAAGCCCAACTTCGAGTTCATCCGACACGACGTCACACATCCCGTCTGGCTCGAGGTCGACGAGATCTACAACATGGCCTGCCCCGCCGCCCCCGGGCACTACCAGTACAACCCCATCAAGACCATGAAGACCAGCGTCCTCGGCGCCATCAACATGTGCGGCATGGCCAAACGCTGCAACGCCAAGATCCTCCAGGCCTCCACCAGCGAGGTCTATGGCGACCCCGAGATCCACCCCCAGCCCGAGTCCTATCGCGGCAACGTCAACCCCATCGGTCCCCGCGCCTGCTACGACGAGGGCAAGCGCGCCGCCGAGACCCTCTTCTTCGACTACCACCGCGCCAACAAACTCAACATCCGCGTCATCCGCATCTTCAACACCTATGGCCCTCGCATGCACCCCTTCGACGGACGCGTCGTCAGCAACTTCATCCGCCAGGCCCTCCACGGCGAGGACATCACCATCTTCGGCGACGGCTCCCAGACCCGTTCCTTCTGCTACTGCGACGACCTCGTCGAGGGCATCATCCGCATGATGAACGGGCCCGACGATTTCATCGGCCCCGTCAACCTCGGCAACCCCATCGAGTTCACCATCAAGGAACTCGCCGAGGAGGTCGTCCGCCTCACCGCCGCCAAGTCCAAACTCATCCACAAGCCCTTGCCCGCGGACGACCCGACGCAGCGCAAGCCCGACATCTCCCTCGCCGCCAAGCGCCTGGGTTGGGAGCCCAAGATCCAACTCAAGGAAGGCCTGGAGAAGACCATCGCCTACTTCAAAAAAGTGAACCTCGACGAGTTCCGCGCTCCGACGCCGAACTACTAGGTATTGATCTCCCATTCGGCCGGTGCATTGTCTGTACTGACGTTCCAACCTCCCTGTGTCAGCGGGATGTAGTGCGACGCGCCTTGACATGAGTTTTAGTGAATGCTAACATGTTCTCCGGAGGTGCACCGTGACGACGCCAGATACGTCGATCGAAGCACGTCTTGAGGAACTCTCGCGCCGCCTCGAGGCCGTCGAAGGTGTGATCGCCGGGCTCGTCCGTGGCACTCACACCGGTGTACCACACGAACCGCCGCCGGTACCCAACGCATCCGTCGGTGACATGAGTTCGGATGAAGCAGTACCTCACACATCCGACACCCTTGGAGCACCACACACCGAACCAGGCCCGGGTCTCTCGCCTCTTGAACTGCTCAGCATCCGCAAGAAGGCGGAGCGTGAGCAACGTGCCACTGATCGGCGTGCCGTACATGGAGCACACGCCGCTGCGACCAGGGTTTCAATCCAGCCGATGCTCACGGAAGCAGATCGCAACACCGAAGTCGAGGTGCCTCGACGTGACATAGAAGGTGTGATCGGCGGTCGACTCCTCGCCTGGATCGGGGCGGTCATTGTGATCGTCGGCATCGGTTTCTTCGTGAAGTACGCGCACGATGAGGGCTGGATCGTCCTGACTCCCGCTCGCGGATGCATCACCGGCGGCATGTTCGGGGCGGCTCTCACGGCTGCGGGAGTCTTCGTCTGGAAACGATTCGGACCTGCGGCATCGGTTGGCGTGATCGCCGCCGGTATCGGCTCGATGTTCGCCTCCGTGCTCGCCGCCGAACACGTCTACCACCTCATCTCGCCCGGTATCGCGTTCGTTCTCCTTTCGATGGTCACGGTCGTAGGTATTGTGCTGTCGGCAAACCTCAGGCTGATCTCGGTGACGGCGCTCTCCATGGTGGGCGCGTATCTCGTCCCATTTCTCCTGATCACAGGCAGGCAGAGCACATGGGTGACCCCGTCTTATGCGGTCCTCCTCCAGATTGTGGGCATTGCCACGGCCTGGAGATTGCGTGGGCGCTTCTATTCCCTCCGAACGCTCGCGATGTGGGGCACAGGCATCCTGGGCATCTGGTGGGTTCTCGACCACGCCCTGGAGCACCCGGTCCAGTGCTTCGCATTCACCATTGTCTATTGGGCAGTGGTGCACATCGAGATCGCCAAGTCAGCCCTTCTTGCGAGCGACTCACCCGAGTTCTCTTCGGATTCTGAGGATTCAACATACTCCGTCAATCTCGAGAACGTGCTGCGGTGGAGGCCCTACGTCGCCTCGTTCTCGGCCAGCGTCTATGCCGCGGGTCTGGGGATCTACATCGCACGCGATACGAGCCTCCGCTTCGACTGGCTCGTCCCCACGTGCGGGATGGCCGCGACCGCCACGATCGGCTTCGTCATTGCCGCCGGCCACAAACTCCGCGAGCCATCTACCGAACGCAGCCGCCTCGGTGTGTGCCTCCTCCTCCAGGCGGGCGCGTTCCTCCTGCTCACCATCGGAATGGCACTGACGAGTTGGTCGATGCCACTTGCCTTGCTCATCCTCGGCGTCGCCGCCGTCGCGGCCTCATCTCGAATTCGATACGACCCTCTCCTGATCTACGGCATGATTGCCGCCGGAATCGGCACGGTTCGACTCCTCCTCTTCGATTCCATCCTCTCGGGCATGAACACCGGGGGCGTGCACGTGATCGGCCTCGAGCTCACCACCTGGACCGCGATGATGGCGATCGCCGGTGTGGCCTGGTTCGTGATCGGGGCCATTGTCCGCCACACGGAGAGCCATCGTGCGATCTCCAACGCATCCTGGTGTCTCGCCCTCCTCCTCGTGCCGATAGGGCTCGCAAACGCGTCGACTCCTGTGCACGCGATGAGCATCGCGTTTGCGTCCGCCGCGATCGCCGTGGCCGTTCTCGCACGAGCCGCTCGGAGTCAAGGAGTTTGGATCGCCTCAGTCGGAACTATGGCCCTCGCGTCGATTCTGGCGGTCTATGGGGTATGGTGGATGGAGCCATCCATACTGGAACTCGCCGGCGCCCATCTGGCCCGAGAGGCCATGGTGCCCCTGACGTGTGCCGTGGCCTGGATCGTGATGGCATTGCTCGAACGGAGCGAGAGCGAACGACGCGCGAGCGAGATCATCTTTGGACTGTTGGGCTTTGCATTTCTCTTCTCCACGCCCATCCACGAGCGGACCGACTCCACCTCGCTCGCGTGGATCTGGCTGGGGCTTGATCTCTTCATCATCTCGGGAATCCCGCTCCTCAAGCGCCGTGCAATCACACTCATCACGCCCGTCGCGAGCCTGATGAGTGCAATCGTGTGGTTCGCCGCATACGTGTTGGCTCCGTGGTCGGCAAGCCCATCACCACTTGTTTTCCATCCTGGCCTCTGGTACTCCTTCATTCTCGCGTGTGCGATCGTGATGCAGGCTCGGCTCCTCCGTCCGGGATCGAGTTCAGACAGAACCAACGGCGGCACGCTCGACATGCTGGAACGTGCCTTATACGTGATTGCAGGTTCACTGCTCTTTACTTCAACCAGCCTTGAGGTGGCGCGTGGCGCCTCAAAGCTCGCCTCCGATGAGGCCGCGCAAGGAGGTGCGCTCTCGATCTGGTGGGCCCTCATCGCGGTAGGGCTTATCACGCTTGGGTTCTTCCGGAATCGGTCCATCGTCCGTCACGTCGGGTTGGGCCTGCTCATGGTTGTCGGTGCCAAAGTCGTGATCCTTGATCTTGCCACTGTGTCCGCGGGCTGGCGGATCGGTAGTTTCGTGGGTGTCGGACTCCTCATGCTCGCGGTGGCCATCGGGTACTCTCGCTTGAACCGCACCAACGCCAAATCGCCCATTGAGGAGCGCGGCACGACCGACCGTTGATCTCTACTCTCACGCATGCCGCGCCACTCGCGAGCGACCGAGGTCCATCGCCTCTTCGTCGCCGCTTCACCGCCAGTTGGGATGGCCCAACGAATGCTCGATCTCGTCCCGCGTTCCGGCGGCTACGAGCACGCCCGCCCCACGCCACTCGAGCAGATTCACCTGACGCTCCTCTTCATCGGCGACACCGCCGACCGACTCCTTCCCCACGTCGTCGAGTCCGTCGAACGATCGGTCGCCGGGCTTTCGCCGTGCGTCCTCCGCGTCGCGTCGCCGATGGTCCTTCCGCCAAAGGGCATGGCCCGCGTCCTCGCCCTCGAACTCTCCCCGCATCGAACGATTCTCGAGATCCACCGTCGCCTCGCCAACCGTCTCACCAGCACCCACCGAATGCCCGATCGGTTCCTGCCCCATATCACGATCGCACGATTCCCAGGACCCGGCGTCGATCGTGCCACTCTCGCACCATGGTCGCTCCCTGAAATCGACGAGTACCCCATCGAGTTCCTCGTCGACCGCGTCATCCTCATCCGCAGCGTCCTGGGGGGCGGTCCCGAAGGCCGAGCCGACCACAAACCGGTCGCGTCGATCGTTCTGGGCGCGTGAGTCCCTCGTGGGCACTCTACCGACGTCCGCGCCCCATCTCTGGTACACTCTGGCTCCATGGATCGCGACGAGCGTGCCCTCATCCTCAGCGACGGGAGCCTGGCCTCCGCGGTTGCCTGCGCCGCCGCCAGCGAGGCCTCGGCCCTCGCCGGGCGCAAGGACCGTCCCGCCATCATGGCCTGGATGAGCCAGCACACCCCAGGCCTCGCCGCCCGCCGAAAGGCCGTGGATGCCCAGACCGATCTCTTCGGCCTCGACCAACTCCCCCCGCCCGAGCAACTTGCGAGCGTGAAAGCCCACGGCGAGGCCGAGTGCATCGATCTCCTCCGCGCCACCTACGCCGCCGCCCACGCCGGGTGCGTGGTCGTCGTCTGGCCCATCCACTGCGTCACGAGCGAGGGAGCCGTGGACCTCGATGGCGTCGCCCGAACAGTCGATCGTTCTCTCCTCGCCGCACGCCTCGTGGGCCTCGACGCCCGAGAGCACGGCCACCCCGGCCTGCGCGTCGAGGTCCCCTATGTCGATCTCACGGACATCCAACTCGCCGACCTCGCCTTCGAGTTTGCGGTTCCCCTTCGCGGTTGCTGGTGGTCCACCGGCGGCGGAAGCGAGGCCGCCGCCGAGCGTGCCCGTTGGACCAAGGCCCTGCGAGCTGTCGGCTGGCGCACCGAGCCTGCTCCGATGCCGCCGGCACAAACTCCCAAGGCGACCAAGCCCGCGAGCACGGCTTCTGTGACCACACGAGTCGCCGCCAAGCCCTGAGCCTGGAATCAACCTTGGGTCGTTCGTCGTGCGTCGCCATACTTTGGAGGCGTGACACGATTTGTTCGTTGTGCCATTGCTGGAATCGCTCGAGTTCCACGCACGAAAAAAACCCGCGGATCACGAGGATCCGCGGGTCGAGGGTGGACTCGAATATCGAGTCGTGTGCTTAGCAGCCGCTGTTGAACCGGGCGAGGTAGTACAGCAGGTCGTCGATCGTCACGCCGAAGTCGGGCGCGCCAGAGCCTGTGCCGTCATCGACGTCCGCAGTGGCGTCGCCGAGGTTGAAGATGTTGAGGTAATAGAGCAGGTCGTCGATCGTCACGCCGCCGTCGGGCGTGCCCGTGCCCGTGCCGTCATCCACGTCGGCGAGGCAGACCGCCGCGAAGACATACTGACGACCCGCGAGCGTGTTGAGGTCGATGGTGCGGGTGGCGCCCACGTTCCCAAGGTTCGGCGTCGCCGCGGGCAGGCCGCCGATGACCTGGTTGGACATGTACGACCCGTCATTGTTGACGATAAAGCCGCCGATCTTGATGACCGAAGAGCCGTCCCAGCCGAGTTCGTCAAGATCGATCGCGATCTCCAGGCCCGTCGTCACGCTCGTGGCGAGCGACGTGTCGGTGTCGGTGATCCCGCCGATGTTGCTGTTGTCGAGATAGAACATGATCTGTCCCGCCGTACCGACGGGGTTGAAGGGATCGATCTCGAGCGAGGCCGACGCCAGTCGCGGGCTGTAGTTCGTGTAGAGCGCCGGGGTGAATCCGTCCTGGGGCTGGATGAAGTTCGTGCTCCCGCCGTTGCAGGTCGAGAATGCGCCGCTGAAATCGACCGGCGTACGCGTCGGCTCGTCCTTCTGACGCCCGTCGTACGCGCCGAAATCCAGCGCGTTGTTGTTCAGGTCCTCGAGACGCCCGTTGCTGCGGAGCGTCGCCGCGTCCATCACCTGGTAGACATTGGGCGTGCCGCTCGTCTTGACGCTCATCCAGTAGTCGGGGAGGAAACTGTTGCGGACATAGTCCTGCACGCTCCCGCCGATCACCTCGTCGAAGTGCAGCCCGTTCCCCGAGCCGTCGTCGCCCATCCCGTTGAGGATGTTGAATCCGATATCGACGTTGTCGCCGCGGAGTTTGTTCTGCCCGGCGGCCGTCTCGGCTCCGATGGGCCCCTCCACGCCGATCGCGTCCACGAACAACTGAATCTTGTTGCCGCCCGAGTCACATTGCGACGCGGTCGAGTTCTCGATGTTGCCTGTCAGCATAATCCACAACTTGCCCGTACCCGTGTCCACCTTGGCATAGATCGCGTCGAACTCCGACCCGTTGGAGACGTCGGCGTTCCCGGCCGGAGGCGGGCACAACCCGTCCACGCCAATAGCGTTGGTGTTATTGAGGGCCACCTGGATCGAATCGGGATTCGTCCCGCCCGCGAGCACACCACTCCCGGAGCCGACAAGCACGCTCCCGAGATAGTTCCCGATCCCGCCGGCAAAGTCCGCAAAGTTCGCGAACAACTCGGGTGTCGCGTTCCCGTTGCCGAACGTCAGGTAATAGTCCGCCTCAAATCCAGCGTCGAACGTCAGGCCCGCCATCTTGTTCAGACCGTCGAAGTCCACGTTGGGGTTCGTGTTCAGCAGCGTCTGCTGACCGCCCGTGACCGAGTCGATGAACAGGTCAAACTTGTTGAAGTTCGACTCCACGTTCCCTGTGATGCACACATACAGCACACCCGCGTTCACCACGGCATACACCGCGTCGAGCTCCGAGCCGTTCGCGTTCGACGCCGAGTTGTTCGAGTTCCCGAAGCCGGTGCGAGCGGCCTGCACCGCGAGAGGCGCGCCATAGATCGCCGCGTCGAGCGTCCCGTCAACCGTGGGCGCCGTCACACTCACCGTCGGCGTGGCGGTCGCGAACTGATCCCCAGCAAACGAACCAAAGTTGATCCCCGCGACCGGGGTCGTCCCGCCCACAAAGTTGCCGGCTCCATCTCCGCCGAGATTGCCCGTTCCGGCCGGGAGGCTCCCCAGCACCTGGTTCGAGAGATAATCATGCCCGCCGCCGTTGATGAACGCGCAGATCTTGATCGCTCCAGCCGGATTCCCGATCGCCGACAGCGGAATCGCGATCTCCACGCCCGTCGTCGCCAGCGCAGGGTCGCCGCCCGTCGAGTTCGGATCGCACGGCGTCGGCACGCCCGCGTTCCCGAAGCCCGTGCCGTTCTCCTGGATCCAGCGCGGCGGCCCATAGAACGCCTTCTCGCTCGGATCGAGCTTCCCGTTCACCGTCTGCGCCTGCGCCAACCCGGCGCAACCCACCAACCCGATCACCGTCACGATTGTGTTCCGCTTCAACATCGATTCGCTCCCTCGATTTCAGAAAAACACCTTGCAACAAACATCTCTGCGTGGATACGTCCACTCATGTCGCGATGACGCCGAAGAAACTCGTACGTCAACGCCCTTGGTGTCGCACTCTGGCCAAGGATTTGACCGGGACTAGTCTACACGAAGCACGCATCCTTTGGCCAGCAAAAACTGCACGACAACTCCGCGATGGCCCCGTGATTCCACCGGGATCTCTCCGCCCCGGCCCGAGAACGACTGTCATCCTTGAAAGTCCGCGCATAAATCCAGTCCCGTGTAACCGTTTCATCCGGAACTCATGCAAAACACCGGGACAATCGCCGTAACGATCGAACCAGGTTTCAACGCGCCTTGGAGTCATACGTGCGCCCTCGCAGATCGCAACTCATCCTCGAGCCAACCCCGGTACAAATGCGTACCCCAAGTTTTCCTGTGCCCAACGCCACCGCCCACCAACTGGTCCGTATAGACTCACGAAACCTTGACAACCTAGTGAGAACTCCGGTAGGTTGTCATCGTTTGAAGCGGATTCTCGTCTCGCTCCGCCCCGTCTCGGAGAAACACATGAAATCGCTGGTGAAACCGATGATCGTTGGTGCACGTCGTTCGCGCCATTCCAAACTGGCCTTCACGCTCATCGAACTCCTCGTCGTCATCGCCATCATCGCGCTGCTTATCGGGCTTCTCCTCCCCGCGCTCGGCAAGGCACGCCGAACCGCCCAGGAAGCCAAGAACCTCTCCAACCTCAAGGGCATGGGCCTCATCATGACCCTCTACGCCAACGACTCCAAGTCGTGGTACCCCGTTATGAAGCAGCCAAACGCGTACAACACGCCGGGCTCGCTCAATGGGCAGTTCGTCTACGGCGGCGTCGCCGGGCTCTTCAGCCTCTTCCAGGAGGGCGATGGCACGGATTTGGGCTTCCGTGGCAACGCCAATCCCAACCTCGCCGCCTACGTCGATGGCAATCGCGAGCCGCTGCTTCGAGCCTATTGCGACGCCCTCGCCATTCTTGTGAACCCGACCGACAAGGAAGACCGCTACTACGGCATGCCGCACGGCCCCAACCCCGCAACGAGTTACGCCAACGCGAAAGTCAAACAGCCCAAGCCGCCAGGCTCCGAGCGAGAAGTCGTCAGTTACAACATCAGTTACCTCTACATCGCAGGCCTGAAAACAGACGAGCCCAAGATCCTCACCTCCGTACCCTTCTGGGGCGACGAGACCAACGGCCCCGACGTCAGCACCTTCGCGTGGTACGGCGGCGGCGGCGCCGGTTCGAGCAACGCCACCGAGGCCGGAACCCAACCCGGCGGCTACGCCAAAACCGACAACCTCGGACCCGATGGCGGCGCCTTCGTCTTCACCGATGGCCACGCCGCCTTCGTCAAAAGTGCACCGCCCATCGACACGATCCAGAATGTCTTCTTCGGCACCGATACCAATCGCTTCCCCTCGAGCGTGAACGCCGTCGATCCCAATCGCAGCCGGTTCGTGCAGACCATCGACTGAGCATGTGGTCCTCCACGAGTTCGCCCAGCCTCTCACGAGGCCATCTTCTCTGATCGTTCTCGCCCCTTCGGGGGCGTTTTTGATGAACTCGGCCGAGTTTTCGTGGGCACGTCGCCCATTGCGTGGTAGACTGTTTTCCAGTGATGAAAACGTTGATCAATCGGCTCTCTCTTCGAATCGCTCGGTCGCCAATCGGTTTGGGTGTCGGCGCGTTGCTCCTCACGACGACTGCCCGCGCACAACCGATCACGTCACCCTTCGCCGCGCCGGCCTCGGACCGCGCCGTCGCCACCGCCGCCGCCCAGGTCGCGGGCTACTTCGCCACTGCCTCCACCCAATCCGATACCGTCGAGATCCGCGACGTCCGCCAGTCGCTCGTGCGATCGATCCCGCGTTCGCGCTTCGCCACGGCCGCACCGTGGATGAATCTCGACACCTCCAACGATGGCCCGACCTCGCTTGCCTTCACCGACTCAGGCCGCCTGCTCTACATCGCCCTCTCCGACGCCGCGCCTGCCACAGACTCCCAGCCCTCCGACGCGATCCTGCGCTACGACGTCGACGCCGACATTCTCACCGTCTTCCTGCGCGTCGAACTCGCGTCAACCGACGAGCCACTCCGACACGCGGCACTCCTGCACTTCAAATCCCGCCTCTATGTCGGGCTCGAATCCGGCATTCTCGCGATCTACAACGCCCCGTCCAGCACCGGCGCCGGCACGCTCGCCTTCGCGGTCGCCTCGCCGAATGGTCAGCCCCTCACAGGCCTGTCCATCGACCGCGACACCTCGACGCTCCATGCCTCGTGGGGCGATTCCATCTATCGCGCCTCGGCCATCTCCACGCCCACAACATTCACCCTCACAGGCTCGATCCCCTCCATCCGCGCCCTCGCTTACTCCACACACTTCGGCGGCAACCTCAACCCAGGCCTGTACGTTCTCACCGCGCCCGCCGCGCCCGCGAGCGGTGCGATCAAGTACCTCTTCCCCGGGATGGCCTCCGGTGCCCTCTCGTTCCTGCCCTCTGACTACGCCACACTCCCCGGAGATCACCACGATCTCGCACCGACCAGCGACGGCGCCATGCTCCTCGCCAGCGACTCCACCGGCGCCACGCTCCTCCGCGACCAGAGCGACACTCGCCTCACTTTCGAGTCATGGCTCACCGACGAGATCGCCCAGGTCGTCACCATGTCACGAAGCCTCACACGCCCCGACGGCTACGTGATCGATGGCGACACCGACATCGGCGTCGCGCGGTTCCACCCCGCCACCCCCGATGCCGCCGCCTGGGCCGTCTTCCTCCTGCTCACCGCCGACAGCGTGCTGGGCGACACCAACGCCCAGGCCGAGATCCGCACCATCCTCGCACGCCACGCCGGCAGCCTGAGTGGCGCCGATCCCGTCCGAAGCGCCGATGGCATCTTCAAGCACTGGATCGATCCGCTCACCGGCAACACCAAATCAGGCTGGGCCGACGAGTACGCCACGATGAGCACGATGAAGATCGCGCTCGCCGCCGTCCGCGCCTCGGCGTACTACCCCAGCGATGCCTCCATCAAAGAGAGCGCCCGCCTCATCACCTGTGGCATCACCAACTGGGACTCCTACTTCCAGGCCGGCACCGACGCGATGTATCTGAAGGCCCTCGCCGGTGGGGGCCCAGACCCCTTCAGCGCCGCCGGGGCGTACCACGAGGGCATCCTCTTCACCGCCCTCGCCGCGGCCTACGGCGGCATCCCCGCCGACTTCGTCTACTCCCGCTGGCTCAATCGCGCCCTGTGGCCCAACGCCCAATACGTCCCCGGACGCACCGTCACCGGCAATCAGTGGGGTGTCCACCAGTCCGCCTTCCTCTCCAACTACGCCAATCTCCTCCTCCCCGAGTACCGCGCCTCCGCCGACTGGCGCCTCAACATGCGCAACGTCCGCATCAACCACGCCGCCTGGACCGACGACAACGCCCCCAAGTACAACACCGTCTTCTCCGCCGGCACCACACCCACCGGCTACAACGCCGACTCCCTCTCCAATCACCCCAGCGACATCACCACCTTCACCTCGCTCATGGCACTCTCCGCCGACGGCACCACACCAGACGCCGTCGGGGCGTACAACGCCTACCGCCGCGGCGCGCGACAGGTCTTCACCAGCGGTGCCTCCATCCTCTACCGCCGGAGCAACACCTCGTCGATCTACGAGCCGAACTCGTGCGGCATGCCCGACGTCGCTCTCGGCGCCCTCGGCCTCGCCGAACTCGTCCAGCCAGGGTTCATCGACGCCGTTCTCGCCGCACCCATGCCCCCCTGCCCCATCTGCATCGCCGATGTGGACGACGGCAGCGCCACCGGTCACGCCGACGGCGGCACAACCATCGACGATCTGCTCTATTACCTTTCCCTGTTCAACGCCGGCGATCTCCGCGCCGACGTCGACAACGGGTCAGGCCAAGCCTTCCCCGACGGCGGAGTCACTATCGACGACCTGCTCTTCTACCTCACTCGGTTCAATCTCGGATGCTGACGTGATGTGTTGATACACCTCGCGATCACAACTACTTGATCACGCGCTCGAACCCCAGCGCCCGCCGCAGGTCCACAATCTCGCCGCAATGCGTCCCGTTGTGGAAGATCATGCGAAGCCCAAGTTCCCGTAGGGACATGTCGTTCTTCCCCCATGGGATGCGCTCTTCGAGACGCTCGGCGGGGAGTTTCCGCAACGCCTCCGCCACACGGGCACATGCACCATCGAAGATCGCCACGCACCGTGTCCATTCGGGATAACTCGCCCCGTCGCTCATAGGAGTCGATCCGACCGCCACGCCCTCCACGCCGAAGCGTGACGCGTCGCCACGTGTCGAACCCTCAATGAACACATCGCCCGGGAGGACACCGCCATCCAGTCGCATCGCCGCCCGGTGCATCACAAACGCGAGATGCCCCAGCGTCCATGCCGCATGATTCGGCAGGCCAGGAGCCGTCCGCGTCTTGTTCTCGTCCGTGAATCCGGCAAGGAACCGCTCCAGCAACTCCCGGCTGTTCTCGACGCCCAACGCGATCGTCTCCTGCTCCTTCATGTCGATCTCCCAATATGCACGTGGTCGCCGTGCTCGCCCGTGAGCACTCACGATATGGGCGAGCCGAGGTCTCGGATATGATGCCGCCGTCCAACGACCGTTGCTCGCCGCGTCGCGGTGTGCCTCGTCGTCCGGGCGGGTAGCTCAACGGCTAGAGCATTCGCCTTACACGCGAAGGGTTCGGGGTTCGAATCCCCGCCCGCCCATTCTCGTCGGCACGATCGCATGAACGCCCTCGACCTGCTCTACCTCCCAATCGCCCTCGCCACCGCGCCCGCGTGGGCAACCAAGAAGCGCGAGGGCTGGCGAGAAAGGTTCGGGCACGTCCAAGCGCTCGCGAACATCGATCGCCCACGCGTCCTCCTCCACGCCGTCTCCGTCGGCGAGGTCAACGCCCTCCGCGAACTCGTGCCATTGCTCACCAAGGACATGGACGTGGTCGTCTCGGCCACCACCGACACGGGCCTCGCCCGCGCTCGCGAGATCTATTCCACTCAGGCGACAGTCGTTCGATATCCCCTCGACTTCTCGTGGAGCGTGCGCCGTTTCCTCGACGCCGTGCGACCCAGCGTTGTCGCCCTCACCGAACTCGAGGTCTGGCCGAACTTCGTTGCCGAGTGCCAGCGACGAGAGATCCCCGTCGGCGTGATCAATGGTCGTCTCAGCGCCCGCTCCTTCCGCGGCTACAGGAAAATCCGCCGCCTCATCGCCCCAACGTTCGCCCGCCTCGCCTTCGCCGCCGTGCAGGACGAGGACTACGCCGAGCGTTTCCGCACGATGGGTGTCGTCCCCGGCCGCTGCACCGTCACCGGCTCGATGAAGTGGGACACCGCCAAAATCCGCGACCACGTCGAGGGCGCCGACCAACTCGCCAGAGAACTCGGCATCGACCGTACCAAACCACTCGTCGTCGCCGGCAGCACCGGCCCGCTCGAAACTGGTCCGCACGCCAACGAGGAAGCCCTGCTCCACGCCGCCTGCCCGCCCGAGGTCCAACTCCTGTGCGCACCGCGCAAACCCGAGCGATTCGACGAGGCCGCGCGCGCCTTGCCGAACTGCGTCCGCCGAAGTGTGACCAAAGGGTCACCTGTTCCGCCCGGCGCGACCCGATTCCTCCTCGACACCATCGGCGAACTGGGCAAGGCCTACGCCCTCGCCGATCTTGTCGTCGTCGGGCGATCCTTCGGCAATCTCCACGGCTCCGACCCCGTCGAGCCGATCGGCCTCGGAAAGGCCACACTCATCGGCCAGAGATTCGGCGATTTTGAGTTCGCCGTCGCATCTCTCCAGAATGCCGGTGGTCTGAAAGTGGTTTCCGCCGACCAACTCGGCGATGTGATCCGTCGACTGCTCTCGGATCCCTCGGCCCGGCAGGACCTTGCGCGTGCCGGCAGGGCGTGCATCACCCGTCATCAGGGCGCAAGCGTTCGCCACGCCGACCTGATTCGCCGGATGTTTGAAGGCAAGGCGATTGGGCCTGATGAGGTGGTTGGAGTTCGTCAGGGTCAGGTTTTGTCAGGAACCGGGCCATGAAATCCGCCCCGACTTGTGCGAGCGGCGTAATTTAGAGATGATGCAACAGGATGCGGCGGCGTTCGTAGCCTTATGGGGTCAAAGGACGACCCCTCGGATCGTCAGCAAGGCCTCCACGCCACACGGCGGGACGCTCTGACGCACGGACGCCGCGGGACTGTGCCCCAAAGAGGCATGGTCCCGGGGAAGCCACCGAGGCAGCCGACCATCCTTGAAGTTCGTGGAATCGTCGTCGCCTGACCGCGACGGCTATGGAGTCGCCCGATGTCGAAAGCCCGGAAAGCTCGGCGTGTCGTTTCCGCCCCCTCATCCAGCCGCGTTCCCGTTGCGCCGGCCCGTCTCGAGCGTCTCGAGGAGCGTGTCTTCCTCTCCGCCGATCTCGGCGCACAGGCGATGATCAACTGGGGTGGACGTGAGGTCTCGGTTCTTGCCGGGTCCTACATCGTCACGCTCGACAGCCACATGACCAGCGACCAGGCCGAACTCGTGGCCCGCGAGGCGGCAACGCGACTAGGCGTCTCGGCCTCGTCGTTCGAGATCATCGGCGAGGGGCGATGGATCACCTTCACGACGAACGATTACGTCTCCAAGGAGGCTGCGTCACGCGTCTCGGGCGACATGGGTCGCGTGCTCGCGATCGAGCCCAACGTGGTTCGTCAACTCGCGGCCACACCCAACGACCCGAGCCTCTCGCAGCAGTGGGGGCTGATCAACTCCGGGCAGCAGATCCCGCCGGGCGCGGGCCCGCTCGGGACCGCCGGGGCTGACATCAGTGCCGCCGAAGCGTGGGATGTCACCATCGGCGATCCCACCGCGGTCGTCGCGGTCATCGACAGCGGCATCGACCTCACCCACGCCGACCTCGCCGCCAACATCTGGGTCAACACCGGCGAGATCGCGGGCAATGGGATCGACGACGACGGCAACGGCGTCATCGACGACATCAACGGCTTCGACTTCGGCACCAACTCGCCCAACGTCACCGACACCACCGGGCACGGCACGGGCGTCGCGGGCGTCATCGCCGCCGTCGGCAACAACGGCGCGGGAATCACCGGCGTCAGTTGGAACACCAAGATCCTCCCCGTGAAGGTGACGGGCCTGGGCGGACAGAACTTCACCGCCTCCGCCGTCATCGCCGCCCAGAACTACATCACGCGCCTCAAGCAACGCGGCGTGAACATCGTCGCGGCGAACGGGAGTTACGCCGACATCAGCCAGGACGCGTACGCCAACGGCCCGCTCCAGGCCGAGATCACCGCCATCACCGAACTCAACAACGCCGGTGTGCTCTTCGTCACGTCCGCGGGCAATCAGGGCCTCGATCTCGACGATGGCAACACGTTCTTCCCCGCGTCGTACCAACTCCCGGGCGTAATTAGCGTCGCCGCCACCGACAACAACGACGCCCTCGCGGCCTTCTCGAACATCGGCGCCCAGACCGTCGATCTCGGCGCGCCGGGCGTCGGCATCTTCACGACCGGGCTCTCGGGCTCCTTCAACTTCGTGAACGGCACGAGTTTCTCGTCGGCGTATGTCGCCGGCGCTGCGGCGCTCCTCAAGGCGGTCGCTCCCACGGCGTCGCCCACGCAACTCAAGCAGGCCATCCTCAACGGCGTCGACGCGCTCCCCGCCCTGCAGGGACGCACGATCTCCGGAGGCCGACTCAACGTCGCCCGTTCCATCGAGATCATCTCGATCGCCGGCCCGGTCCTCACCGCGGCCAATCCTGGTCCCGTCACCGGACAGAACGATCCGACCACCAACCTTCCCATCAACACCATCACGCTCGAGTTCAGCAAGCCCATCGACAACAACCCGAGTTTCTTCAACACCGGCGGCGTGAGCGTCATCGGACGCGGGACCGACGGCGTCTTCGGCGGCGTCGATGTCACGATCCCCGTCACCGGCATCGCCGTGGACGCGGGCGATGCGCGCCGCGTCGTCATCTCGCTGAACCTCGCGACCTTTGCCGGATCGCGTTTGCCGCTCGACACCTATCGCGTGACCCTGGCCTCGAGCGCCATCCGCGATACCGACGGCAACTTCCTCAACGGGAACACCGTGAGCGGACAGGACGAGGTCCACGAGTTCCGCGTGATCGCGCCGACCGGCGACAACGAACTCAACGACACGCTCGCCACCGCGACCAGCGTCTCGTTCGACTCCAACGGGAACGCGTCGTTCAACGGGGCCACTATCGGCAACGGCTTCTTCGCCAATCTCGACGTCGATCTCTACATGCTCACCCTCGCGCGAGGGGGTGAGATTACCGCCGAGACCATCGCCGCCCGGCGTTCCATCCCCAGCAACCTCGACACCGTCATCCGCCTCTTCAACTCGCGCGGCGAGCAGATCGCGTCGAACGACCAGTTCTTCGGGACCGACTCCTTCATTGACTTCTTCGTCGCCTCGGGCGGCACGTACTACATCGGCGTCTCCGGGTTCGGCAACGCCGCGTACAACCCGGACGTCGGAGGCTCGGGCACGACCCAGTCGCTGGGCGTCTACGACCTGCGCCTGAATGTGCGCTTGTCGCAGGACGAGGTTGTGAACTACGCCCCGCCGGCGTCGGCCCTCCCGCGGCGCATCCCCGTCGCCGAGAACCAGACCCAGGGCACGACGACCTCCACCATCGCCGTCACCGATTCGCGGAGCATTCTCGACCTCAACGTGCGCCTCAATCTGACGCACTCGTTCATCAGCGATCTCACCATCTCGCTCATCGGCCCGGACAACACCGAGGTCGTCCTCTTCAATCGCCGCGGCGGCTCCACCGCCAACATCACCAGCATCGTCCTCGACGACGAGGCCTCGACGCTCATCCAGAACTACCGCATCACCGGCGTCACGTCCTATCGCCCCGACAACGCACTCAGTGCGTTCGACGGCAAGGTCGCCAACGGCAACTGGACCCTCAAGATCGTCGATTCCATCCCCCTCAACTCGGGCAACCTCATCGACTGGTCCATCGACTTCACCTTCGGCAACAACATCTTCGGGCCTTTCGAGTTCAACGACACCATCACGACGGCCAAGCCCGTCACGGAGATCGCCGGCATCGGGACCGCCGCCCGCGACGCCTTCCTCGGTGATGGCGCCTTCGGCGCGAGCGATCGCGACATGTTCGCGATCACCGTCGATCCCGGCACGTCCCTCAACGTGATCGCGACCTCGCTGGGCCAGGCCAACACCGCTCTGCGGCTCTTTGACTCTTCGGGCACACAACTCGCCCTCTCCAGCCCCTCGACGAGCAACAACAGCAACATCGAGAACTACATCTTCACCTCCGGCGGCACGTACTACATCGCCGTCTCCGAGTCGGGCAACACCACCTACAACCCCCTCAACACCAGCGACAACGCCACCAACACCGGCGCCACCACCGGCAACTATCGCCTCAGCATCACCGTCACCGCAGGCGTCGGCGACCCCGGCACAGTCCTTGACGGCACGCTCATCAACGTCGGCGTCGGGACCGATGGCACGCTCAACGCCGCGGATTCGAACGGCAACACCGTCGGCCTGCAGTTCGGCACGACGCCCCTCGAGTTCCTTACCGGAAACGTCCAGACCTTCATCAGCGCCGGCTCCTCCGCCGGGAGTTTCTTCAACAACGGCCCCGGCGGCACGACGCAACTCCCCTTCTCGCTCATCTCCACCTCTGACGAGTTCAACAACGCCCTCACCGCGACGGGTATCTACCGCGGTCTGCGCGTCCAGCGCACGCTCTCCTTCGCCGACGGCGACTCCTTCATCGCCATCGATATCGTCCTCTCCAACATCGGTACCTCCTCGCTCACGGGCGTCGGCTGGCTCGAGGGCTTCAACCCGAATCCCGGTCAGTCCACCGCCGACAACACGCCCAACACGGCGATCGACGTCGATGGTCGATACATCCGCGCCACCTTCACCAACAACACGTTCCAGCAGGGCCTCACTGTTGCCCTCGGCGCTCCCGCCGCCGACACTCGCGCCTCGGTCAACGTCGTCAACGCGACGACCACGCTCCGCGATCCCAATCAGTTCTTCGCCCTCCCCGCGAGCGACCCCGAGGGGACCTCGCTCGACGGGCAACTCGCGATCGGCTTCAACGTCGGCACGCTCGACGCCGGTGCCTCGACGCGTCTCCGCTACTTCATCTTCATGGGCAACGACCCCGCCTCCACCGCCTCGATGTACGGGCAGGTGAACAACGGGTCTGGCTCGGGCCACCTCACCGCCACCGTCACCAACAACGCCGGCAACATCATCATCACCAGCGACAACCCCGCCCCCGAGGCCCTTCAGACCGGCGGCTCGCTCGTCACCATTCCGACGCTCCCCTACTCGCTCTATTACCCGGAAGGCTTCTCCGGGCCGAACATCACTACCACGCTGAGCCTCGTGAACCCCAGCGCCGCGGCCACACGAGTCGTCGTCATCGCCCGCTTCGAGACCGGCGTCCGCGACCAACTCATCTTCGATTCCACGCTCACCGCCGGCCAGCGCACCAGCCTCGAACTCCTCTCGCCGGCCTCCTTCGCCGCGTCCACCGCGACCATCAACCGCAACAACGCGCCATACGCCCTCGAGATCCGCTCCGAGAAGCCCATCTCGACGACGTTCACCCACGTCGACGGCAACCTCACGGGCGGAGCCGTCCGCACCGCGGGCGAGTCCTTCACCAGCCGCACGAGCGCCTCGTGGACCTTCCCCGAGGTCGCCAAGGGCGGCGCCAACCGTGACTTCATCCTCCTCTTCAACCCCACCGACACCACCCAGACCGTCACGCTCACCTTCGTGCCCAAGTCTGGTGGAGCATCGATCACCGTGCCGATCGCCGTCGAGGCCCACCGCCGTGGCGGCATGGCGATCAACGATCGATACTTCGATCAGAACAGCGTCTCGCAGTTGCTGCCCGATGGCGTGTATGCCGTCAGCGTCGTCGCGGCGTCGCCGATCGTCGCCTCGGTCTCTCGCTACGACGCGGCGGGCCAGCGCGCCGAGGCCGCCCTGGGCAACGTCGGGCTTGGCTCGACCTCGGGCGTGAATCCCGACGGGCAGTTCGGCCTCAATGCCACCGCCGAGACCGTCTCGGTCTTCAACGCCGGCGCCACAACCTCCACCGTCACCTTCACCTTCATCTTCGCCAACGGCAGCGCCGATCGTCGCCTCCTGAGCGTCCCCGCCCGCAGCGTCCGCGAACTCAACCTCGCCACGCTCTCGGGCTTCCCCACGGGCCAGGCCTACAGCATGACCTACACCGCCACCGCTCCCGTCTCGGTGATGACGCCCTCGCAGGCCTTCAGCAACACTGTCCTCGGCTCCACTGCCGACCGCGCGTATACCTACTGGACCTTCGGCGACGGTTTCCGCCCGGGCGGCAACGTCCGCCTCGTCAACGAGTACCTCCGCGTCTTCAACCCGTCGAACGCCGACGTGACGATCGAGATCACGATCAACTACGCCGGCACGCCGGGCAGCGAGGTCTTCCGTCGCACCGTCAACTCCCGCCGTGTCGCCGAGTTCAACGTGGACGACTTCATCACGGGCACGCGCCGCAACGCCGACGCGTTCTATGGGATCACCATCAAGGCCTCCAAGCCCATCGTCGCCTCCTACGGCCGGGCCGACCTCGTGACCGGCAACGCCTTCAGCACCCTCGGCACGCCCCTGGGCATCTCAGGTGCCGTGCTCTAAAGCAACACGAACCATCAAACGCACCACGGCCTCCACGACATCGTGGAGGCCGTGGCGTTTTTGCCGCGTCGTCGCGCTACGATCCGGGTCCAAAAACGTTGCCCGGCATGTCCGGGCACACACGCCAGCGAGGGCGTAGCTCAGTTGGTAGAGCAGCGGCCTTTTAAGCCGTAGGTCCAGGGTTCGAGTCCCTGCGCCCTCATTCATTCGAGGGGTGCGTCCGCGCTCCTCCGGGAGTTCGCGTGCACGACCCATCCCTCTACGTCCTCCACGCCGCCTGGCACGACGCGAGCCTGGTCCTCTGGGCCGAGCACTCCGGTGCGCCCCACCCGGCCCAGAGCGCGACCGAAACCGTCGCGGTCCATCCCCACGCGATCGATCCACTCCCCGCGATTCGCGCCCGATCCTCCTGGGCCAGGTCGCACGAGCCCGAGGCGCTCCAACTCGAGGTGCGCCTCCCCGCGCTCTCCGGCACGGTCCTCCCCAGCGCCCGCCTCGCCCTGGCGCTCGGCCACTCCACCACGCACGAGGCGGCCACGCTCGTCCTCGCGAGCGCCACGGTCCCGGCTCGCGTCGCCCCGCCCGGACACACGCTCTCATTCCTCTCGGAAATCCTTGACGATTCTTCGTCCGAGTCCGGACCGCGACTTGTCCTCGCCGACTCGCTGCGGTTCTTCGCCTCGCTCGCCGACTTCGCGCGGTCCCTCCTCGCCCAGCAGCGATTTGTCCCCATGCTCATGCAGTCCGCGAGCGGCGAACTCTCCGGGTGCTGGGCGCCGTGGCTGAGCGACCAGGCCAACGCGGCACGCACGGCGGCCCTCCTCGCCGCCATGCCCGCGAGCGCCCGCGCCGCCGTGGACGCCACGAATCACCAGCCCTGGCCGATCGTCGATGCGTTCTTGCGCGAGGTGATCAACGCCGAATGCCGTCGCGCTCTGATGCGCGAGGACTTCGAGGACGCCATCCGCGAGCGCAACGCCGCCCACGATCCCCACGTCGCCTGGCTCAGTGGCCTGCTCGCCACCAACGACGACATTCCCGTCCTGCCGCAGCATCGCCCCGACCTCGCCAAGCGTGTCCGCCACTGGATCGGCCTGCTCGAGGATCGTGGCGAAGGCTCCGCCTGGCGACTCTGCTTCAAACTCGCCGAGCCGTTCATGCTCGACCCGACCGAGGAGACCACCGACGCCGAGTGGCAACTGACGTTCCACTTGGAATCCGTGGACCGTCCGGGCCTGGTGATCGATGCCGACGACGTCTGGATCCTCCCGGGCGACTCCGCCGTGGTGCATGGCGTCCGCGTCGAGAATCCGCAGGAGCTCCTCCTCGCGGAACTCGGACGTGCCGTGCGTCTCTATCCGCGACTCGAGCGTGCCCTCGACGAGCCCAAGCCCACGCGCATGGGTCTCACCACCAAGCAGGCCTACGAGTTCCTGCGCGAGATCAAGCCGATCCTCGTCGAGCAGGGATTCTCCGTCAAGGCGCCCGACTGGTGGGACTCCCCCTCCGCGCGACTCGGCGCACGGCTTCGACTCGAATCGTCCGAGACCGATCCCTTCGGCGCCTCGGGGGGCGGCGGTCTCACCAACGCGGCCAACCCGCAACTCGGCCTGGGCGCGCTCGTCAAGTATCGCTGGGACATCGCCGTCGGCGACACGGCCCTCACGCTCCACGAGTTCGAGCAACTCGCCGCCAAGAAGACGCCGCTCGTCCGCATCAACGGACGCTGGGTCGAGATCCGCCCCGAGGACCTCGCCGCCGCCATGCGTTTCATACGCGAGAACCCCGGCGGCGAGATGTCCGTCCTCGAGGCGATGCGTCTCGCCTATGCGACCGACGTCAAGCAGTCCGGCATCCCCATCGTCGGGATGGAGGCCACCGGCTGGCTCGAGGGCTTCCTCGCCAGCGACCTGCAGTCACGCAAACTCGAGGCTATCGACACGCCCGACACGTTCCATGGCACGCTCCGCCCGTATCAGGCTCGAGGCGTCTCCTGGATGTACTACATGGAGCGTCTCGGCTTCGGACTCTGCCTCGCCGACGACATGGGCCTGGGCAAGACCATCCAGTTGCTCGCCCTCCTCGCGCTCGAGCGCGAGCGTGCCGCCGACGCGACCGCTAACGTCGCGAAGCCCGGCCCGACACTCCTGCTCGTCCCCATGTCGGTCGTGGGCAACTGGGTCCACGAGACGCGCCGATTCTGCCCCGAACTTCGCGTGCTCGTGCACCATGGCACGGGCCGATTCCAGGGTGAGTCGCTCGCCATCGCCGCGGGCGAGGCCGATCTCGTCATCACCACCTACGCCCTCGCCAATCGCGACCGGGCGCACCTCTCAACGATCCCCTGGCACCGCGTCGTCCTCGACGAGGCCCAGTACATCAAGAATCCGACAGCGAAGCAGACCCAGGCCGTTCGCGAACTCCAGTCGCCCCGGCGCGTCGCGCTCACCGGCACGCCCGTCGAGAATCGCCTCACCGAACTCTGGTCCATCATGGACTTCCTGAACCCCGGCTATCTCGGCACATCAGGGAACTTCCGCCAGCGCTTCGGCGTCGCGGTCGAACGCTTCCACGACAAGGTCCGCTCCGAGCAGTTGCGCTCGCTCATCCGTCCGTTCGTGCTCCGCCGCCTCAAGACCGACCCCAACGTCGTCGCGGATCTCCCCGACAAGGTCGAGTCGCGCGAGTTCGGGCATCTCACCGCCGAGCAGGCCTCGCTCTACGAGTCCTGCGTCTCGCGCATGCTCGCCGAGGTCGAGGCCGCCGAGGGAATCCAGCGCCGCGGGCTCGTCCTCGCCACGCTCATCAAACTCAAGCAGATCTGCAACCACCCCTCGCTCGTCCTCAAGGACCACGATCCCGAGTCGCCCAACCCGCCCGACTCGCAGCGCTCGGGCAAGTGCATCCGCCTCATCGAGATGCTCGACGAGGTCGTCGCCGAGGGGGACAAGTCGCTCATCTTCACCCAGTTCCGCGAGATGGGCCACATCCTCGCCGCGCTCCTGCGTCACCAGTTCGGACGCGACGTCCTCTTCCTCCATGGCGGCACAACCCAGGCGCAGCGCCAGAACATCATCGACACCTTCCAGAACGACCCGAACTCGTCCCCCTTCCTCATCCTCAGCCTCAAGGCCGGCGGCGTCGGTCTCAACCTCACCGCGGCGACGCACGTCTTCCACTTCGACCGCTGGTGGAACCCCGCCGTCGAGAACCAGGCGACCGACCGCGCCTACCGCATCGGGCAGACGCGCACCGTCCAGGTCCACAAGTTCGTCGTCCAGGGCACGCTCGAGGAACGGATCGACCAGATGATCGAGTCCAAGACCGCTCTCGCCGAGCAGATTATCGGTTCCGGCGAGCAGTGGCTCACCGAACTCGACAGCAGCCAACTCCGCGACCTCCTCACGCTCCGCCGCGACGCCATCGACGACGAGTAACGACTGCGTGGCTGTGGGGGAGTTGAACAGCGACATCGTCCCAGAATCTCGCGAACCCGGCCTCGTCGCTTTGGGTCGTGACGACTGGGGAATCTCCAGAACCACACACCACGCGAGAAACGCTGGCATCCCGCCGCACCGAATCGCACACTCGCCATGCCGGGCATTGCGCCCGCATCATTTCTGGCCCGTGTGGAGTCGCTCTATGGCGTCGTGGTGGACCATCAGTTCTCGGACAATCTCGTCGTGGCTCGTGGCTCGGAACGGGCAGGCTCCGCGCCGGGCCATGCCGTCCCGCGGATCGGCATCCAGACCCGGCGATCCATCCCGCTGCGAGCCACTCGAGCCTCGCACGCACCTGAGCGCCACGACCTCGATCGATCTTCCCCCCGTCCCGCCGGATCATGCGCCCGCGCCGATTATCGAGAGCCTCCGCGAAAATCGCCTCAGCCCGTCGAGTGATCATGGAGCGGGTGCTCGTAGTGATCACTCGATCGAGATCCTCGCCGCGACGCGTGCCGCCCGCCGGGCCGCATCCACGACGCCTACACCCACTCCGACACCAACGCCAACACCCGAGCCAACGCCGACACCGACTCCCGCGCCAGCCCAGCCCGCGACGCCCCCCGACGTGCCGTATGTCGCACCGTCGCCCTCGGCCCCGTGGTCGCTCATCGGTCTCGACAAACTCCGCGCCGACCCGCGCTTCGCCGGGATCGACGGTCGCGGCTTCTCCACCGTCATCATCGACACCGGCATCGATCTCGACCATCCCTTCTTCGGGACCGATGGAAACGGCGACGGTGTCGGCGATCACATCAGAATCCAGTACGACTTTGCTTATGAGGACCACGACGCCACCGACTACAACGGGCACGGGACCAACGTTGCGGGCATCATCGCCGGCATCAATCCGACCTACGGCGGGATCGCGCCGGGGACCGACATCATCGCTCTCAAGGTCTTCACTGACACCGGCGGCGCCAGTTTCGCCACCGTCGAGAAGGCCCTTGCCTGGGTCGCCTACTTCGCCCAGCAGTTCAACATCTCCGCGGTGAACCTCTCGCTCGGCGACGGCGGCAACTACGCCACCGCGCAGCAGATGTACTCCATCAGCGACGAACTCGCCCAACTCGCGTCGATGAACGTCAAGGTCGTCGCCGCCGCGGGCAACTCATACGCCGAACTCGGCTCGAAGCAGGGCGTCGCGTATCCGGCCGCCGATCCGAACGTGATCGGTGTCGGCGCGGTCTTCGCGGGAGGCTCGGGGACGTGGATCTCCGGCACCAAGTGGGCCGACGCCGCTGTGGACAAGGTTGCTCCCTTCTCGCAGCGCAGCACCAGCATGACTCCGATCTTTGCTCCAGGTGTGAACATCTATGGCCCGAACCAGTACGGCGGGATCTCGTCGTACACCGGCACGAGCCAGGCCTCGCCGATTGTTACGGGTGCGGCCGTCCTCGCCGACCAGATCGCGACACAGGTCCTGGGGCGTCGCCTGACCACCGGCGAGTTCCGCTCGATTATCACGTCGACGGCGGTCAACATCGTCGATGGCGACGACGAGATCGACAGCGTCGCGAACACCGGCGCGACGTTTAAGCGGCTCGATGTCTACGCGATGGGTCAGAAGATCCTCGACATGGCCGCACCGCCGCCCCCTGCTCCCAGTGCCCCGCCACCGCCGTCGCAGCCGGTGGCCTCCGCTCCGGCGCCGACGACGACCGTCACGAAGACGGTCTACAGCCGTTCGGCCCGTCGAATGTCGCTCGAGGCCGACGCGCCGTCGATGTACACGATGCCGATCTCGGTGGCACCATCGAGCGTCATCGCCGCACGATCACGCCTTGATATCCGCCTTGGGCCCGTGACGCAAACGGTCAGCATGCCGGCGTCGCTTCCCGAGTCGCTGCTGCAGGTGAGCACGCCGATCGGCGAGGGGCTGCCGGAGGCCGCGTAGGACGGGTGCGCACATCGGGCACGAAAAAAGCCGGCCCACGCCAGAGGGCGCGGGCCGGCCGAACGATCCGGACTTGTGGAGGAAGAGCCTCCGTTAGTTGGCGCATCCGTCGCGCGAATCGACCATGCACTCGACGAACGCTCGCACGTCGTCGTTGTTGGTCTCGCCGTCGTCGTTGAAGTCGGCGTTGCCCGCGCGGAAGTCCTCGACGAACTCGCGGAGGTCGTTGCTGTTAATCAGCCCGTTGTGATCCCAGTCGCAGGGGCACGTCGAGGCGACGCACGATTCGGGCCCACACTCGGCGTTGTCCCCGCGATAGTGTCCGCCTCGGGCGAAGCACTCGCGACGCGAGAGGACCACGCACGAGAGCCCGTCTTTTCCGGGGACGCAGCACGCGCCGGTCGGGGGCGCGGGCGGGACACAGGTCGAGTCCGTGCACGCCGAGCCGTTCCCGCGATAGCGACCATGAGCCTCAAGGCACGCCCGGAGGGTCATGACCTCGCAGCGGTCGATGACGGCACCCTGGCGGATGCAGCACGCGCCCGTCGGCTGGGGCGGACGAACACACGTGTTCTCGCCGCACGGGACAAAGTTGCCGCGGTACCGTCCACCGGCCTCAAGACATTGGCGTGCGGTCAACACGCTACACGTCGTGCCGTCCTTGCCGACGACGCAGCACGCGCCGGTTGGGGTCGGAAGGCAGATGGTGTTGTTGCAGGTGGTGCCGTTGCCCTGGTAGCGCCAGCCGCCCTCGATACAGGCGCGGGCGGTCATGACCTCGCAGCGGTCCACGATGGCGCCCTGGCGGATGCAGCACGCGCCCGTCGGAGGAGCGATGCACGGGGTGTTGGCGCACGAGGAGCCGACGCCTTGCCACTGACCGCCACGAGCGATACAGATGGACTCGATAAGGATGGCGCATCCGCCGGCATTTGTGGAACTCGGGGGAAGGCAGCAGGCCCCGGTCAGGGGTTGGACATCCGGGCAGATCCCGT
Source organism: Phycisphaerales bacterium (assembly GCA_016699835.1). Lineage (NCBI taxonomy): Bacteria > Pseudomonadati > Planctomycetota > Phycisphaerae > Phycisphaerales > Phycisphaerales bacterium. The sequence goes on from CP064987.1 coordinate 3,078,367, forward strand.
TGTCGCTGCACGCCGATCCGGCGCCGCGCCACTGACCCTGGCGCTCGGCGCAACCGGCTTGTGTGTCCATCACGCACGTCGTGATGAACCCATTCTGGCTGAGGACGCGGATGCAGCACGCGCCGCGAGGCGGTGGCGGCGCGCACAAGATCGTCGTGCAGTCGGAGCCGGCGCCGTGCCACTGCCCGCCCTGGGCGATGCAGATGGACTCGATCACCATGACGCACGCCGGGCCGCCCGCGGGCGAGATTGGCACGCAGCACGCGCCAAGCACCGGCTGGACGATCGGGCAGTCAACCGTGTTGCACGTCGAGCCAGAGCCGTGCCACGTCCCGCCACGCTGGGCGCAGATGGCTTCAGTCGCCAGAATGCAACCGCCGATGGCGCCGGCGACGTTCGCCGGAAGGCAGCACGCGCCCAGCGGAATCGGGGCGCAGCCGTTGGTCACACAGTTCGTTCCCAAACCTCCCCACGTCCCTCCACGCTCGGCGCACCCGGCCTGAGTCGTCTGCAAACAAATGATCGGTGTGGTCGGGGTGGGGCTGGGGATGCAGCACGCGCCGGTCTGGGGCTGGATGGTCGGGCACGACCCGTTGTCGCCGCAGGTCGTCCCGGGACCACGGAACAGGCCGCGCATCTGCAGGCACGCTTCGGGAGTCACGACGCTGCAGGTCACCGCGCCGTTGGCCTGGACGCAGCACGCGCCGGCATTGGTGTTCTGCGCGCTCGCGGACGTCGCCACAAGGCAACACCCCGCCAGCGCACCGATCAAACCGCGGACTGAAAGATTCCACATCATCGAAAACTCCTTGGAGTGGTCGTCGGCGCCCGCCACGAGAGAGCGGCCGCGCCGAAACGCCTCAACCCCGATTCATGGTGTACCCGATAATCACAATTGGTGCAACATGAACAAGAACCAAACTGAGAGGCGGAGCCAAGACCGATGACTCGGTGGCGGGGAATGCCCGGGGCGAACCTCGCCGCGGCTCTCATGCAACCCAAGTCTTGGGTCTCGGCCCCGGCCTCCAGATTGGACCCCCACGAGAGTAATGATCAACGTTCCGACAGCGAGGACATTGCATGCCACAGCACGGAAAGCCTGACCCACGCCGCGTATCTCCAGCCGCCGCCAATGGTTCCGATGGTGATCCGCGTTCGTGGCCAGACTGGGTCCGCACCGCCTTCGTCGCCTTCGCCATCTGCATGGTCGCCACCACGGGCATCCTTGCGTTCCACCACCTGAAGGTCATGGCCGCTCCAGGTTGCGGCGCCGGTAGCCCCTGTGACCTGGCCGCTCGGAGCGAGTGGGCCAAGGTCCCGCCCTCGACCGGCATGCCTATCGCCTTCATTGGGCTGGCGTACTCGATCGCCATGCTCGCCGCCCTCCTCGTCGCCAAGCCGCCTTACCCGCGGGCGCTCGGGTGGATCTCCCGTGCCGCCGCCATCGGCTCGCTGGTCTATTTCGGCATCATGCTCGGCGCGAAGATGATGTGCTCGTATTGCACGGCGTATCACACGGCAGCGATCGCTCTCGCCATCGCGATGCGCCGCGCCACGCGCGCCCCGTCATCGGTCGCCCCGCGCGTCCTCCCCGTCTTCTTCATCACGGCCCTCGTTGCTCTGGCGGCGTTGCAGGGGTCGTATCTCGCCTTCGTCGATCAGCAGAAGTCCGAACTCGCCGAGTCCACCAAACGCATCGCCGAAGCGACCCGCGCCGGGGAGACAGGAGCAGTCAACACTCCGAACACCAACAACGCGACTCCATCCAACGCCACAACTCCTACAACCTCAATACCCCACCCCACGTCCGCGCCTTTCGAGGGCCGCTATCGCCTTGGTCCCGAGGTTTCGCCCGTTCGTGTCGTGCTCTACACCGACTACCAGTGCCCGGATTGCAAGGGCATCGAGGCCCAACTCGAGGCGTCGATCGCCGCCCATCCGGATCTCGCGGCCTCCATCAAGCACTTCCCGATGTCCACGACATGCAACCCGCGCCTCACACAGAACTACCACGCCGATGCCTGCTTCGCGGCCTATGCCGCCGAGATCGCTGGGAAACTCGGCGGTTCCGAGGCGTTCTGGAAGATGCACCGCTGGCTTTTCTCGGTCAATGGCTCCTTCGACGCGGTGACCCTCCGCGCCGCCGTGACCAAGCAGGGTCTCAACGCCGATCGCTTCATGCCCTTGATGGAATCGCCCGAGATCAACGCGTTGATCGCGAGCGATGTTGACGAGGCCTGGTCGCGCGGCATCGATCACACGCCCATGATCTTCGTCAACGGCGTCGAACTCCGTGGCTACACCATCCCCAACGCCCTCACCCAGGCGATCGATGCGGCGTATGCGGCTCGCCCCGCGCCCGCGACCGCCGCCACCGACTCGCCCCTCGACGCGGCCGGTCGCGCCATCGATCTGTGGCAGAAATCCCCGGCCGCCACCATTCCCGCGTCGCTCTTCGCCCACGCCTTCGGCCCATCGAACTCGCCCGTGCAGGTCGTGATGTTCGGCGATCTGAACGAGCCGGGCACCGCCGAGGCCGACACCGTGCTTCGTGCGTTCACCTCCGGCGGCTCGTACCAGATCCGCTACGCCTTCGCGCACTTCCCGGTGAACACCGACTGCAACTCCCAGACCGAGGTGAACCTCCACCCGTATGCGTGCCACGCCGCGAAACTCCTGGAGGCGTCCGCGTTTGTCGCCGGCGACAACGGGTATGCCGCCGCTCTTGATTGGATCCTCGCGCATCGCGCGACGTACGAGCCTGAGGCGGCCCTCGCGGGCGTCGCCGGCGCGATCGGCGCCCAACCCTCGGCCCTTGTCGACGCCATGAGCCTGCCTGACGTTCAGGCGAAGATCAACAGCGACACGGCGCTCGCCAAGCAACTCGGGATTCGCGAGATTCCCTTCATCCTCATCAACGGGAAGCACGCGAGATCGTGGAAGGTCGGCGAGGAGAATCTTCTCCCCAAACTCTTCGAGAAGGCCCGCGATCTTGCCACCAAGCCCTGAGCCACACCATTCCGTGCCGGGGGGACCGAGGCTCGTATCCTTGCCTATGGACCTGTGCCGAGGATCCGACGCGGTGACCGAGGGCATCCGCGTGGTTGCCACACCGGGCTACGACGCGACCGAGTCCGATCCGGACGCTCGGCTGTTCGTCTTCACCTATCGCATCCGCATCACCAACGAGGGCGATCGCCCCGTGAAGTTGCTCTCGCGCCGCTGGGTAATCGTCGATGCCGACGGCGAACGCACCGTCGTCCGAGGCGAGGGCGTGGTCGGGCAGCAACCCGAACTCAAACCCGGCGAGCACTTCGACTACGCGAGTTTCTGCCGCCTCACACGCCCCTGGGGCACGATGGAGGGGACGTATCTCATGCGCGACCTCTCGCCTCGCTCGGGCGAGAGTGATGCGCCGGATGACAAGGCGGAACTCTTCGAGATCGCCGTCGGTCGGTTCTTTCTAGTCGCGCCAAAAGACGTGAGCGCGACCTGATCGATGTTGACGCGAATAGCCCGGAGTCGAATCACTCGCCGATCAGGTAGAACGAGGGTATGGCCTCGGTCACGGTTGTGAACTCGCCCGATTCGCCGGTCGCCAGGACGTGCTGATACGCCCACAACTGCCCGCCCACGGTGTCGCCCGCGGCGAGGCAGAACGGACGGCTCTGCAATGCTCCAAGCGTCACCGTGTGCGACGACGAGGACGAGCAGCCCCCGGCCATGCACGCGAGAACGCCGACCATGCCCAGAACGCCGAAAGTAGTAACGCGACGCATCGGATCTTCTCCAGTCTGAGCGGTGCCCGCTCTGGTTCTCGGAATCGACCGATCCGACGGGCGGCTTCACACAATCGCCGAAACTCGTCCGAGATGCAAGCGGTTCCAGGAACAATCTTGACGCATCCCGGAAGTCGTGGTGAAGTTATCGCCCCGGCCGTCCGATGTTTCTGGTCACGGCCCACCCAAACCGGGAGCCGTCGCGTTGAGATGGGAAAGATTGGTTGGCTGGGTAACATCGCTCGCCAATCACTCCTTCCGGGAGACAATCGTGATGAAGACCGGCTTGAAGAATCTACAGACCGTCGTCGTACTGGGCATGGCTGCGCTCGCCACATTCGCGGCGCCGTCACTCGCGCGCCAGGACACGCCCCCAGCGATTGAATCGACTCCCGCCGCGTCGGAGGAGACGTTTCTCATTCGCAAGGTCTTCGTTCGATACACAACCGAGAACTCGGCCCACCCAACCAGCGATGAAGTCCTCGCGACCACGATCCCGCTGGTCATGGACAACGGCGTGTTGCGTCTTCCCCGTGAGGGCGAGGCCGCGGGCCTGATTCCGCTCGCCCAGATCGCCGAGACCGCAGGCGAGCCGCGTGTCGATTCGCAGACACTTCAGGCCATACAAGCCGCCGTCGCCGCGCGAATCCTCGACATGGGGTACGCGGTGGTCTCGGCGAACATCGATCCGGGCGAGTTTAAGCCCGTGAGCGAGGATCGCCGGTATGTGGACCTCCGCCCCGCGGGGAACGACGAACTCACCGTCATCGTCCTCATGGGCGAGATTACGAGCCTCACGACCAAGGCCAAGGGCGAGCGATTCGATCCGGAGAAGGACACGATCGTCAACAACGCGTCGCACGCAAAGGTTATCGAGCACTCGCCCGTGCAGCCCGCCACCGACGAACAGAAGGCCCCCGACGGGCCGGCCCGCTTCGACCTCATCCGTCGCGACCAGGTGGACGAGTACACCGCACGCCTCTCGCGTCACCCGGGCCGACTCGTCGAGTACGCGCTCGGCGTCGCGGGCACCGGCCCCGCCGACATCGACATGGAGTACCTCGTCACCGAGAACAAGCCCTGGCTCATCTTCGGGCAGATCTCCAACACCGGCTCGGCCTCGACCTCGCGCCTCCGCGAGCACCTTGGGTTCATTCACAACCAACTCACCGACAACGACGACACGCTCCAGATCGGCTACCACACCGCCAACTTCAAGGACTCGCACACGCTCTACGCCTCCTACGAAGCGCCCTGGATGGAGTCGCAGGAACTCCGCTGGCGCGTCTCGGGGTCGTGGTACGACTACGTCGCCTCGGAGGTGGGACTCGCCGGCGCCGACTTCGAGGGCAACGGTTGGGACCTGGGCGCCCAGGCGATCTGGAACTTCTTCCAGAAGGGCGATCTCTTCGTGGACCTCCTCGCGGGCGCCAATCTGAAGCACGTCAGCGTGGACAACAACCTCGCCGCGATCTCCGGAAGCGACAACTTCCTGGTCCCCGGCGTCTACCTCCGCCTGCAGCAGCACCGCGGCACGTTCCGCACCGACGCGACCGCCGGCTTCGAGTTCAACATCGGCGGCCTCGCCGGAACCGACGACGACCTCGACGCGCTCGGTCGCATCGACGCCGATAAAGACTGGCTGGTCTTCAAGGCCGACGCCACCCACTCGTTCTATCTCGAGCCGTTCTTCCCCGAACTCTTCGGGACCACGCCCGGCGAGTTCTCGCAGAAAGGCCACGAGATCGCTCTGGCGCTCCACGCCCAGGCCGCCCTCGGCAGCCGCCTGATCCCCAACGAGCAGATCGTCGCGGGCGGGCTGTACACCGTGCGGGGGTATCCCTACGCCCTGGTCGCGGGCGACTCGGCCCTGATTGGCTCGGTCGAGTATCGCTACCACGTGACCCAGTTCCTGGGCACCTCGGAGCAAGCCGGCGAGTTCTTTGGCGATCCGTTCCGCTGGCGCCCGCAGTACGAACTGGGCCCGACCGACTGGGACCTGGTCCTCAAGGCCTTCCTCGACGCCGGCCGGGTGATGAACAGTGATCGCCAGTCATTCGAGGCGGATTCGACTCTGGTTGGCATTGGCATTGGAGCCGAGTTCTCGATCCGGCGTAACTTCAGCGCCCGCCTGGATTGGGGCTTTGCCATGAAGGACGTTCTGGATTCGACCGGTAACGAACGCGAAAACTCGGGTCACAATGAGCTCTCGTTCGTTATTACGGTCGTCTATTGAGGTCTGTCCGGGTTATTCCGACCCAAATTCTCTGAATTGGTTGCCAAACCCCGGTTCCTCGTTCACACTATGGGTGTAGGACGAAGAGCGGCCCATCCTCCCGGCGGGGAGAAATGGTTGCTCTGGTATTGGGGAGCAACCGAAGATGAGCCGACTCACGACCCGCAGCACCGTTGTCCGTTGTCGCCACACGATGGCCCTGGCCCTTGCCGCTGGAGCCGCGGGTGGCCTGGCCGGCGTGTCCCTTGCCAACCCGACCGGGCAGCAGGTCGTCGCGGGGAGCGCGACCTTCGCGCAGCAGGGCGCGACGACGACGATCACCGCGTCGAACAACGCGATCATCAACTACCAGACGTTCAACATCGCCCAGGGCGAGACCGTCCGCTTCGTGCAGCCCACCGCCGCCTCGCGCGTCCTCAACCGGATCCAGAGCAACGCACCCTCAACGATCAACGGCAACCTCCAGGCCAACGGCATCGTCTACCTCGTCAACCGCTCGGGGATCATGTTCGGCGCCAACTCGGTGGTGAACGTCGGCGGGCTGTACGCTGCCGCTGGCAACATCGCCAACGACGACTTCCTCAACAGCATCGATCACTTCACGAATGTCCAGGGCACGATCCGCATGGACGGCTCGATCAGCGCCCAATCCGCCGCCATTGTGGCGCGCCAGATCACGAACAACGGCGCGATCAACGCCGATGGCGGGTGGATCGTCATGGCCGCCGGAAACGACGTCCTCTTGCGCCAGGAGAACAGCCGGATGTACGTCCGCCTGGACGGGCGCGACGCCGAGACCCAGACGCAGGGCACGCGGAACTCCGCCGCCAAGGCCAGCGACCCGGCCAGCATCCGCAACACCGGCTCGATCTCCGCCGACGACGGGCACATCTCCATGGCCGCCGGCGACATGCTGGGCCTCGCCCTCCTCAACCAGGGCGTCATCAACGCCCACGGCGGTACGGTCGACATGATCGCAACCCACGGCACGGTCATCAATGCAGGCACCATCGACGTCGGCGTCGGTCCGGGTCAGGCGGGCGATGTTTCGATCCACGGTGTCTTTGTCACCAACTCGGGCCGCGTCCGCGCCGACGCCGAGTCGGGTCACGCCGGGAACATCGAACTCGTCAGCACCAAGGGCACCACGCTCACCAACGGCTCGCTTGTCGCTTCCAACGGCGGCAACGGCGTCGCCGACGGCGGCACCATCCTCATCGATTCCACCCAAGGCCGCACCGTCGTCGAGAAGCAGGCCCGCCTCGACATCTCCGGCGGGAAGGCCGGCGGCCACGGCGGATCCATGGAGATCAGCGCCGCCACCACGATGTCGCTCAAGGGCATCCTGATCGGCGACACCCTCGCGGGCTATGCCGCCGCGCGACTCGTCATCGATCCCGCCATCGTCATCATCGCCCTCGAGCAGCCCGACACCATGCCCTCGGACTCGGCCTTCGTCTCCGTCGCGAGCATCGAGGGCTTCCAGGGCGACACCACCATCCTCGCCGACAACGACATCTTCGTCCTCTCCAGCATCCACAAGGACGTTGGCGGGCTCACGCTGCTCGCCGGGAACGACATCCAGTTCTGCGGCTATGAGCCGGACCCGACCTGCCCCGGTCGCTGGAGGCCTCGGATCAAGAACTGGTGCACGACGCCGAATCCCTGCGGCCCGACGGGTGGCTCGTGCGACATCACCATCAGCGCTGATTATCTCGACTTCCAGGCCGGCCACAGCATCCTCGACATGACGTCCACCGGCGCCATCCTCGAGGCGACCACCGGCGACATCCACCTCCTCGCGACGACCGGCCGCGCCGAGTTCGGCCTTGCCTCGGTCGCGCCGCAACGGATCGTCTCGATCACCCAGGCCGAGAGCCGGGTGATCCGTGGCGGGACCGATTCCTTCCTCGAAGATCCTGAGAACACGCATCTCGTCGTGAACATCACCAATGGAAGCCTCACCTTCGCCCCCCAGTCCAACGGCACGCGGGTCCCGCAGTCGTACTACCGCCTCGACGCCTCGGCCAAGGGCGATCTCACCGTCGACGCCCAACTCGAGTCCGCGACAGATATTCTGTTGACTGCCGGGAAAGACCTCATCATCAACGACAACATCCACGCCACCGACGACGCCGTCCTCCATGGCGGGGCCGGCGGCGCGGGGATCGTCGTCTGGTGCCGCACGGGTCTCGATGTCTGGGGCACCGACATCGCGCTCATCGCCGGCGATGGGAACGGAACCTCCTCGTTCATCCAGGCCCAGGAGTTCCACCCCATGTTCCGTGGGGGCGGCGGCGGCGACACGCGTCCGGACAGTTTCACTTTCCGCCAGGACGCCGCCGTCACCAGCGCGCTCCTTCCTCTCGGCTCCCAGTTCGGCGCTTCGACGCTGGGCATGATCTACAACATCGAGTCTGTCAACGCCAGCGTCAAACTCTCCGACGCCAACCAGGTCACGGGCACCATCCTCACCATCAGCAGCCTCACGGGCACCAGCATCAACGACAACCTCAGCCTTACCTCCCTCGAGGTCTTCGGCTCCACCGCCCTGGCCGGCGATGTCGCCTCCACGGGAACGCAGACCTATCACGGCCCCGTCACCGTCGATGGCGACCGCACGCTCACCGCCTCGACCGTCACCCTCGACTCGACCCTCGACGGCACGTCCGGCGGCGACGCCGATCGCCTCACGATCGACGCCGACCTCGTCGCCAATGGCCAGATCGGCGGCAACTCGCCCCTCGAGGAACTCACCATCACCCGCTCCACCGTCCTGGGCACCGACCTCGTCCGCACCGAGGGCGACCAGACCTATGGCGGGCACCTGACGCTCACCCAGAACACCACGCTCGAGAGCCTCACCGGCACCGTCGCGTTCGGCGCTGGGCTAGACGCCGCCACCGGCGCCATCGTCGATCTCGATGTCATTGGCAACATGCGTGCCGATGGGCCCATCGGTCAGACCAATCCGCTCAACACACTCGACGTCACCGGCGCCAGCACGCTCAACGGCGGCCTCGTCCGCACCACCGGCGAGCAGTCCTATGGCGGCCCCGTCGTCCTCGGCGCCGACACGCTCATCGAATCCACCACCGGCGCCACGCTCACCTTCAACGGCTCGATCGACGGCAACGGAACCGGTCCCGCCGAGGCCCTCACGCTCCACGGCAGCGCGGTCCTCAATGGCCAGGTCGGCGCAACCGATCCTCTCGCCGCCCTCTCGATCGATGGCCCCGCCGCCATCAACACCGACCTCATCCGCACGCTAGGCGATCAGACGTACGCCGGCCCCGTGCTCTTCTCGGGCGACGCCCGCCTCGAGAGCGCCGGCGGCCGAATCGCCTTCGAGAGCACCGTGGACTCCGCCAGCGCCGATTCGCCCATCGATCTCGCGATCGATGGCGACCTGCTCGCGATGGGACTGATCGGCGGCACCAATCCGCTCAACTCGCTCAGCGTCGCTGGCGACGCCGAACTTTGCGGCGGGCTCGTCCGCACCGTCGGCACGCAACTCTACTCGGGCGATGTCGTTCTCTGCACCGACACCATCCTCGAGAGCACCACCGGCGCCACGCTCACCTTCAACGGCGCGATCGACGGCGACGGGCTTGGAGACGCCGAATCGCTCACCCTGCTCGGCGAGGCGGTCCTCAACGGTCCCGTCGGCGCCAGCGATCCGCTCGCCGCACTCACCGTCACTGGCCCAACCTCCATCGCGGGCGGCCTCGTCCGAACGATCGGCACCCAGACCTACAACCTCGACATCACGATCAACGGCGACACGACCCTCGCCAGCACCTCGGGCGCCGTCATCACACTCAACGGTCCGGTCAATGGCAACGCCGACGGAACGCCCGACGTGCTCACGATCGACGGTTCGGTCGTCGCCAACGGCGCGATCGGCACCAACGATCCGCTCGCCGCACTCTCCATCAATGGCCCCGCCGTCCTCAACGCCGGGACCGTCGACACCATCGGCGACCAGACCTTCGCCGGCGCCCTCACCCTCGGCACCGACACCACGCTCACCACGCAGGGTGGCCTCGTCACCCTCGGCGGCCCGGTGGACTCGGCCTCCGCAGGCACGCCCGTCGCGCTCGCCATCAACTCCGACGCCATGATCGAGGGCGCGGTCGGCGCGACCAACCCGCTCCAATCCCTCGCCATCGCCGGCAACGCCGAACTCTGCGGCGGGCTCGTCCGCACCGTCGCCGGCCAGTTGTACTCGGGCGATGTCATCCTCTGTGTCAACACCATCCTCGAGAGCACCACCGGCGACACCATCGAGTTCGGCGGCACCGTCGATGGCAACTCCGACGGCTCGCCCGAGTCGCTCACCATCAACGGCGCACTCATCGCGAGCGGCGCCATCGGCGCGAGCGACGCCCTTGCCTCGCTCGTGGTCAACGGCCCGGCCTCGCTCGCCGCTGGCCTCATCCGCACCATCGCCGATCAGGATTACTTCGGCCCGACCACGGTCGCGGGCGACATGACCTTCGAGAGCACGGGCGACGCCCTCATCCGCTTCCGCGATGCCCTGACCGCCGACACCGCGGGAACACCAAGCGATGTCACCGTCGCCGCGAACGCACAGTTCGACGGCCGCGTCGGCGACAATCCCTTCAACTCGCTCACGGTGGAGGGCAACGCCCTCATCGCCGGCGGCTCGGTCACAACGATCGCCGACCAGCGCTACAACGCCGACACCGTCATCGCCGATGACACCACTCTCATGGCGTTCTCGGGCGCCACCATCCGCTTCGGCGGCACGCTCGACAGCGCCAACGCCGACGGCTCCGCGGACGCCCACGACCTCTTCGTCGGCACAGGCCCCGGAGGCGTCATCCGCTTCGCCGGTGATGTCGGCTCCAACGGCGCCTTCGACACCATCCAACTCTGCACTCAGTTCTCCATCGCCGCTCGTGGCGAAAGCAGCGAGGGCGGGGAGATCCTCCCGCCCGTGCCCACCGTCCCCGATCGTGCCACGATCGTCGGCGAGCAGAGCCTCACCATCAACACCGCCGACTTCATCATGTGCCCCTACGAGAAGTTCACGACCCTCGGCTCGCTCACCCTCAACGCCTCGCGCCTCGCCGAACTCGGCGACCTCGTGACGATCGCCGAGATGACCGTCAACGCTCCCAGCATCGTCCTCCTCACGCGGCCCGCCGCCGACCTCCAACTCGCCGACGGCACGACCGTCACCGATCGCGGCCTCGACTTCGTCGCCGGCGGCCAGATGAACTTCAACGGTACCGTTACCACCCGCTCGGCCTTCGGCGGCACGGACCCCGCGCCCACCTTCGAGGATGTCGATGGTCTCGCCCCGGCCTCGCTCGCCGGGTTCGAGTTCAACACCACGCCCGTCGGCGACGCGACCATGGACGCGCTCGTGCTCAACGGCGTCGTCCTCGACCAGCGCACCCGCAAGTCGATCGTGCCGCCCCCGCCGCCGCCCCCGGTCGATCCGCGCGTCTCCGATGACCTCGCGAGCATCACCACCCAGCCCCCGGCCTTCGTCGATTCCATAATCCCCGAGGTCTACGACCTCTCGATCCTCAAGTCTCTCGCGATCAACGCCCGTGGCGTCGAGTTCGACGAGGCCCTCAACGCCGCCAAGGGAAGCCGCCTCTACATCGACAACCTCCGTCCGGGTCCCGATGGCAACGCGGACACGCGCATCTCGGCCACGCGTCTCAGCGACAACGCCGTCCGCCTCACGGCTCAGGGTAAGGACTCGGTCTCGGGCTATGACCAGACCCCCGAGGGCGTCCTCGTGGCGCGTCCCTTCTCCGCCGTGGGCGATTCCATCGCCGAGGCCTTCAGCCGCTTCACCCAGGCCCGCATCGCCGACACCAACGCCGCCGCGCCCAGCACGGCCGAACTCGTTCCCGCCTTCCGCGACTTCCTCGTGGCCTCGCCCGACGAGACCCAGACGCTCAACTCGATCCGCCGCCTCGCCGCGGTCCTCGATCGAGTTCGCTCGATGGGCCTCCCGACCGCCCAGTACGAGCGCACGCGCCGCGAACTCCTCGCCGAGGTTGCCCGCCAGAACTCGCTCGGCGTGGACGAACTCATCCAACTCGTCGAGTCAATGAGCGGCCAGGTCTAAGTTCTACGTGATGTTTGGTGGCACTGCTCTCCAGAGCAGTGTCCGGGGTAACTCAATCACTCACCAAGGCACAGGCCCGACCGCCTGTGCCTTATTCATTCTCTACGTCCCCGCCGGAAACTCCCACGGCGTCCCCGGCGTGTACCCCACCAACTCGTACAACTCCTTGCGCGTCTGCATCCGGTCAAGCATCCCTTCCGCCGTCCCCGTCCTCGCGAGTTCCTCGAGCGCTTTCGACACGGCACCCATCGCCACACGCAGCAGCGTCACCGGATAGATCACGCACGAGTACCCCATCCGCTCGAACTCGCTCAGCGCGATCATCGGCGTCTTCCCGAACTCGGTCATGTTCGCCAGCAGATACGGCCCACCGCCACGAGCCTTGCCCTTGATGTGACGCATCGCCTTCGCGAACGCCTCGAACTCCGCCGCGCTCGCCAGTCCCTCGGGGAAGATCATCTCCGCCCCGGCTTCGACGTATGCCGTCGCGCGCGCCAACGCGGCCTCCATCCCTTCAACACCCCGAGCATCGGTGCGCGCGCACACGATGATTCCAGCCTCGCCTCCACACCCCACCTCGCGTGCCGCCTTTGCTGCCCACTCGACCTTCTCCACCATGTGGTCCCTGGGCACGAGTTCCTTCCCGTCGAGGTGCCCGCAGCGCTTGGGGAACTTCTGGTCCTCAAGGTGCAGCCCGGCCGCCCCCGCGCGCGCGTACTCGATCACCGTCCGGCGCACCATCTCCGCCTCGCCGAATCCCGTGTCGGCGTCGGCAAGCACGGGAAGCCCGCTCGAGTCCGCCGCCTCGCGGATGCAGCGGCAGAAATGCTCCAGAGAGAGCAGCCCCACGTCGGGCACGCCCGCGCTCACGCTTGTTGCCGCTCCGGAGATATAGCACGCCGGAAATCCCGCCTTGGCGATCGCTTTGGCGCACAGCCCATTGAACGCGCCCGGGATGGGGACGCACCGCTCGTTCATCGCCCGCCGGAGCCGGGCCGCCGGGTTGGTGTCCGTGTTCTGCATGTCCGAGCGTAGGTGGGGGGGTGGGGCGTCCCGGTTCGTCTCATGTCCGCATGGATCCACGACCATCCTGCGAACATCCGTTATGGTCCGACATTTCTTTGCGAAGGTTTTGTGATTTGCTCGTTCCCCTCCCACCCATTTTCCGATAGGCTTGCAAACACGCACGTGTTTCAGGAGTCGTACGCGCTCGTCCCACGAGCACCAAAGGGATCGGAGGCAGTGGTGTCGCATCCGGCCGGCGCAAGATCGGCGATGCAGGGCGAGAACGCTCGCCCTACCCCTGCGCGCGCGACACGCCACTTTGGTGCGATTCTGCCAGGGGCGCTCGCCTTGATGCTCGCCTCTGGCTTTGCCCCGGTCAGCCGGGCCGACGAACCGTCGCCCGCGTCCGAGAATCCGAAGTACGCCATCACGCTCAGTTCCGGTGAGACCATCGCCGGCACCATCAAGGCCAACGAGAAGGACGCCATCGTCCTGGTCCACACGGTTCTCGGCGAGATCCGTGTTCCTCGCTCGGGGATCACCGCTTCAGAGCCGCCCGTTCCCGATGCGCCACCACCACCCCCGCCCCCCCCGCCCCCTCCTCCGCCGCCACCGCCGAAGGAGCCGGAACCTGCGCCCCTGCCGCCGCCCAAGCCGCCGAAACTTTCACTCTGGGACGCGATCACCGCCAAGGACGACAAGTCGTTCTGGACCGGGTGGAAGCGATCGACGGAGTTCGGACTCAACGGCACCATGGGCAACCGTGACTCGTATGACCTCCGCGCCAACCTCAATCTGAACCGCGACTCGAAGGCCCTTCGCACATCGATCGGGACTAATGCCGTCACCGGGCGCGACAACAACGGCGAGACGCGGTCGCGTGCCGAACTCAACTTCCGCAATGACTGGAAAGCAGACCACTGCGACTGGCAACTCTGGCTGGGCGGAAAGGTCGAGGTCGACAACAGCACGCCCTGGGACGCGAGGTACAGCCTCAACACAGGCCCGGCGTACGTGATTCTCAAGGACGCGGACGTCACCCTCCAGACCCGCGTCGGCCTGGGCATGACCCGTCAGATCAACGGTCCACAGAACGACATCGACCCCGAGGCCGTCGGTGCCATTGACTTCAACTACAAGATCGACGACCGCTCATCGATCTACGCCAACCTGGAGATGAGGCCCAACCTCGCCGACACCGAGGACGTTCGCACCACCACGCGTGCCGGGTGGAACTTCATCGTGGATCCCAAGAAGAACATCAACCTCCGCATCGGTTGGGAGCACCGCTACGTGAACGAGTCCGGCAGCCGCGAGCCCAACGACTTCGATTACTTCGTGGTCCTTGGATTGTCGTTCTGAGTGTTCGACAGGTGTCCCAGGAGGCGCGCGTCGCGCCACGCCGGGAACTTCTCTCGCCAACGCCGGACCGCGCCGGGATCGATCTCGACGCTGAGGACGCGCTCCTCGTCGCCCAACTCACCCAGGATCTCGCCCGTCGGTCCGATGGCGATCGTGCCGCCGGTGTACATCAGGTTCGGGTCGTTCCCAACGCGGTTGACGCCCAGGACAACGGCCTGATTCTCGATCGCTCGCGCCACGAGCAGCGCCCGCCAGTGTGATTGACGCGCCACGGGCCAGCACGCGCCGAGCGAGAACACCTCGGCCCCTTCGAGGAGCCCGAGCCGGAACAACTCGGGAAACCGCAGGTCGTAGCAGATCGCGGGCATCACGCGAAGGGAGCCGTCGCTGCCTCGCCATTCATAGATCACGATCCGATCGCCGGGCGTGAAACGCTCGTGCTCCTTGCCCAACGTGAAGGGGTGGATCTTCGCGTACTCGCCGAGGATCGTCGGCTTGCCGTCGGGGGCGGCATAGACGATCGTCATCACGTTTGAGGCCGTGCCGTCGCCCACAGTCCGCCCGCCCTGCACCGTCGCGTCGAAGGCGTCGGCGAGATCGCACAGAAACGCGAGCGTGACGTCGCCGGCGTCTCGTGTCCGCTCGGGATTCATCGAGAAGCCCGTGTCGAACATCTCGGGGAGCAGGATCAGATCGCCCGGTTCGACCAGGGCCGCCTCGAGCATGGCCAGGACCTTCTCAAAGTTCGCGGGCTTGTCTTCCCAAGAAATATTGAACTGGACGAGGTGGGCGCGCATCTGAATCAACGATAGCACGGATCGGCCCTAGTGTGTTTGGGAATCGATCGGGTGTCAAGGTCATTGCCTGCTCTGGATTAGTTAGTAAAGACTATGATTTTCGATCGCCCATGGCACACACGGATGAACACAATCGCAGGACTGGACGCCGCCCCAGAGTGCTCCTGGCGAGCCGATCGCCTCGGCGTCGGGAGATGCTGACCAAAGCGGGGATCGAACACATCGCCGAGCATCCAGGCCTGGACGACGCCGAGTTGGCGCCGACCACCCGGGGCGTGGAGGCCTATGTCGCCTCCCTGGCGTTCTTGAAGGCAGCAGCCGGGGCCGTGCTCCCACAATCCGCGGGCGTCGATGTCGTCCTCGGGGCCGACACCGCCTGCGAGCAGAATGGGACGATCATCGGGACGCCGACAAACGAGGACGAGGCGTACCACATGATTCGCAGTTTGTCCGGTAGAGAGCATCGCGTGTTGTCCGGCGTCGCCTTGGTTGGGACATGGGACGGCCGTCGTGTGATCTTCGTGGACGAGGCGCGGGTCTCGCTCGGGCGGCTCTCGGAAGACGAGATTCGCACGTATGTTGCATCTGGGGAATGGCGCGGGAAGGCAGGCGGCTACAACTTGAGCGAACGTTTGGCTGCCGGATGGCCGATTGAACACAGCGGCGATCCCACGACGATTATGGGACTGCCCATGCGTCGGCTCGTCCCGCTGCTCGACGCGTGGAACGATCACGTGTCGCCTCTTCGGCGATCGTCAGGAGAATCGGTCTCGTGAGCCTTGTGTCGGCGAATCTTGTGTTGGCGAACGCGGTGACGAACTCATCGACGCCGTTGGTCCCGACGTGGATCGTCACGCCGTGCGCCATTCTCGCGTTGTTCATGCTGGGCGGCTACTTGCGGGCGATGGTGAAGGCTTCCCCCGAGGACATCCCCGCGAGCCGTCGAAGGATCCGTATCGCGAGCACGCTGGTGATGATGTTCACGATTCCGATTGCGGCGTTCTCGTTCGGGGTCGTGGTCCCGGGGCAGCAGCGTGCGTGGGTGCTCTCGTGGACGCTGCTCGCGGGGCTGGTGACCATCGTCCTGTGCATCGCGGCGGCCGACGTGCTGAACACGCTCCGCTTGTATCGCCGCGCCCGTCGCGAGATCATGCGTGAGCGGGCCGAACTGCTCTCTGGCGCGCACCCGAGCGCGCGAGGCACGTGACCAACGCGACACCACGCACGCCCGAGCGACGCCCGATCCTCCTTCCGGCGGCGTGGGTGTACTCGCTCATTATCGGTGGGATCAACCGGCGCTTCGATCGCCGCAAGGGCGTGGTCGAGTTCGATCGCCCGGTGATCAGCGTGGGCAATCTCTCGACCGGGGGGACGGGCAAGACGCCGATGGTGGCGACGATCGTGCGATGGCTACGAGAGGCCGGGCACGATCCGGCGATCGCAATGCGCGGGTATGCGCCACGCGGCGGCGTGGGCGGCATTCTGTCCGACGAGGCACGGACGTATGCGGGGATGTTCGAGGATCTGCCGCTGGTCGCGCAGCCCGATCGGATCGCGGGGCTGATCCGGATGTTCGGGACCGAGCGCGGTGAAAGGGTCGATTCTGTCGTGCTCGACGATGGGTTCCAGCACCGCCAGATCGCGCGCCAACTGGACATCGCGCTGATCGACGCGACGCGGGATCCGTTTGGTGATGCGCTTCTGCCGGTGGGATCATTGCGTGAGCCGGTGTCGAGCCTTCGACGGGCGGACGTGGTGGTTCTCACGCACGCGGACGCGATTGGAGAGGCAGAACTGAGCAGCCTGGAGCGGTCGGTACGAGGCGTGGCGCCCGGAGCAATCGTGTGCCAATGCGTGCACGCGTGGGCGGGGCTTCGTGTGGCTGAGGCGGCTGGCGAGCGGGATGAACCCGTGGCGATGCTCGGTGGAATGCCGGTGGTCGTGGCGTGCGCGATCGGGAATCCGTCGGCGTTTGTGGCCCAGGCGTCGCGCCATGCCGACGTGCGATCAACGCTCGTGCTGCGTGATCACCATCCGTTCGATGGGGCCACTGTGGAACGTGTCGTCGCGATGGCGCGTGAGCACTCGGCTCGGGCGATCGTGGTGACGGAGAAGGACTGGGCGAAGATGTCGCGCGTGCCGAGGGATCGATGGCCGTGCGAGGTCGTGCGGCCGGTGCTCCGCTTGGAGTTTCTGGCCGGGGGCGAGGCGCTGCTGGAGCGCGTGCTCGAGACGGCGTCGATGCGGCTCGATGATGAGGAACCGCCCCAGATTGCGAATGAGTAGGTTGGTTTGAATATCTCAGACTGAGAGGCATGGAGCCTGAAATGATCTCGAAGGGATCACGCCATGCACGATGTGGGAGAGTGAACGTGGCGTGATACTGTTGTCCTTTGGGCCACGCCGCGAGACTTGAACAGAACCATGGACACACTCCTCCCCGTGCTCGACCGATGGAAGCCGTTCAACGCGGTGGTGGTCGGCGACTTCATGCTCGATGAGTTGGTGTATGGCGATGCCGAGCGGCTCAGCCCCGACGCGCCGGTGCCGGTGCTCCACGTCCGGCGGATTGAACGGCGCGCGGGAGGGTCGGCAAATGTGTGCATGGATCTCGCGGCCCTCCGCGGGAGCGTGCGGGCGATCGGGGCGATCGGCGACGACGAGGCCGGACGTGAGCTTGCCATGGCACTCACCCACGAGGGCGTCGACACCTCGTCGCTGGTCGTCGATCGATCGCGGCCCACGACGCTCAAGCGGAACTACATCGGTCTGGCGCAGGCTCGCCACCCGCAGAAGATGTTCCGTGTGGATGTCGAGTCGCGTGAGCCGCTGGATCGGAATGTGACCGATGCGATCCTGGAGCGGCTCGACCGCGTGCTGCGCGAGGGCGGCGTCGACCTCGTGTGCATCGAGGATTACAACAAGGGCGTGTGCACGCTCGAGTTGTGCCAGGGCGTGATCGAGCGGGCGCGGCGGGCCGGGAAGCCCGTCTTTGTCGATCCCGCGCGGATCACGGACTATTCCAGGTATCGCGGCGCGACGACGATGACGCCCAACCGCACCGAGGCCGAGATCGCCACGGGCCTCAAGACCGATGGCGAGGCGTCGATCGCGCACAACGCGGCCCTCGCGCGGACGCTGATGGAGACGTGCGACCTAGAGAGCGTGGTGCTGACGCTCGATCGGCACGGGGCGCTCCTGCTCGAGAGAGAAGGAAAGGCAGGCGCGACGCGTCCGCCGCAGAGCATCCCGACCGTGGCGCGCGAGGTGTACGACGTGACGGGCGCGGGGGACATGTTCCTCGCCGGGCTGGCCGCCGCGCGGACGCAGGGGTGCGACTGGCACGACAGCGTGCGCTTCGCGAATGCGGCGGCGGGCCTGGAGGTTGAGGTCTTCGGTGTGCAGCCGATCCCGCTGGAGCGTGTGCACCACTCGCTGCTGGTGATGAACAGCAAGTTCACGGGCAAACTCCGCACGCCGCGGGAACTGGCGGTCGAGGTCGAGTCGCAGCGTCGCGCGGGCAAGCGCATCGTGTTCACCAACGGCTGCTTCGATATTCTGCACGCGGGGCACGTGGCGCTTCTGGACAAGGCCGCGAGTTTCGGGGATTTTCTCGTCGTCGCGATGAACACCGACGCGTCGGTGCGGCGGCTCAAGGGCCCGGGGCGCCCGGTGAACACGCAGGAGGATCGGGCGCGGGTGCTGGGGGCGCTCGGGTGCGTCGGCGCGGTGGTGTTCTTTGACGAGGAGACGCCGATCGATCTCATTCGGGCTGTGCGGCCCGACACCCTGGTCAAGGGGGCGGACTACACGAAGGACCGCGTGGTTGGGGCGGATTTCGTCGAGTCGTGCGGCGGGCGGGTCGAGTTGGTCGATCTTGTCGCGGGGCGGAGCACGACGGCGACGATCGAGAAGATGCGCACGCCGGGCTGAGTCCATGGGAAGTTGATCCCTCAGGAGTCCATGCCGCGTGATCCATGTCGCGATCATCCACCGTCCGCATCTCGACGCGATCGTTGCGGGGGCGAAGCATGTCGAGTCGCGATTGACAAAGTCGCGGCGTGATCCGTTCGGACGCGTCGCGGTGGGGGACTGGGTCTTCTTCAAGCAGGCGTCGGGGGCGTTCCGGGCGGCGGCTCGTGTCTCGCGCGTCGTGAGCCGGGAGGGGCTGGTGGTTCGTGACGTCCGAGAGATCCGGCGTGAGTTTGGCGACGAGATCGCGGCTCCAGCGGCCTACTGGCGCGAGCGATCGCGGGCGCGGTACGCCACGCTGATGTGGCTGGGCGAGGTGCACGAGATCAGCGATGGGCCGGACTATCGCGGCGCGGGGTATCGCTCGCAGAGCGCGTGGCACGTGCTCGATCGCGTGGACGAGGCGCAGGCCCTCGCGACGCTGCTGCGCATGCGACGATCGGCGTGATCGGCGCACGCGTTCATTCTCCCCACAACTCCAACTCTCACGCCCAGCGGAGCACGATCTTTCCGAACTGCTCGGCGGCCTCGAGCCGCTCGTACGCCTGCCTCGCGTCCTTGGCTTCATAGACCTTGTCCACGACGGGCTTGAGCGAGCCGGCTCGGAAGAGCGACGCGACCTCCTGGAACTCGGCGTTGGTGCCCATCGTCGAGCCGAAGAGGCGGAGTTGGTTCCAGAAGATGCGGGCGAGATCGGTGACGGCGTCGGGGCCCGAGGTGCATCCGGGCGTGACGTATGCCCCGCCTCGCGCGAGGCTCTTGATGCTGCTGAGATGTGTCGCCTTCCCCGAGGAATCGACGGCCATGTCCACGCCGCGCTTCCTGGTCCAGGCGCGGACGTCGCGCGACCAGTCGGCGCCGGTGTCCACGACGCCGAAGTCGGCGCCGAGTTCTTTGGCGCGGTCGATCTTCCACTGGTGGCGGCTGGTGACGGCGATGGGGCAGGAGAGGTGCCTGGCGATCGCGAGGGCTGAGGTTGCCACGCCGCCGCCGATGCCGGTGATGAGCACGGATTGGCCCGGGCGGAGTTGGGCCTTGGTGACCATCATCGAGTAGGCGGTGAGGGCGCACAGGCCAAAGGCCGCGGCGTCGGTGGGGTCGCTGTCGCCGACGTCGGCGAGGTTGCCGACGGGCGCGAGGAACTTCTCGGCGTGCATGCCGAAGTGGTGCTCGCCGATGAGTTCATAGTTCGGCGCGAGCGTCGAGGCCGGAGGATCATCGGGCGAGATCCGGTCGGGTACGCGCATCGCCGCGTTCACGATCACGCGTCGGCCGACCCATGACGGATCGGTGTCGGGCCCGACCGCCTCGACGACGCCGCACGCGTCGCACCCCGAGACGCGCGGGTATGCGAGGTCCAGCCCCGGCACGCCGCGACCGACCCAGAGGTCCATCTGATTGAAAGCGCTGGCGAGCGTGCGAATGAGCGCCCAGCCGGCGGTGGGGGGCTTGGGATCGGGCCAGTCGACGCGGATGACGACGTTGGGGGCGACGATGGCGTTCTTTCGCTCGACGACGACGGCTTTCATGGTGCAGCGTAGACCCGGCGATCGGAACGATCAGCGGAATGAAAAACACCCGTCGTTGCGACGGGTGCGTGCGAACGATCGGATGATCTGTGATTACTTCGACGAGACGTGCTTGAGCCCGCGCCGGCGGTCGCGGAGGCGGCGGCTCTTGCCCACGCGGTCACGCAGGAAGTACAACTTGGCGCGACGGGCATCGGCGCGGCGGACGATGTCGAACTTGGCGACCAGCGGCGAGTTGATCGGGAAGATACGCTCGATGCCGACCTCGTCGACGATGCGACGGACGACCATCATCTCGTCGATGCCTCGGCCCTTGCGCGAGATCACGACGCCCTGGAAGACCTGGAGGCGTTCTTTGTCGCCTTCCACGATACGGAAGTGGACGTTGATCGTGTCGCCGATGTCGATCCGCGGGAGATCGGTCTTGAGCGATTGGGCGTTGATGTTCTCGATGATGGATTGAGCGGCCATGGTGCGTCCTTCCAAAGCCCGTCCCGATTCTGGGCAGGGCGGAGAGGATAGGCGGCGGACCCGATCGGGTCGAGTCTCTCGAGTTCCGGGATCGTGCTACCAGCGGCTATGTACGGGAATCGGCAGGTGCCGCACTGGGGCTTGCCTGACCCTGGAAGGCGAGAGACGCTACTTTCGCCGGCCATTGATTTGTTGGCGAAGCCCGTCGAGTTGCTGCTGGATGAGGTTGCGTTTGTCGGACATGCTCTTGAGATTGTTGCGGTGCAGGTCGCGTTCGTCGTCTGTGGCGGCGTTCTCGAAGAGGGCTTTGCTTGTGGCTATATCGCTATCGATCGACTCGAGATCCCGCTCCATCATGGCGACGCGGGCGCGGATCTGCTCGCTGACATCGCCCCTCAATGGAGTAAAGAACCTGGGCGGGGGAGCGATGGAGAGTGGTGTGTCGCCGCCGGACGTGATCCTGGTGGGACGGGACTTGTCGTCTTGTCCCGCGCGATCCATGTTGATGTTGACGCGAATGCCGTTGGGTGGCATGGACATCCGCATGTCCTCGAATCGCGACCTCGTGCTCACGGTGTCCACGGCGAGGAGCGCGTGCTCATCGAACCGGATCGCGATGGGCGCCTCGTCTCGAGTCGAGCCTTTCAGCGTCCGGTCTCGATAGAGCAGCCATGCCGTTGCGAGATTGAAATCGACCTGGTTGGGCAGTCGCTGATTGGCGAGCGTTCGAAAGTCGCCCATGATGACGGTGCCGACGCACTTCTTGTCGTTCCGAAGGAATCGGATTTCCACGCGATCATCGGGGGAATACGAGAGGATCGCGGGCGGGAGGCTGCCGACGGCCGCGATATCGACGTCGCCAATCCGGACGATGATGTCACCCGCCTGGAGAACCTTGGAGCAGTCGAAGGCCGGTTCGGTGGAGAGGATCGTGGCGCCGCCGGGATCGTTGGCGTTCCAGCGGACCCCCAGGGCAGCGCGTGGGCCTTGCATGAACTTCGATCGGGCCGTCAACTCCAGACGTGTGCGCTGCTCGAGCGTGAGGCTGTCGCGGGTGAGCAGCCCCATGAGCACGACGAGCGATTGCGCATGCAACGAGTCGCCTGCTTTCTGGCGATCGGTCAGTGCGGGCGAATCGAGTTGGGCGACGAGGGTTTCGAGATCAAACGTCGGCGGTTTCGCGGCGGGAGCGGCAACGGATGGGGAGTCCTTCTCCAGTTCACCCTCGGGCGGGCGCGCGGAGAGAACATCCTGCGCGAGCACCGGCGTCGCGAGCGTGAGGGCCACCCCCGCGAGCACGCATCGTGTGAATGTGGAACAGGCCTGTGTCCTCATGGTGATTCGTCCTGGCGCAGTGTACACGGACGACGCCAATATCGCCAGTGATTCTCGGACGAGGCCGTCAGAAACGCCGCAGGCGGCTCATTCCACGTTCTGGGCCTGTTCCTTGATCCGATCGATCGCCCCTTTGATCTCGACGGCATGACGCGAGATCGTGGAGTCGGGCGATTTGCTCGCGATCGTGTTCGTCTCCCGGAGCATCTCCTGAGCGAGGAAGTCGAGCGTGCGCCCGATGGGGCGCTCGTCCTTGCTGCGCAGGTACTCGGCGAACTGGTTTAGGTGTGCCTGGAGGCGCTGGGTCTCCTCGGCGATGTCGGTGCGTTCGGCATACGCCGCGATTTCGCGGATGAGATCGACCTGCTGCACCGAGACGCCGGCCTCCTGGAGCAGGAGTTGGATCCGCGAGCGGAGACGGCTCTCGTACTCGGCGACGACGCCCGGAGCGAGGTCTCGGATCAGGTGGACGCGCTCCTCGATATACGCGCGGTGCGAGTCGAGTTCCTTGATGAGCGACTGGCCCTCGATCTCGCGCATCTTGATGAGCGAGGCGCAGGCACGGTCGAGCAGGGTCAGGAACGCCTTGCGGGCGCGGTCGAGGCGGGCCTCCTCATTCGTCGGCGGCTGGAGCACGCCCGGCAGGGGGAGCAGCGCCGCGAGATCGAGCGTCAGCGTCCCCGAGCGGATCTGGGGGAGGGCGGAGATCTGCTCGATGTACTTTTCCAGGGCCTTCACGTTGACGGCATGGGCCGCCGACTCGGAGACCTCGGCACAGCGTGCGTTGACGGTGATCGTGCCCCGCGAGAGGCGCTCGCGGAGCTTCTGCTCGAACTCGGCCTCCAGCCCCTGGAACTCCTCGGGGAGACGTATGAGCGTCTTGAAGTACTTGTTGTTGAGGGAACGGACCTCGAGGAAGTAGTGTCCACCATCGCTCTGGAGCGAGGCCTCGCCATAGCCGGTCATGCTTCGGATCATGGCGAACCTCGAGCGGGGGTGGAGTGGGGCGAAGAGAACGATCGAGCAAGCATCAAGGCGTGGTCGTTGGCTCAGGAGATGGAGCCGGCGTTGGCGCGGGCGTCGATGCAGGCTCTGAAGGAGTGCTCTCGACGGGCCTGGGTGTCTCGGTTGCTGGCGGATTTGTGGCCGGCGTCTCCGAGGGCGCGGGTGTGGTGGTTGTGGTCGGCTCGGTCGTTGGCGCAGGGACGCTCGGCGTGTTGGTGCTGGTGGGCGAGGTGTCCGAGTTGGTCGCGGGTGCCGGGGCAGTTGTCCCCGGGGCGCTGATCGTCTCCACGGGCGATGGCTTGCTCGGATGGAAGCCGAAGTTCAGCGCGATGGCGATGCCGATGAAGAGCAGAAACATGGTCGTGGTGAAGACCGTGAGCGCATCGCCGGTCTTGGTGCCGAATGCGGTTTGACCCGATCCCGATCCGCCCCCGAACGCCGCCGAAAGCCCACCGCCCTGAGGTTTCTGGACGAGCACGACCAGCACGAGCACCAGGCACGCGAGAAGAAAGACGACCATGAGGGTGGCGAGGAGCCAGGGGGGCCAAATCGCCAACGTCGGAAGGGGCATGCACACACTCCATCAGCGGCCGATGGTGCGACCACGCGCACGGCCGGGCCTTAGGGCCTCACCAGAACGGCGAGTATAGGAACCGGCGTGGGTGGTGTCTGTTCGCGAGGGCGGATCGAATTTCGATCGTTGTGTCAAGAACGAGAGGCAATAGCAACGAGAGATCGGATGCTGGAAGCGAACTCGGGTTGGACGGGATGTGTCAGGGAGGGGTGGGTGGACCATTCATCAAGGCACGATCGAGGCGGCCTGAGTGGGCCGCCAGCACACGCTCGGCCTCGATGCGAGTGACGCCGAGACAATGCATGGCGACGGCCGATTTCACGCTGCCGGCGGCCTCATGGAGGAGCGCGAAGGCCGCATCGCGTGAGAGGCCGGTGAGTGTGGAGACGATTCTCGCGGCCCGATCGCGGAGTTTGGCATTGGTGGCGCGGAGATCGACCATGAGGTTCTCGTGGACCTTGCCGGCGCGGATCATGAGCGTCGTGGAGATGGTGTTGAGCGCGAGTTTGGTTGCGGTCCCGGCCTTCATGCGTGTGGAGCCGGTGATGACCTCGGGCCCGGTCTCGAGGACGATGGTGTGGTCGGCGTGTGTCGGCTCGACGCGCGTGCACGCGAGCAGGCCGGTGACCGGCGGTGTGGCGAGTGATCGCGCGAGGGCGAGGCCGCCGAGGACGTAGGGCGTCGTGCCGCCCGCGGCGATGCCGAGGACCGAGTCGTCGCGTGTGAGTTTGAGCGATCGCAGGGCGTCGTGAGCGCCGTGGAGTTCGTCCTCGCGTCCCTCGCTGGAGGTTCGCAGCGATGCGTCGCCACCCGCGATGAGGCCGACGATTCGTCCCGGTTCGACCTGGAACGTTGGCGGCGCCTCGCTCGCGTCGAGCACGCCGAGTCGGCCCGAGGTGCCCGCGCCGAAGTACACGAGTCGCCCGCCGCGAAGGAAACCCGGCTCGATGGCGGTGATGAACGCTGTGAGCGAGGGGGCGGCACGTTCCATCGCGTCGGCGATCGCGCGGTCCTCACGCTGGATCGTGTCCACGAGTTCACGCACGCCCAGCGTGTGGAGATTCATCGTGCGCGGGTTGCGCTGCTCGGTGAGCACGTGCGCGCGGTCGGGTGGCGAGGGGGTTGAAGAGTGATGTGGTATTGGATTCCATGGCGAGGACATGATCTGAGCGTATCCGCTGCTGTGCGGGTCTGAAAACACCGATCGAGTATACAAGAATCGGGAGTCACTCGGATCAGGGCACGTGGGTCGCCGGCGTGGCGTCGGGTGCCGAGAGTCCCAGGTTTCGCCGCATGGTCTCGAAGTGCGAGCAACTCTCGGTGAGACCGCCGGGGCGTGAGCGGAGATGCCAGAGTCGCGTGTGCTCGCGTTCGAGTGCGTGGAGGCGATCGGTCCACACGGCGGCGAGCGTCGGACGATCCGAATCCGAGGCCGTCCGGCGTCGAAGCCCGCGCTCGGCGGCAAACTCGGCAAAGGCTAGTGTGTGGGCCAGTTCATCAGATATAAGCGTGGGTATCTCTGAAGGAACTTCGCGTGCGACACGCCGAACCACTTCGACTGCGTGCACCCAATGCTCGATCGCGCCGGTATCTCGCCACATCGAGTCCGGCGTGAGGAGATCGAGGAATATCGCGGACTGATTGCGAAGTCGAGTGCCGATCGATGGGCCGCTCGGCGCGCGTGCGAGATCGCCACAGGTCTCGCGGAGGACGAGGTCGGCGTCGCCGAGCGTGTCGAGCAGATCCGCGAGTCGGAGCGATTTGTCGCCGAGGATGTGCATCGAGACGGCCTCACGATCGACGTTGTCGGCGCGCTCGGGGTTCCATGCCGCGTGAGCCGCCTGGGCGAGAGCGTTGAGCGTGATCGGCCACTGCTGGTGGTGCCCGGTGTCGCCCCAATCGCAGACAAGGAAGCCGCCCGCGCCGTGTCGCACGCCACCGCGCGCGGCGTTCGCAATATTCGCGCGGCGCTCGGTTGTACGTCCCGCGATGCTCCGCCACGAGGACGTGCCCGGGCAGATCCACGCCTCGCGCCCGTGCGAGCAGATCGTCTCGCACCAGCGGGCGAATGGCGAGTCGTCCTCGTACCCCCACGCGAGGGCGATCAACTCCTTCGGGAGCATCTCGAACGCCTCGGGTCTGGAGAGCGCGATGTCGGCCCAGAACATGGGGCGACGCCCGCGATCGAGCACGGCTTGCGCGACGCTGTTCACGAACTTCGCGTAGACGACATGCCGACCGAGCCGTGTGACCTCGTCCTTGCTGCGTCCAAACTCGATGTCGTACGTCTCGTCGCAACCGATGTTGACGAGATCCGACGAGAAGCACGGGAGGAGTTGATCGAGCAAGCCCTCAACGAACTCCAGCGAGCGAGGATCGGTCGGACACAAGGAGAACGGCCCCGAGCGAGGCCAACACAGGAACCGCCAGTCGCTCTGCGTCTCGGCGAGGTGTGCGTACTTTGGCAGCTTCAGCCAGCGGGCGAGGTGTCCGAAGCAGTTCTGATTCGCGACGAGCGTGATGCCGTGGTCGCGGGCGTACGCGTCGAGCGTGCGCACCTCGTCGGGCGTGATCGGCGAGGCGTCACGCCACACGTCCTCGTGCCCCGCGTAGGCGAAGGCGTGCTCGGTGTACAACTGGAGATGGTTCATCTTCAGTCGCGCGAGCGTGTTGATCACCTCGCGAAGATGCTCCATCGTCGGCACTCGCGTGCGTGAGACGTCGAACATCAATGCACGGATAGGAAAACCCGGCTCGTCCTCGATCTCGAGAGTGGGTATCTCGCGATATTGCAGGGTGAGTTGCGCGAGCGTCTGGAGCGCATGGCGGACGCCGGTAGCATCGGAGGCGAGGATACGGAGTGGACTCGTTCCGCGTTTCTCGTCGCTCGCGGTGATCGTGAGTCGATAGCCGCCCGCAGGGATGTCGCAGGTGGGATCGATGCGGGCCACGCCATCGGCGTCTGCGTGCTGGCGGATCTCGATGTTGCGAGCCGAGTTCGCGAGGGACACCGTGTCGGTCGGTGTGTCCGACTCGACTCGAACGCGCCACGTCGAGCGTGCCTGGCATCTCCCAACTCCCAGCGCAAGTCGCCGGGGTGCGGGCACCAGCATCGGCGGAAGAGGCTCATGCGCCACGCGAACCTCCCGTCGTGTGATCGCGGCGGTCGGCGTCAACTTCACCAGTAGTCGCTGGCACCTCGGCGTCGAGCGTCCGTCCCGTGGGTGTGCCGAGCATGCAGACAATTGTCGCGACGATCGTTCCGGCCAACAATAACCACGGAAACGCGATCGACGTACGGAGCCACGACACAGGCTCGTGCCCCGCGCGATTCTGTTCGATCACGCCCGCGACCCACAGGCGAATCGTGGGATTCAGGCACGCCACAACGACAAAGCCGGTGACGAGAGCGGCGATGGCGCTTCGCTCGCTGCCCATCTTTGTGAAGAGTGCCGTCAGAAAGACGGCGAGGAGACCCGCGTAGGCGAAGCCCATCACGCCCAGCGCGAAGTCGATGAGTCCCTGAGAATCGGGGTCATAGAGCGCGATGCAGGCGAGGGCGAATCCGCCGAGGAGCACGCCGAACCCGACGACGCCGAGGCGCCCAACGCGGACGAAGTGTCGCTCGTCACGGCCTTCGCATCGCGGCTTGTAGAAGTCGCTGACGAACGTGGACGACATCGAGTTGAGCGTGGACGAGACCGTCGAGAGTCCTGCGGCGAAGAGGCCCGCCATCATCAATCCCGCCACGCCCCGGGGCATGTCGTGCAGGATGAAGGTCAGGAAGATCCATTTCTCCTGCGTTCGAATCGCGTGCTCGGCGCCCGCGAGGTCCGGGCGCTGGTAGTAGACCCACATCAGAAGCCCGATCACGAGAAAGATCGCGACGGCGGGGATGCCGATGAGCATGCCCAGGATCGCCGAGCGGGCGCCCTCGCGTGGCGATTTGCACGTGAGCATGCGCTGCACAAGATCCTGGTCCATGCCATACGACGCGAGGGCGAGGAGGAAGAGGCCCGTGACCGACGCGAGCAATGTCCACGAGTCTGCGAAGTCGATGCCGTTGGGTCCGAAGCCCAGTGAGAGGAGCGTGAGTTTCGAGGGGACGTTCTCGGCGTCGTTGGGGTGGATGAGCGCGTGGACGATGTCGGTCATCGGTGCGGGAATCTCGCGGAGAAGAAACCCGATCGTGAACGCGGCCGTCCCGAGGTAGATCCCCGCCTGGATCACGTCGGTCCAGATGACGCTTCGGATCCCGCCGACGAGCGTGTAGGCGATGCCGAGGACGGTCATGAGCCCGACGGCGAGCGCGAGGTGCGACGCCGAAGTGTCGCCGAAGACGATGAGCGAGGCCGGGATGGAACCGATGAAGACGCGCGAGCCCGTGGAGAAGATTCGCCCGATGAGATACGTGGCGCTCGCGGCCGTCTTGGCGCGTGGGCCGAAGCGCGTCTCGAGGAGTTCATAGGGCGTGAAGACCCGCCGACGATAAAACGCGGGAATGAAGACGCGAACCAGGACCACGATCGCGAGGATGCCGCCGATGTTGCTCGAGAGATAGCGCAGGTCGGCGTCGTACGACATGCTGGGCACGCCGATG
The DNA here is from genome assembly GCA_016699835.1 of Phycisphaerales bacterium. Classification (NCBI taxonomy): domain Bacteria; kingdom Pseudomonadati; phylum Planctomycetota; class Phycisphaerae; order Phycisphaerales; species Phycisphaerales bacterium. The sequence goes on from CP064987.1 coordinate 3,107,147, forward strand.
AACGTCGCGGCGGACTGGGCGGTCGCGAGGATCGAGATGGCCACGGCCCAGGCGGGCATGGAGCGCCCGCCAAGGAAGTAGTCCGAGGTGTCCCGTTGCTTCTTGAGCGAGAAAATGACACCCGTCGTGATGAGCACGAGGGCGTACAAGCCCATGACGCCCCAGTCGAGCGGCGTGAAAGAGCCCAGTGTGGCTGGGAAATGGCCAAATGAACAATTTACCAAATGGCCAAATTAGGGCACGGTGTCGCGGTGGCGTCTGGTCCTGGCATCTCTTCCCTGATGCCTGATCCCTGATGCCTGCACGAAAAAAAAACTCGGTCGCGGGTTTCCCTGCGTCCGAGTCAATAGGAGGAGAGAGAGACAAGACTTCGTCGAAACGGCGAGGACCCGAACAGAGACCTTCGTTTCTCAAACTCGGTCGTCGGACTTAACCCACGGCCGAGTCATAGGAGGAGAGAGAGACAAGACAATGGGAATGTGCGCTATGTTTTGAGAAATACCAGGAAAGTTGGAACTTTTTTTTGGTCTGGAGCACAATTTCCACGTAAACCTATCTTGATGAATGGTTTATGTGTGACAGCCCGAGACGCGCTCAAAAGCGTTCAGGATCCGAATGAGTTCGTGTTGAGAGTCTGGGTTGACCACCCGCATTCGCGAATTGCGAACGTTATGCGAACACCAGATCACATTCGTGGGTTGTCGATCAGGCCTGTCGGCCTTCGATGGCGCTGACCAGGCAGGCCGCGGCGAGAAGGAGCATGGGGTCGATGTCGTTGTCGCCCTGGCCATCGAGGACGGCTGGGTCGATCGCGACACCCAAACGATACACGAACCAGTTGAAGTGCTGGCGGAACATCGCCACCTGCTTGCCCTGCATGTCGAGGACGTGGAACTTCTGCGGCGAGAGGGCGGCGAAGAGTTCGTGGAGACGGCGGAGAATCGCAAGCCAGGTCGAGTCCTCGCGGAGCGTGGCGATCTGCGTGCCCGCGGCGTCGAGGATCAGCCATTCGTCTCGGACAAACGTGCTCGCGAGGCCCTTTCGCTGGAGGATGCCAAGGACCTGGCCGGCGGCGTTGCGGACGGTGAACTTGGGAGAGAAATCGATGATCTGCTGCGTGGAGAGGTGGAGGAGTTCGGTGCCCATGGACTCGTCTGTGAAGACGCGGATGTCTTCTTTGAGTTTGAAGGCCTTCTGCTTGCAGTAGCCGACGACCTGGCCCTGGGCGTCGTAGATGTGGAAGGCCGCCCCGAAGAGTTTCATGACCTTGCGTCGGATGGTGTACTGCTCATTGGCGGCGGGGGTGAAGGCCATAGGGGCTCCTTGGGGCGCGGGGGGCAGGACTTGACGGGCTCCTCGACGAACTCATGTTGTATCGGCACATCAGGTTCCTGGACTCGTTCGGATCGAGAGAACGGCATTTCCACGGTTATGCCGCTCTGGGGGCGAGGAGTCTCACGCGAGCGGCCTGGTGGGGACCGAGCCAACGACACCGAATACACGTTCGACGGCTCCATGCGGCCCATGTGGAAGAGGAATATGAGCCTCTCCTGTCGCCCGTCGGAGTTCAAGCCGGGTGTCGGGTGGTTGTTCGTGTGTGGCGTGGGCCTATCCTTTTCGCCCGGTGGTTGTGGCGACGTGTCGGCTCGACCCGCCCGCATCCGGTTGCCCATTTCCAGACTTTTTGCGGTCCTTGTTCCGCTCACTTTGGAGCCTCCTGCCGTGCGACTCTCTTTGATTCTCGCCTGCGTGATCTTTGTGGTCGCTCGCGCGTCGGCGGCGATGGACGCCCTGGCCTCGGCGGACCTTCCGGTGGAGATCGTCCGTTCAACGGGGTCCTTGACCGAGTCTCAGCGTGAGGAGGTCGGGGCGTTCGCCGCGTCGCTGCTCCCCGGGTTGTCGTCGGAGAGCGCGGTGGAGGTGGCCGAGGCCCGGCGGGCGCTGGTGAAGCCTTTGCGAGATCCGCAGGTGACGGCCCCGGTGCGGATCGAGTTGGCGACTCGATTGAAGTCGTCACTGACGAGTGCGGCGAGCGGCTCGGGGGAGGCTTCGGCGGTGAACGCGCTTGTAATTGCGGGTGATCTCGCGACGGTGGAGTCGCTGGGCGTGATCGAGGCGGGGATGCGATCGACGGGCGCGCCGGTTCGGTATGAGGCGGCGTACGCGTCGATGCGGGTCTTCCAGACCGCGGGTTCGCCGGGGGCCAGCCCGATCCGGGCCGATGCCGTTGATGGGCATGTTCGAACACTCGAATCATGGCTGAAGACCGAGAAGGAGCCGATGGTTGTCGCGGCGCTCGTGCGGGCGCTCGCGGCAGCAGCGGAGAACTCCAAACCGGAGTTCTCGTCGAGCCGGTCGCGGGCTCTGGTCTCCCTGGCGAGTAGCATGGAATCGCGGGCGGACGTGAGCGGGAACAAGGACCTCTCGCCGGCGATGCTCGAGGCGCTGCTCCTGGCGCTCTTGACCGAGCGTGACCAGTCGGCGTCGATCAGGAATCCCGAGGTCTCAAAGGCGGCCGCGAGGCTCGCGGGTCTATCGCTCTCCCACACCATCCGCGTGCTCGCCTCAGGGAGTCGTCTGTCGGAGGTGGAGGGCGCGGCGATCCAGCCCCGCGAGTTGTACGCCCAGGTCGCGGCGGCGGCCGAGACGGTGATCGCGGCGACGGCCACACAACTCGACACCGGGAGCGGCGTGAGCGTGCGTTCATACAACCTTGGGGACACGCTCCGCAAGGGCACGGTGCGCGACGACGCCCAGTTCGCCATCGATGCCAAGAAGCACGTCGACGCGGGCGGAACGCTGGGCAAAGCGCCGTTCTCCCTCCCGGCGGAGACGTTCAAGACGAAGTGAGAAGAGAGGGAATGGGGATTGGGCAATGGGTGGGGAGTCGTGATTCGGCATTCGTGATTCGAAACTCGAGAGTGGGTCCCGAGGTTTGATGTGTGGCCGGCACCAGTCGGCCCAGAGCCGCCGACTGGTGGCACCCAGAATCACCACTTTCACCTGCTCGCCATTTCTCCTCCATACCATCGCCGATGTCGTCGCCTGCATCGCTCTTTTTCAGCCTGCGTCGCCGTGGGCGGTGGTCGTGGGTGGCGATGGCGATGCCCGTGCTGTTGCTCGCGGCGGTCGTGGCGGTGTCGGCGCTGGCGGATCGTCCCTTGCCACGGGCGGCGCTGACCATCGTGGACAAGGACTCGTCGACCCTCGACCTGCACCAGATGTCGTGGTCGCAGGAGTTCCGTCTCGCGCGGCTGCTGCACGAGGGGCTGGTGCGCCACGACGTGCTCGCGGGAGACATGCGGGTGATGCCCGGGCTTGCCGAGACGTGGGAGAAGAGCGAGGACTCGACGACGTTCACGTTCCACCTGCGCGAGGGGCTGCGCTGGTCCGACGGGCGCCCGCTGACGGCGGAGCACGTGCGGGAGTCGTGGCGGCGCGCCATGCTCCCCGACGCCAAGAACGACTACGACAAACTCTTCGGCCTGCTCAAGGGCGGGCGTGAGTTCACGGCGTGGCGCGCGGGGGCGCTCGCGTCGTATACCGAGGTGCGGGCGGCGACGGGCGCGTTCCCCAGCGACGCGTCGCACACACATGGTGGCGGGCCGGCGGACCATCTCCGCTCGGCGCGGGCGCTGCTGATCGAGACCTATCGCCGGTTCGACGAGACGGTTGGTGTGGAAGCGCCCGATGCGCGGACGCTGGTGGTCGAGTTGGAGCATCCCACGCCGCACTTTCTCGACATCGTGGCCTTCGCGCCCTTCGCGGCGGTGGATGTCGAGACCATCGAGCGCTTCGAGCGGCTCGACGAGCGATCGGGCGTGGTCTCGACGGACTCGGCGTGGCTGACGCCGGAGCATCTGTGCACGTCCGGGCCGTTTGTCGTCTCGCGACTGCGGTTCAAGCGCGACGTGCGCCTCACGAAGAACCCGAACTACTGGGCGGCGGATCGCGTCGCGATCGACTCGGTCGAGATCCTGTCGATCGAAGATCCCTCGGCGCAGGTGCTGGCGTACGAGACCGGGGCGGCGGAGATGGTGGCGGACGTGACCGCGCCGTATGTCGCCGAGATGCTCGCCGCCAAGCGAGAGTTCTACGCCGAGCACCAGTCGCTGGTGGACGAGATGCGGGCCAAGGGCGCGAGCGAGTTGGAGATTGACCGAGCCCTCCCGCGCGACCCGCGGAGCCGCATCCACGCGTTCCCGGCGTATGGCATGTACTTCTACAACTTCAACTGTGCGCCGCGGCTTCGCGACGGGCGGCCCAACCCCTTCGCCGACGCGCGCGTGCGCAAGGCCTTCGCCCTCGCGATCGACAAGCAGCGCATCGCCGACGACGTGCGCCGCCTCGGCGAGACGCCCGCCACGACCGTCATCCCTCCCGGAGCGATCGACGGGTACTCCTCGCCCACGGGGTGCGGCTTCGACCCCGAAGAAGCGCGACGCCTGCTCGCGGACGCTGGGCACGCCAACGGCCAAGGCCTTCCCGTCATCGAGATCCTCCTCAACAAGCAGGGCGGGCACGAGTTGATCGCCCAGGCCGTGCAGCGGGATTGGCGTTCGATCCTGGGCGTCGAGGTTCGCCTGGAGGTGAAGGAGACGCGTGTCTTCCGCGACGACCTCAAAAACGGCAACTTCATGGTCAGCCGCGCCTCGTGGTTCGGGGACTATGGCGACCCGCAGACCTTCCTCGACATCAACCGGACGAACGACAACAACAACGATCGGCAGTATTCCAACCCGGCGTACGACGCGCTGCTGGTGCAGAGCGAGCGGGCGACGACGCTCCGTGAGCGGTACGACCTGCAATCCCGAGCCGAGCGGATGCTGGTGGAGGAGGAGTTCCCCCTCGCGCCGATCTTCCGGTACATGAACGTGCTGCTCTTCGACGCCCACGAGGTGCGGGGCGTGAGCGACCACGCGCGTCAGATCCAGGACTTTTCGCGGGTGTCGATCGACCGGGGCGAGGGACGCGAGGAGTAGGCAGGCCATAGGACGCGAGCCGCCTCGAACAGGGTTTAGGCTCAGGTGGTCCTATCGGACGATCTATCCGGATCGAGAGCCGCGTTCGGCGTGGTGGTGTCGTGAATGCGTGAGATTCATGTCCGCGACTCGGAGACGTAGTTGCGAGTCGAGCGGCCCACTCCCGCAGTCGGCGAATTCAAGGTGAGGTGGAACAGGATCCAGTCCGGGCGGCAAGTCCGACGATCGGCACGAAAGACAACCGGCCCCCGTGAGGAGGCCGGCTGCGAGAGACACAGAGTTGAGCACGAACTCAGTCGGTGGTCGTCGCGGAGATCGCGCCGGTGGCCTCGTTGAAGTTCGAGGCGTAGAGCTGGTTGGGAATCGGGGCCGTCGTGGCCGTAGCGGTGGAGAAGACCCAGGCGGTCGTCGCGGAGCCGGTGGCGTCGGCGACGGAGACCGAGGACCGGGTGCCGGTGCCGGTGAAGGCAGGATTATCCGGAGCCGACTTGACGTAGTTGCCGTTGATCATGTCGGTCCAGCCGGTGGTGGCGAACGCCGGATAGGCGTTGTTGTTGCGAGCGGCGTAGAGCTCGATCTGGTTCTGAAGGGTCTTGAGCTGGCTCTTGAGGTTGCCGGCCTGGGCGTCGTTGGTCGCGTTCGTGAACTGGGGCACGACGATGGCGGCGAGGATGCCGAGGATGACGACGACGATCAGAATTTCGACGAGGGTGAACGCCTTATTCAACTTACGAGAACGGAAACGCATCATGATGCTCCTTCGAAATGGGACCCGAAACGTGGCCCGTGCGACGCGTCCTTCTGGCCGCCGTTGCCACACACAATCACGACCCAAAGCGAACGCCGCGTCTGGGCCCAATCTCGGAATCGGGCGCTCTCGCGTCCGACCGACCAACGCCGCGGCGATGAACTCGCCCGGCGAGAGAAGAGATCGGTTGCGGGAGGCATGATTTCAAGCGATGGGGGATCGGGTAGCGTCCGGCGTGCGGGTTGTGCCGACTGGGCGGGGGTTGCGTGTCGCCCGTGCTGGAGTGTGGGGACGTTGGGCGGGATTCTCGGGCGTGGCACGCTAAGGCCAACTCGCCAGTATGACACCCGCGAGTAGACGCGGGCCAGGAAGTGTGGGGGAAACCCTTGGAATCTCTGGTCCCGCACGCGACAGGCCGGTAGACTGGGTCGCCCGGAAAACACACTCGTCTGGGCGTGCTTTGTGGGGATCCATGGTTCGGGCCACGTGACGGCTTCGTGCGCGGGGCTCTTATTGCGAAGGAGATGAAGAAATGAAGGGACTGGCTTTGGCGTTGGCGGTCGGGTTGCCCGTGGCGATGGCGGGGGCTGCGGAGACCGTGGTCTTCCAGAACAACTCGGACAACGGCTACTTCACGCCGTTCAACACTGGCAACGCGACGACTGTGACGTATGGCGACAGCGGGTGGCTCGGGTTCATCGGCGACGGCACACCGACCTTCACGTGCAACCGCATGGTTCTCGGGCTGGCGACATTTGGGAGCGACACGCCCGGCTCGGCGGAACTGGTCTTCACGTTCAACGACGGCGACCCGAGCGGGCTGGTCTTTGGGCCCGGAACGGAGTTCTACTCGACGACGATCAACATCGACCTTCCCGCGGCTCCGATCGCGGGCGGCCAGGCGACGTACTTCGATCTCAGCATCCCCCTGCCCTCGATCGTGACGTCGGCGGGCTTCAACAACATCGGTTGGAGCGTGTCGTTCAACAACTGGGTGTACGACGGTCAGTTCGGGTTCCAGGTGAGCACGGCCAGCGGGCAGGCCGTGGGGTTCTACACCAGCAACGCGTCGTTCAACGACGGCTCGTCGTGGAGCCTGTTCTCCTTCGGGCCCGACACCAACACGGGCGTGGCAAACTTTGTCGCGACGATCTACGAGGGGCAGGACTGCGTGGCCGACGTGGACGACGGCTCGGGCTTCGGCATCCCTGACGGCGGCGTCACGGTGGACGATCTTCTGTACTACCTCAGCATCTTCAACGTCGGCGACCTCGGCGCGGACGTGGACGACGGCAGCGGGACGGGCGTTACCGACGGCGGCGTGACAATCGACGATCTGCTGTACTTCCTCGTGCGGTTCAACGCCGGCTGCTGAGGCGGGCGAATCGTGTGTACAAAATGATGACGGCCCCGGGAGTGGATCCCGGGGCCGTTTGTGTTTGGTGAACCTTGAATAGAAGATTCCGGCTCGGAGAGCCAGCCTGCCCGTGGGCGTGGCTACTTGTTGAGGATGAGGGGGACGAGGTCGGTGTTGGGGACGTTGAGGGCGCCCATGAGGGCGGCGGCGGCGGTGCCCTCGTCGCCTTGGGCGTTGCTGAGTTCGATGGCCTGGCGGACGTGGCGCGATTCGAGCATGTTGCCGAAGCGGCGGGCGCTCTCGGCGGTCTGCGTGAGGAGGGCGACGCGCTCGTCGCCCGAGGCCTTGAGGGCGGCGTCCATCAGGGCGCGCTGGGCGCGGTCCACGTTGACGCGAGAGAGGATCTCGGCGACGTTCACGCGCGTGGTCGAGGAGACCTCGTCGTCGGTGAGGACGCCGATGAGCGTGGTGGTGGCGTCGGCGATGTTGAGGGTGGTGTTGCCGCTGATCGCGAGGTCGCGAAGGGCGGTGACGGAGCGGGCGGAGTAGGCCTTGGCCTCGTCGGCGGTGATGGGCCCGCCCGAGGCGGTCTCCATGAGTTGCGTGAGCGAGGCGGCGAAGTTCGAGGGCGCGATGGAGAGGGGACGCGACTGGACGAGTGGGTCGCTGCTGTAGCGCCGATTGAGTTCGATGTAGCCCTGGTTCGAGGAGAGCGCGAGCACGGGCGTCGCGACGAGTTTCACGTCGGCGCGGATGTTGCCCAGGAGGTCGGGCGTGCGGTTGGCGAGTTCGTCGTGAATCACGATGACATCGACGGTGGGGACCTCGGCAAGGCCCGCGGCAAGGTCGTTCACGGTGCGTCCCGGAGCAATCACGCGATAGCCGGCATCCGCGAGCATCTTGCGGAGGCTCTGCTGGGTCTCGGCGTCGGGCGCGAGGACCGCGGCGATCGGCTGGACCGTTTCGCGGATGGCCGACGCGAGCGTGGGTACGACGCGCTCGACCCCCGGGAAGGTCTGGGCGGGCTGCGTGCCGGCGATGGCGAGGGCGGCCTCGAACTGGACCCGGCGATTGGGGAAGGCGACGGCCTGGGCGAGGGGGAGGCCCTCGCCGGTGGTCATCGCCGAGGCGCCCGAGGTCTTGGCGAGCGCGTCGATGGATCGGCGGGCGAGTGGGGCGTTGCGAGCGGCCATGGCGCGGGAGAGGACTACCTGGTCGATCCGCGGGCCGGCGGCAACGGCGTAGTACATCGCGTCGCGCCGGGCCTTGTCGCCCGTGGTCGGGTAGGCCGGGTTGTCGTATCCCTCGGGGGACTGGATCTCGCGGCGGAGATTGGCGCCGACCCATTGGGCAACGGCGCTCTGGCTGTCGTGGTTCTGGTCGAGGGCGTGCTCGGCGAGGCGCATCGTCATCGCCTCGTGGAAGACGGGGGACTTGATCGCGGTCATAAGCAGGCCGGCGCGCGGGTCATAGGTCCAGAGGAGTTGGTCGTCCTCACCGGGGAAACTGGTGACCTCGGGGCGCTCGTCGTAGTAGAGGTCGGCGAGTTGGACGTAGAGGTCGCCGGCGGAGAGGCCGCTGTCCCCACCGAGTTTGGTGATGGCGCGGCGGCAGGCGTCGGCAACTCGGGAGTTGGTGGAGTTTGCCGCTACGTCGCTGAGGAAGGGGATGCTGTGGCGGTGGGGGACGGTGCCGAGGACGTCGGCGACGGTCTCCTGGTGTTCCGGGCGGAGGCCAAGGAGGGCAGTGGAAAGCGGAATAACCGCCTGGCGTCCCATCTCGGAGATGACCTTGCGGACCTCAAACTGGCGCTCGGGCTTGTTCGCGTCGAGGAGGGCGCCCAGGAGTTGGGGCATGGCGTACTCGCCGGCATACTTCAGACGGTCGATGGCGCGGAGTTTGCCCCGGAGGGAGCCGGTGAGGGCCTCGATGTTCTTGGCGACCTGCTCGGGGTCACGGGCCCGCTCGAGTTGGCCCTTGTCGTAGGACTTCTGGATGTCGCCGGCGACCGAGGCCAGTTTGGGGTTGCGTATGGCGCGGGCGACGGTGTTGTCGAAACGCTGGACATCGCCCAGGCTCTCGACGAGCGTGACCATCTCGACGTTGGAGAGTTTGCGGTCGAGGAGTTCCTGCCCATAAGCGCCGGCGGCGGCGTCGTTGTCGATCAGGACGAAGTGGAGGAAGTCGCTCAGGAGCGCCTTATTCGTTGGACGGGAACTCGACGAGGCGGAATCCTCGGTCGGGGCGTCGCCGGCGGCCTGGGCGAGCGTGGGGAAGGCGAGCCCGGCGCCGAGCGCCATCGCCAGCACCAGCGACATCGCGCCGCTTCGCTTGAGGCCCCGGGTCGTCACGCCGTCACGAGTGTTGTTGAGAGAACGATCCACGATGAACTCCTGGCTATCAGTGCGGTCTTCGGTCGCGCCCCGAGATCTGGCCCCGGGGTCGAGTGCGAGCGGCCTCATGCCGCGTGTGGTCCGATCGAACCGGTGCGAGTGGCGGGCGATGGAGCCCAAACACCCGACACGACCAGAACCCGTACGGCTGGCCGAGACTCTCCCTCTGGAGATTCGGGCAGCATGGTAGCCGGTCCATGGCGTGTTCTGGCGGAATGTACCGGACGCGGGCGGGTCCCGTCAAATGGGGAGGGGCCTGATGTCCGTGCAGACCTGTACCCGGGAAAGAGGCGATCGGTTCCGTGTCGGGCGGAAGTGGTCCCAGAACAGTAGTTGGGGCAATTGGCCGACTGTGCCGTCAAGTCGGGTTGCGCGAACGCCGATGGTGGGTTCGCGTCGGCCCCTTCGTTTCGGGCCGGGTTGGTGGTGTGTGTTGTCTTTGAGGTGCATCGATGGCCATTGAAAAAGAAGTTCTGACGACGGGCGAGGTCGCCAAGATCTGCAACGTCGCTCCTCGGACGGTTTCCAAGTGGTTCGACTCGGGCGCCCTCAAGGGATACCGCATCCCCGGGTCCCGCGACCGGCGCATCCCCAGCGGCGAACTCATGAAGTTCATGAAGGCCCACGGGATCCCGCTCGAAGGCCTCGCCTCGGGGCGCACGCGTGTCCTCATCGTCGACGACGAGAAGGACATCACGATGACGCTCGAACGCATCCTGACCGAGCAGACGAGTTACGAGGTCAAGACGGCGGCGGGCGCGTTCGCCGCCGGCATGGAGGCCGAACGCTTCCGTCCCCACGTTCTCCTCCTCGACATCCATCTGGGCGAGGGCGACGCGAAGCAACTCGCCGACCAGATCCGCCGCAACGAGCACCTCCAGCACACCAAGATCATCGCGATGAGCGGCAAACTCACCGATGGTCAGGCGCAGGGCCTCCGCCCCAGCGGGTACGACGGGTTCCTCAAGAAGCCCTTCCAGGTCCGCCAGGTGGTCGAGTCGATCGAGTCGGCAATGACGCTGGTCCGCTGAGTCGTCACGCGGGCGATCGAGAATCCTTAGAACGACATCGCGGTGCTGCTCTCGCGCACGATGAGACGCGTCGGCAGTTTCAGGAACTGCACGGGCGCATCGCGGTGCTCCATGCGCTTGGTGAGCATGTTGATCGCCGCCGCGCCGACCTCGACCATGGGGAGCGCGACCGACGACAAGCGCGGGCGGATGATGCTCGCGATGCGCGAATCATCAAACCCGACGATTCGGAGTTGATCGGGGACCCAGACGTGGGCGTCCTCGGCAGCCCGGATGATGCCACAGGCGATGGTGTCGTCGCCCGCGAGCACGCCCGCGCCCTGGAGGTTCCCCGTGCGGAGCGTCCGCAAGGCCCACTCTTTGCCCCACTCGAAGGTGTACTCGCCGCTGGAGATCTGGTCCGGGGTGACGCGCCAGCCGTGCTCCTGGAGCACCTGTGTGAATGTGCGGAGTCGCTGCGACGCGTCGAAGTTGTGCATGGGCCCGCCGACAAAGTGCAGGCGGGAGGGCTCGACCCAGCGGAGCAGATGCTCGACGGCCTCGCGCGTCCCCTTCTCGTTATCGAGGATCACGCTGTCGAGTTCTCGCTCGCGCATGTCGGTATCGATCACCACCGTGGGCAGGGGCGACTCGACGGCTTCCTTTGTGAATGGATCGCTCTCACTGGCGATGAGGATCGCGAGCCCATCGACGAGTCCCGCGCCGAGCATCCGCTGGCGTCGTACACCCCCAGACTGGTTGGGGGCGACGGTGGTGACGAGCAGGTGATACCCCAGGCGTGCGGCCTCGGCATCGGCGCCCTGGAGGAGTTCGGTGAAGAACTCCCCGTGGTAGGCCGGCAGCGCGAGACCGATGACACGGCTCTCACCGCTGCTGAAGGCCTGGGCGAGGGGACTTGGTGAGTATTCGAGTCGGCGTATGACCTCGAGGACGCGGGCCGCCGTGGCGGGCGAGACCGCCGCGGGGTTGTTCATCACGCGGCTGACGGTAGCGATAGAGACACCGGCGGCGGCCGCGACCTCCCGAATGGACGACGCGGGCTTGCCGCCCTCGTTCTTGGCCCGTGATTCCCCGGTCCCCGACATCGCGTCGATGGTAGCCGGGATTGCCGTTGGGGTTCGCCCTCGAGTCGGCGTTCAATCTTTCACGCCAAGATCGGTGTGCCCCTGCTCTTCGAGCGTGTGGATCTGATCGAGGGCCTTGGAGGCTTCGGCACCCTTGCCATCGATGATGGCGAGTTCGACCTCGGCCATGAGTTTCAGGCAGGTGGCAAGTTTCGTGCGGTACTCGCGTGCCCACTGCTCTTTCTGGGCCTCATCCGTCGCGTTCTCGAGAATGTTCTTGGGCAGGGGCTGGCCCTTGGCGTTCACGCAGTTGCGCTGGATGTCGTTGATGAGTCGGAGGTTCTCGTCCTTCTTGCTCGCGTCGGCGACCTGGTCGCGGAGGGTGCGCATCGCGCGGTTCATGCCCTTCATGGAGGACTCGATGCTCTGGCCGCCGGCGCGATCACCGCGGCCACGCTCACCGGGTTGACCACGATCACCTGGTTGGCCTCGCTCGCCGGCGGGGCGCTGGGGCGAGCGTGGTGACTCACCCGCGGGCTGCAAGGCGATGGCGGCCGTGAGGAACGAGCAGGCGAGAAGGCCGGCGGTCAGAGACGAGACGACGTGGGCGCGACGATTCATGGTCACCTCCAGAGTGCGCCCCGGATCGCACGAGCGTCCTGGGGCATATTGAGTTCGAGGCGATAGTACGGACGATCGCCTGTGAGGGGTTTCCCCTGCTCAGGCAACTTGAATGCTCACCTGTGAGCGGCCATATGGCAAGAATGGAGTGTAACTACCGAAGAAGGCTGATGCCGTCCGACGCGAGTTTGTTGATTGGCGGCGATGATCCGGCACCAAAGGAGAAGTCATGTTCCAACTTCCACCGATCCCGTCGTGGGACGCGCTCCATCCGATTGTGGTCCACTTCCCCATTGCGCTTCTGTTGTTCGTTCCCGTCTTTGTGGCCCTCGGGGTATGTGTGCCACGCTGGCGTGTTGCGATGTGGAGCGCGGCGTTCGTGACGCTGCTCGCCGGCGTTGCCTTCGCGTTCGTGGCGACGTCGACCGGAGATGCCGCCGAGAAGTTTGCCGAGGGCTCTCCGGCCGTTGACCGGCTGGTCCACGAGCACGAGGAACTCGCGGAGAAGGCGCGGAACGCGTTCGTGGTGCTCGTGCCGATGCTCGGGGCGTTGTTGGTATGGGCGTGGCGCGGAAAGAGCGCGAAGCGATGGCCTCTCGTGCTCGCGGGCGTGGTGTATCTCGCACTGCACTCAGGGGCGTCATTGATCCTGGCGAACGCCGCGCATCAGGGCGGGTTGCTCGTGCACGCGTATGGCGTGCGGGCCGATATCAAGGCGCCGCCGCTGCCGGTGTTCGACGAATCGATCGACGAGGACTGATGCCGACTATCGCCCCATGCTCAGGCCGAGGGCGAGGAGCGTGATCGCCGCAGCAAAGGCGATCGCGACGACCGTGCCGCGGATGATCGAGGATTGCTTTCGTGCGCGCGCCCTGGCCTTCGCGTAGGGAATCGTCGAGAAACTCACCATCGTGTAGAGCGAGCGGTAGACGCCGGGGAGGATCGCCTCAAGGGCGTGCTCGGCCTTCTTCTTCAGGCGGAACCAGGGCGAGGCGACCTTGTCGCGCATCTCGATGAAGTTCTCGAGGGCCATGTCGGCGATCGCGTCGGCATTCTGTTTCCGTGCGGCCTCGAATCTCGGCAGGACCTTCGCGAGGTCGCCCTGCTCAGCGTCGAGCATGTCGATCAGGCACGCCACATCCTCAAAGGCGCAGTTCATCCCTTGTCCATAGAACGGCACGATCGCGTGGGCCGCGTCGCCCAGAATGCAGACCTTGGCCGCGTGCCGCCACGGCCAGCAGCGCACCGTGACCAGCGAACTCGTGGGGTTGGAGATGAAATCGTCCACGAGCGTGGGCATCATCGGGACGGCGTCCTTGTACTCGCGCTCGAAGAACGCGCGGACCTCGTCTCGCGTCCGCAGGTTCGCGAAGGAGTGGGGCCCATCGAAGGGCCAGAAGAGCGTGCACGTGAAACTCTTGTCGGGGTTGGGGAGAGCGATCATCATCGACCCGCCGCGGGGCCAGATGTGCAGGGCGTTCGGCTCCATCGCGAACTCGCCGCTTGATGTCGGCGGGATGTGCAGTTCCTTGTAGCCGTGCGCGAGGTACGACTGGTCATAGTCGAATCGATCCTGTTTCTGCATCCGCGTGCGCACGGCGGAAAACGCGCCGTCGGTCCCGAAGATCGCGTCGGCGTGGACGGTCTCGAGACGAGTGCCGTTCGGGTCATCGACACTGAAGGTGGCGCTCGGCGCGTCGAGGTCCACGTCCTCGCAGCGATGGGCGAAGTGGAGCGTGACGTTGGGGTGCTTCTCGGCCTCGTTGGCGAGCGTGAGGTTCAGCCCGCCGCGGGAGATCGAGTTGATCGCGTCCTTGCCGTCTTTGCTATAGGCCTGGAAGGCGGTGCCGCCCAACGGATCGTGGAGGACGCGCCCGCGCATGGGGATGGCGTCCTTCATCACGACGCGATCAAGCCCGACGCGTTTGAGCGCGTCGATGCCGCGGACGCTAAGGGCGAGGTTGATCGATCGCCCGCCGATGAAGCCCTTGGCTCTTGGGTCGGGGCGGCGTTCAAAGACGCGGACGCGATAGCCTCGTTCGCCCAAGGCGCACGCGAGGAGCGCCCCGGCCAGGCCCGCGCCGACGATGATGATGGATTTGCCCTCGCCGTATCGCATGGGCGGGATGGTACGACCGCCGCCCGTTCGCGAGGCCGATCGTGTCAGCACCCGGCCTGGAAGTGGTCGAGGAAGAAGAGCAAATCGTTGATGTCAACGGCGTGGTCGCGGTGCCCGGTGCCGGTGCCGTCGTCGAGGTCGGCGTGGTTGTCGCCCTGCGCGAAGACATCGACAAAGTAGAGGAGGTCATTGATATCGACGGCGCCGTCCTCGTGCCCGTCCATGGTGCCGTCGTCGAGGTCGGCCTCGCAGACGAAGGGCGAGAGTTCAAACTCATACTCACGCTCGCTGAGCGATGCGGAGGAGGAGAGTTCCAGTTCGACGACGAAGCGGTACTGCGCCGCAGGGAGGTCGAGCGAGATGCTGATCGGCTCGAACGCAGATCGCCCGTTGGTGTAAATGATCTGGTTGGTCTGGGCGTTGGTGAGCGTCACCGTGGCGGTGTTGTCCGCGGCAGGCCCGAAATCGAGGGCCGAGCCGACCAGCGTGAAGGGGAAGTCGACGGGAAGGTTGAACGTGGCGTCAACGAGCGTCGAGGCGGTGCCCGCGACGACCGGGCCGCCGCCGCCGCCCGCGCCGCCTCCGCTCAGGCGGCACCCGACCTTGACGCCGTCGCCATCGAGCGTGCACGAGATCGACGCAACGGCTCGATTGATAGCTTCTTGCCCCCCGACGGTAACGGGAACCGTGCGCTCGACAATGGCAACAAAGGGACCAAAGTCGGGCGCGAGCGAGTTCACCCCCACACCGTCCGCAGTGGTTGCCGTGATGGACCGGGTCTGGTCTTGGAAGGTGACGACGGGCACCACACCCTGGGCGAGAGCCAAGGTGGATCCGGCGCACAGGCCGAGCGAGAGAACGATGGTGCGAATATTGGTCATGGCTTCACCTCGTTTCGTCTGGGCTTCATCGAGTCCTCATCGGGAGCGGTCTTCCACGGCTGGCCGGCCCCTTCAGTGTACCGTGCAATGCCTGTTGGGCCAAGGATTTGACGCAACTCATTCTCACACAGGCTCATAAGTTCATGCGGTAGCAGATTGCCGAGCATGTCAAGATTCTCAGGTACGAACAAAACACTTCCCAAGGTGGGAGCCTCGGGAAGTGCTCGTGGTGGACTCGTGGGCCAACTGGCCGCACGAAAAGGGGTGGAGGGAGATCAGCACCCGGCGCGGTAGCGGTCGAGGTAGTAGAGCAGGTCGTCGATGGTGACGCCGCCGTCGGGGGTGCCGGTGCCGCTGCCGTTGTCCATGTCGCTGGCGACATTGCCGCTGCGGAAGAGAGATATGTAGTAGAGGAGGTCGTCGATCGTGACGCCGCCATCGGGAGTGCCCGAGCCGGTGCCGTTGTCCACGTCGGCGGGGCACGTGGAGACGCTGGCGTTGTTGACGAAGAGCGAGACGTTATCGGAATCGCGGTTGGTGACGACGAAGTCCGGCGCGGTCGAGCCGGCGAAGTTGCCGATGGCGATCGTGTCGGGATGCGTGCCCGTCGCCATCAGGTTCGCGACGCCGAGGGTGGCGCCGAGGTTCTCGAAGATCGAGAGATTGTTCGAAGACTGGTTGGCGGTGAGGACGTCGAGGTCGCCGTCGCCATCGAGATCTACGAGGCGGGTGCTGTCGGGATCCTGGCCCAGTGTCGGGAAGTTCGCGGGTCCGGCGAAGGCGTTGCCCTGCGAGGTGAAGACGCTGATGAAGTGGAGGTTGGCCGAGTCGCCACTCGTTGCCACGGCGAGATCCGCCATCCCATCGCCGTTGAGGTCGCCGCCCGCGATTCCCTCGGGGCGGACCTGGCCGCCGACGCTGAGCGTGGTCCAGGTGGAGAACGACCCTGCAGTGTTGCGATAGACGGTGACCGAACGATCGCGGTGGTTTGTGGCGGCGAGGTCGATGTCGCCGTCGTTGTCGAAGTCGCCCGCGGCGGCGGCGCGCGGCTCGTCGCCGGTCGCCTGGGTCGTCGCGGTGAATCCGCCCGCGGTGTTGAGCACGACGCTCATCGTGTTCGAGTCGCGGTTTGCGACAGCGAAGTCGGGGCGGGAGTCGCCGTTGAAATCGGCGGAGACCAGCCCACGGGCGTTGCTGCCAAGCGTCGCCGTCGCGCCCTGGGTGAAGACGCCGGCGCCATTGTTCATGTAGGCCCGCAACTGGTTGATGTTGTGGAGGACGACGACGAAGTCCATCGTGCCGTTGCCATCGATGTCGGCGGCGGCGAGGTCGCGGGTTCCCGTCCCCGCACCCGTAAAGATCGTCATCGGCGCGCCGAAGCCGGCACCCGATCCAAAGTGCACGAGCACGCGATCGGGATTGTCCACGGAAACGATGAGGTCGGCGAAGCCGTCGGCATTGAAGTCGGCGATCGCCGCACCGGCCGGCCTCTGGAACGCCGCGAGCGTCCCGGACGAGGAAACGGTGACGGCGGCGCCGGCGGTCCCGGCGAGCACGAGCGAGGCGGCGAGCGAAAGAACGGCAGTCTTGGACGTGGTCATGATCGGGCTCCTGTCTTCCTGAGGGTTCGCAAGGGGCTGCATCGAATCGCCCAGGCTCCAAAGCCCGGGCGGGTCCCCAATGGGCGGCTATCGTGTCCTGCAAGGCCGGCTCGTGGGGGACATGGGGACATGCGGGGTCTATCGCCTCGGTGTGTCAGATTCGGACCCGGGAGGCCGAAAGTCGGGCGGAAATATCCGGAGACTCGGTGCTGAGCAACTCATGATGCCCATTCACCGGGTTGATTCCCTGCATCTGACACACGCGATGAGCCGCGTTCGCATGCACACGTAGAGGAGAGTGGAACCGCATCGCGAGGAGGACCCGCCATGACCGTCGATCCGACCAAGAACGTGACGCAACTCCTCGCGAGGGCGCAGAGCGGCGATCGCCAGGCGACCAACGAACTCTTCCCGGTGGTCTATGACGAACTGCGTCAGATCGCCTCGGGATTCATGGCCAACGAGCGCGCGGGGCACACACTCCAGCCCACCGCGCTCGTGAATGAGGCCTACATGCGCCTCGTCGGCCCGACCGAGGTGACGTGGGAGAATCGCGCGCACTTCTTCGGGGCGGCTGCCCGGGCCATCCGGCGCATCCTCACCGATCACGCCCGCGCCAAGGGGAGCCTCAAGCGAGGTGGGAACTTCGAGCGACAGTCCCTCGACACGATCGCCGACACGTTCGCCTCACACGAGCCGATCCCGGGAGAGGACACGAGCGTCGATGGGCTGGACCTTGTCGAACTCGATGCCGCCCTCACGCGCCTCGACGAGATCGACGAGCAGAAGGCGCGCGTGGTGGAACTCCGGTTCTTCGCGGGACTGACCTCCGAGCAGACCGCGGCCGCCCTTGGTGTGAGCCTCAGCACCGTCGCCCGCGATTGGCAGTTCGCGCGGCTCTGGCTCCACCGCGAACTCGAGAACGCCAAGAACGAGTGAAGCCGCGATTCAGTTCGCTGTCTCACTGATCGTTCACGTTAGCCGGTCCACGTGCGGTCGAGCGACGCCCCCCTCGAGCGGATCACCTCCGCGTACCACTTCGATGACTCCTTGGGCGTGCGCTGGAGCGTCTGGTAGTCCACGTGGATCAGGCCGAAGCGTTCCTTGAATCCCTGCTGCCACTCGAAGTTGTCGAGGATTGACCAGTGAAAGTAGCCCTGGATGTCGGTACCGTCGGCGATCGCCTGGCGGATCGATCGCAGGTACCGCCTCGTGTAATCGATGCGCCCAAAGTCGCGCACACGTCCGTCGGCATCGACCCAGTCCATCGACGAGAGACCGTTTTCGGTGATGACGATCGGTACCTTGTATCGCTCGTAGAGGAACTTCGGCCCGTAGTAGAGCGCGAGTGGCTCGATGAACCAGCGGATCGCCGTCTGCGGATGCCCCCAGGGGAAGGGCACGACCTCGATGCCGCCCGTCGCGCTCCGGCGGACGCGATCGGCGTCGTAGATATTCACGCCATAGAAGTCGAGCGGCTGACAGATCTCGCGAAGATCGCCGGCGTGGTGCAATCGATTGAGCACGCGCCGACCCGTCGCGGACTTCTCAAGTTCGGGCGTGTAGAGCGCCAGGCCGTCCGCTGGATACTGCCCGAGCACGACCGGATCGGCGAGCCAGGTGTTGTTCCAGAAATCACGCGATCGCACGCCCAGCGTCGCCTCGCGGGCGGCGGCCACGTCCTCGGGCCTTGGCTTCAACGTCGCGGCATCGAGCAGCCCATTGTTCGTTCCCGGCGGTGGAGCGGGGACCTTGATCCGACCGATCGGAGCCCAGCCGACCTTGGGCGTGGTCTTCGCGGCGGTCCTGATCGCCATCGCGCCCTGACCGTGAGCGCGGAGCGCGTTATGAGCCGAGATCAATCGCTCGGCGTGTCCCTTCCGTGCGTTTGAAGTCTGCAGCCCCTCGTGCTCACTCGGGCCAAGGAAGATGTGCGGCTCGTTGATCGTCATCCAGTGCGAGACGCGATCTGACAGCCGCTCGACCACGACGCGGGCGTAGTCGGCGAACCACGACGCGATGTCGCGATTCTGCCACGCGCCCTTTTCCCACAGCGTGAGCGGCATGTCCCAGTGGAAGAGCGTGATCCACGGCGTGATGTTCGCGGCCAGGAGCGCATCCACGAGCCGGTCATAGAACGCGAGACCCGCCTCGTTCACTGTGCCGACGCCGTCGGGCATCACGCGGGGCCACGAGATGCTCAGGCGATAGGCCTGCAGTCCCATGTCGCGCATCAGCCCGACATCTTCGGCGTATCGGTGGTAGTGGTCGCACGAGACATCGCCGGTCTGGTCCTGGAAGACGTTGCCGGGTGTCGAGACCTGTCCTGGGATGTCGCCCGTCGAGCCACGCGCGACGCGGTCATGGCAGAACGCGTCCCAGTTGCTCAGGCCCTTGCCATCGCTGGCGTGCCCGCCCTCGACCTGATACGCACTCGACGCGGCCCCGAAGACGAAAGATTCTGGAAATGCCTGCACCATGTGCTCCCTGCAGTCTCGTGCCAAACAACTACATACTTCTTGTGGCACAGGCGTCCCGCCTGTGTCTTCTCAATCTACATCTTCTCGTGGGGCAGGCGGCCCGCCTGCCTCTATTTTCTACTCTTTGACTCGTGGCACAGGCGTCTCGCTCGTGCACTCCAAACTTCCTCACCTGGCACTATCTCAAACTCAATACCGAATCTCAACTCGCACGCTGTTTCCCGACGGGATCGAGCCAATCACGATCGGCCGAGTCGCGTCCCTCTCCTCACCATCCACAAGTACAGATCTCGGCGGCGAGGGGTGGGGGAGTGCGAGTTCCAGGCCGCCCGGCGGCGACACGCCATTCTTCGAGAACACCGTCACGACCGCACGATCGCCTGTCGCGTCGGCGTAGTTCGCGGAGAGCACGCCAAAGTGTGTCGAGAGTTCGGTGAAACCGACGCCATCCTCGTTGCTCGCCCACTCGTGGGGCACACCCGCGAACAACACGAGCGATCCATCTGCCCTCGACTCGTTCTTCTCGTACACGAACATCGAGCGGAATGAGTTCAGGTAGTCCGACCCGCACCACGTGTGGGGCATGTCGCCGATGAACCTGGGCGTGTCGGCGTCGCGAAAGACGACCTCGGCCCAGTGGCGGAACCCCGGCGGGCGCTGGTGCCCCATGTACCAGCCCAGCACGCGGTTCGCCCGCACACGCTCGCCAAGTCGGACAAGGCTCCCGACATGACGGAGTTCGTAAGGCGTGTAGGCGTCCCACGTACTCGACGCCTCACGTTCCGTGAAGTTGTCCCAGTAGCGGTCGAACGTCCGCAGGTACGAGGGCCGGAGTGTCTCGTTCACGGCGTCGCACGGCCAGACCGCGATTGTCGTCGAGGTCGAGTCGAAATCGCCGAGTTCCACGCAACCGGGCACGTAGTCGATGCCATGCGCGGCTTGCACGAGTTGGATGGACGCCGTGAGATCCTTCTCGAAATCGTCGGCGAACGTATTCCACGCGCCGGCGGTTTCCTTCTCACCCACAAGATCGGCGATCCGTGCGGCATCACGCAGCCCGCGCAGCGTGAAGAAGTCGTCCCAGTAACTGTGCATCGGCTTTGACGAGTACCCCTCGTGCGAGATCGACTCGGGCACCAGCCCGCGGAACGCGCGCACGGGCACGGCAGGTTTGCCGGGCTCCTGCCTCGTCGCGTCGGACTCGAACTCGGGCGTGAGCCGGGTCGCGCGGATCGACTCGATATGCCCCACGACCTTTCGAACCTTGGGGAACATCCGCTCCAGAAATGCCTTGTCGCGGGTGTACTGGTAGTCATCGAGGATCGCGAAGATGAACTCACCATGCGAGTCGTTCTCGGTCACCGGCTCAGGCCCGCGACGATCGACGACGCAGGGCACCTTGCCGGATTCGAAGAGGTGATCCGCGTACCACTCGAGAAACTCGCGCGTCTCGTTGTGGAAGCCGAACGCGTGCAGCGCCGCCGACGTGAGGCACCCGTCGCGAATCCACGATCGCTCGTAACTCCGTGATCCCGGCTGGATCGCCGGCCCGTCGCGGTTGATGAGGATGAAGGCGAGTTGGGAGTACGCCGTGTCCACCAGTGGCTGCGCAGATTCGGGGACGATGAACTTCACCTGCTCGATGCGATCTTTCCAGGCCGCGGACATTTCGTTGCGTGCCGCGATGTACTCGTTCGCGGTGATCGCACGCGACTCTCCGCCGGCAACCATGGGCACAGTGATATACACCTCGAACGCGCCAACCCGGCTGGTCCTGCGGCGCCACATCGCCGCCAGTGATGCCGCTCCGAGTTGGTCATGAGTGCTTGTCGACGAGTGTTCGACCGATGTCGGCGGCTCCACCCCGACTTCGCCCGAGGCCAAGGCACGCATCACGACTTGATCCGGCGGTGGTGAGACGCGGAATGCCCAGCCTTGGTGCGAGTCCTCGACGTTCACTCTGAATTCGTCATCGCCCTCGCGCTCTATCGACGACACCTTCGCGGCCCCGCCTGGGTTATTGAGAAACTGCCACGGCGGATTCACCTGGAACGGCCGGAGCGCGAGCGCCGGTGTCACGACCGCATGGTCACGGGCGGCCATCTCGAACTCGTACCGCGCCATGAGCACGGGCGTCGTCGCGTGGGGAGTGACAAACGCTTCGATATGGATCGTGTCGCCCTCATCGCTCGCGAGCGTCACGCTGGCGATCGGCAGATGACCCTCGGCCAACGTCGCGGCCTGAGGATGGAACGCGACCATGTGAGCACGCTTGCCCTCGTCGGGGCCTTCCTCCACGAACAGCACCGGCTGCAGCGACGGACCCAACTTGAACGCCTCGATCCGACCATCCGTCGCGATGAGCGCCTCGTTCTCATGCTCGGGCGCGCCGAGCACGGTCCAGTACGTCTGAACTCCACTGCACGCCGCAGGGAGTGTGCCCGCGGGCACGTCACGGGCGACACTCGCCCAGAAGGCGTTCATGGAGACGCCATAGTCCGGTTCGCGCACGCGGATCGCCCGGATCGAAGGCCGTGTTTCACCCAGTTCCATCACGAGCCGCACACCCTCGGCCTCGCCATCCTGCATAGGAGTGCGCGTCGTGGAGTTCGCGAGCAGATCCGCGTACGTGCCCACAATCTCCCATCTGGCGTTCTCACCAACTCCAACGCTCGATGTCTCGACGCGGACCGACTTTGGAGGGGTTTCCCACTCGATCTCCACCCCGCCGAACTCGCGCGTGCCACCGAAGTCGATCGTGACGATGGGCGATCGATCCTGTGGTGCAGGCTGCCAGGCCTCGAACGGTCCCTGCCCGGCATGCTTGACATTGAGCACACGCTGCACGAGCGACACCATCCGGTGGGTGCTCGATGCTGTCGCGCGCATCGCCGGCGGGTTCGGATTCGTCGGCGGCAACTCGCGAAAGGTCACATCATCCAGCCACACCGATCCCCGGCCGCCCTCGGCCGAGGCAATCGCGAACTGGATTCTGGAAACGTTTTCAGGTCGCAGCGTGTGATTCGGCCCCCACGCGAACTCAAAGCGCCTCGCCTTGTAGCGCAGCGTCGTCCACTCGCGCGGGAACTCGAACCGGCGCTTGTTCACCCACCAGACGCTCTCGCTCTCGGGTGTGCCGTGCTCGCCCGGCTCGATGTCGAGGAGTTTGAACTCCAGGTTGTTTGCCGGTGCATCTCCGCGGAGGCGGGCTGTGAACTCGAAGTTCTCCGGAAGGGCGCGCGCAAAGTCGCGCTGCACGATGCAGTATCCACCCCCGGTGACAAAGTTGAAGTCGAGGCGCAGGCACCGCCCGCTCGGCGCGTCGTCGGCGTGGACCTTCAACTCGACGCCCTCGGCCGTGATCACCTTCCACGTCGCGGGGTCGTCGCAGGAGTCCACAACAATGGGCTCGCCCGCGCGCGCGACGCCGGCGAGGACGACCGACATCGTCACTGCCGCGGTCATGGCCCGCCATACCACCGAGACCTTCGGAATTCGCATGGTCCACGCCTCCGCCTTGGCGACCCTCGCGGCTCACGCCGGGCAAGATTGCCGCTAACGGTTGAGGTTAGGAGCCACCCTCGTCTCCTGCCGACGCTCTCCAGGCGGTACCATCGGGGATGCCAAACCCGTCGGCGCTCCCGCACTCTCTCAATGTCCTCCTGATCGGTGGCGGCGGGCGCGAGCACGCGCTCGCCCGCAAACTGGTCCAGTCGCCACGCCTCGGCACGCTCTGGATCACCCATCCCGACAACCCGGGCCTGCGCGAACTCGGCAAGCCCGTCGATGTTCCCGTGAGCATCCGCGAGATCTATCGCCTCGAGCAGTTCTGTACGCGTGAACGCATCCATGTCGCCATCATCGGCCCAGAGGATCCGCTCGCGGAAGGATTCGCCGACAAACTCCGCGGCGTCGGCGTGCTCGTCTTCGGTCCCGGCGCCGAGGGCGCCCGCCTCGAGGCCGACAAGGCGTGGGCCAAGCAACTCATGCGCGGGGCCTCCATTCCCACGGCCGAGGGACGCTCCTTCACCGATCCCGAGGGGGCGAGGCGGTTTTTCGAGTCACGCATCCAGGCCGACGACGACACGCTCGCCGCGCTCTGGTCCAAGGCCGATCAGTATCGAGATCCCGCCGAGCGTCGCGCGTTCATCAACCAGCAGATCGAGCGGGAGAGCGCGATCCGCAAGGCGTACCAACTCGCCCGCCCGGACCTCCCCGTCATCAAGGCCGCGGGCCTCGCCAAGGGCAAGGGCGTCATCGTGCCCGGCACTCTTCTTGAGGGTCTCCGCGCGATCGAGGACATTGGCGTGCGCAAGGTCTTCGGCGAGGCCGGGCGACAGATCGTCGTCGAGGAGCGACTCGCCGGTGTCGAGGTCTCCGTCCTTGCGATCACCGATGGGCGCACCATCCTCGTGTTGCCTCCCTGCCAGGACCACAAACGCCTCGGCGACAACGACACAGGCCCCAACACCGGCGGCATGGGCGCCTTCTGCCCCTCACCGCTCATCGATGACGGACTTATGTCGCGCATCGAGGGCGAGATCCTCGTGCCAAGCGTCGATGCCCTCCGGCGCGAAGGAATCGACTATCGCGGCGTGCTCTACGCCGGCATCATGCTCACGCCCGCTGGACCCAAGGTCCTCGAGTTCAACTGCCGCTTCGGCGATCCCGAGTGCCAGCCGCTCATGGCCCGACTCACGAGCGACCTTCTCGAACTCGTCGTCGCGACATGCGAGGGAAGGCTCGACGAGTGCGAGGTCACGTGGAACGCCGCGAGCGCCTGCTGCGTGGTCCTCGCGAGCAGCGGCTATCCCGAGAAGCCCCGGCTCAATATCCCCATCCACAACATCGACAAGGCCGAGGCCCTCCCGGGCGTCGCTGTCGATCACGCCGGGACCAGACTCAACGAGCGCGGCGAGGTCGTGACCGCCGGCGGTCGAGTCCTTGGCGTGACGGGCCTGGGCCCAACGCTCGAGGCGGCCCGCGCCAAGGCGTATGCCGCCTGCGACCTCATCGAGTTCGAGGGGAAAGTGATGCGTCGCGACATCGGCGCGCCCTCACGCGTCACGCGGTAAGCCTTCCGACTCGCCGGGCAATCTGGTCGGGACGCTTTAGTCCTTCTTCTTGGGCTTGGGAAGCGACTTGGCCCCCGAGACGCGCGCGCCCAGCATCACGCCCAACCCCGCGATGCACGAATCGGCGAGCATGAACCAACCGGGCTTCGCGGGCTGGTCCACCGTGTCGATCACGCCCGTCTTCTCCGCGATCATCGTCGTCGAGGCGTGCGCCTGCGAGACCATCGGCGGGAGATACCGCTCACCCAGGCTCAGCACGACAACGAGCGCCGCGAGCGCGATCGCCGCCTTCGGCTGCTTGGTGATCGCCGCCACGATGATCCCGCCAATACATGCGGCGATCAGCGAGACGATCATGCTCGCCGCCATCCACGCATTGGACGCGATCCCCGCACCGTCGGCCTTCATCGACTCGGGCATCACCTGCCCCGCGATAGCCATCGCCACCGCCGCAATCACGCTGATCACAAAGACGCTCACGAGCACGCCCACAAGGTTGCGAACCATGATCGATTCCTCCCACTCGCGGTCGATCGCGTCTCCCAAGGAGTCGGGAACACGCCGCCGCTTCCCACGGTCATCGACCCCGACATGGCCCCAATCCGATGCGAACCCCCAATCACGGGCCGCCGAGTCGCGCACGCTTGCCCTACTCGCTCGGCTCAACGTCCGGAAACGCAGAGAACCACACGCCGCTCACATGAGTCCGAGAAGGTCGAACCACGTGAAAGTTGGAGATTCCGCACAGGAATCCCGGCCATGAACGTCCGGGACGAGAGCGCCAAGACTCAGAGCAGCGGGTTCTTCGAGCCGTGCGTGTACTCGCCCATCGGGCTCATGTTGGGCATCGGGTTCAGCAGCACGTCGGTGTACAACTCGCTCATGTCAGGCACCGGCGAGGCCTCGGCAAAGTCCACCGCCTTCTTGGCGATCTCCTTGAGTTCCGTCTGCATGTCCATGAACATCGCCTCGGAGAGGACGGGCCGCCCGTCGGATCCCTTGCGCTCGCTCATCAGGTGGTGCGCCAGGCGATCGATCGAGTCCCGCGATTTGAACTCGTCGACCTCTTCCTTCGTGCGGTACTTCTGCGGGTCCGACATCGAGTGCCCGAGATAGCGATAGGTCTTGAGATCGACAAAGGCCGGCTTCTGGTTCTCGCGGCACCAGTCGGCGAGCGGCCTGAAGTCGTCGTAGAGGTCCATGATGTCGAGCCCGTCGATCGTCGCGCCACGGATGCCATACGCGTCGGCCTTCTTGGTGAGGTCGTGCGCCATGGTCGTTCCGCGGGCGATCGCCGTTCCCATCGAGTAGCCGTTGTTCTCGACGATGAAGATGACGGGGATGTCCCAGAGGCCCGCGAGGTTCATCGCTTCGTGGAGCGCGCCCTGGTTGAGCGCGCCGTCGCCGAGGAACGCGAGCGCGACCTTCTTCTTCGCGGGCCCGCCGTGCACGCCGGTCTTGAGGACCTCGAGTTCATACTTGGCGGCAAAGGCGAGGCCCAGGCCGACGGGCGTCTGGGCGCCGACGATTCCGTGCCCGCCGAAGAGCCAGTTGGGCTTGTCGAACATGTGCATCGACCCGCCCTTGCCCTTGGCGCAGCCGGTGATCTTGCCATACATCTCGGCCATGCACGCGCCGGGGTCCATGCCGCGCGCCAGGGCGTGCCCGTGGTCGCGATACGCCGTGATGATCGGGTCGTCGTGGTTGATCGAGGCGACCGTGCCGACGGCGACGGCCTCCTGCCCCGTGTACAGGTGGCAGAACCCGCCGATCTTTGCGTGTTGGTATGACTGAGCGCAACGGTTCTCGAACTCGCGGATGAGCAGCATGTCGCGCAGCCATTTCACCAGCGTCGCGGGGGGCAGCAACGACGAGGGGCGACGCTCGGCGTCGGGAATCCGACCCGGGTCCTTCAGCGGCACCCCAGCGGAACTGGCTTTGGGATCGGACATGGCGGCTTTGATGCTCTGGGTCATGGGGCGTCCTGCGCCCGTCGGCCTTCCTCGTGCAAACGCTTCCAGTATGCACATCGACCGAACGGACGAGAAAGTCTAGGGAAACCCCTAACTCCCGGGCCATGGTGTTAATACAGAACGGGTTCCGTTAGGGGCATCTGCGCGTCCCCATGCCAGAGTCCGTGATCAGGCTCGTTCGATCACATCTCGCCGTTCGGGGTGTCCGACGGTGCCGCCGCCTTCGATCGCGTTCTACGGACCGTCACCTCGACACGGACCACTCGCGAGGTCGCCTGAGGATCGGAGTGGACGAAGCCCTCGAGTTTCCGCGCTCGCACTGGGTGCTGGAGCTTGCGGATCGCCTTGGCCTCGACCTGGCGCACACGCTCGCGCGTGACCTTGAAAATCCGCCCGACTTCCTCGAGCGTGTAGGTGTATCCATCGCCGATGCCATAGCGCAACTTGATGATCTCGCGCTCGCGATAGGTCAGCGTCTTCAGCACGGCCTCGATGCGACCGCGGAGCATGTCCTGGGCGGCGACATCGGCCGGCGTCAACTGCCGATCGTCCTCGATGAGTTCGCCGAAGGAACTGTCCTCGTTCTCGCCCATCGGACGATCGAGGCTGACGGGGTGCCGGCTGATCTTCAGGACGCGCCGGGTCTCCGTCGCCGAAAGCCCGGCCTTGTCGGCGAGTTCCTCGACCGACGGCTCGTGCCCGAACTCCTGCAGGATCGCCTTCTGGATGTTCCGCAGTTTCGTCATCGTCTCGATCATGTGGACGGGGATGCGGATCGTCCGCGCGTGGTCGGCGATAGCGCGCGTGATCGCCTGGCGGATCCACCACGTCGCGTACGTGCTGAACTTGTAGCCGCGCTTGTACTCGTACTTGTCCACCGCGCGCATAAGCCCTGTGTTCCCCTCCTGGATGACGTCGAGGAACGACAGCCCGCGGTTGCGGTATTTCTTCGCGATCGAGACAACGAGGCGCAAGTTGCCGCCGGACAAGTCTCGCTTGGCCTGCTCGTACTCCCAGAAGACCGTTGCGATCTCGCGGATGCGCCGCACGAGGGTCGCGGGATCATCGAGGACGAGCGAGCGCATCCCCGCGAGTTCCTCGCGCAGGACCTCGATATCCTCGGGCTCGTACTGCTTCTGGAGGCGGGCGAAGCGCCCCTTGGCGCGGGCTTTGCCCGTGGCGATGCGGATCTCCTGCTCGAGATCGACCATCTTCTTCGCCATCGAGCGCAGTTTGCGCATGAGCGGGATGATCCGCCCGGTGCGCACGCAGAGTTCCTCGCTCAGGATCGCCATGCGCCCGCGACGCGACGCTATCCGGGCGGCGATCTGGCTCACGCCCTTCTCATCGCCCGCGGCACGGGAGTTCTCCAGATTCGTCCAGTCGTCGCGATTCGCGGCAAGGAGGAGATCGATCGTCTTCAGGTTCTCGGGGAGACGCTTGAGAATGCGATCACGCGAGTTTTCTTCGGAGGACGACAGCCGCATCGTTCGATCGAACGGCAGCCGCCCCTCGAGCACCTGGCGCGCGATGTCCGCCACGCCCGCGATAATGTGGTCGCATTCGAGGCATCGCCGACGGAAGACCATCCGCGTGAACTCGATCTTCTTCGCCAGTCGCACCTCCTCGTCGCGCGAGAGGAGAGGGATCGAGCCCATCTGCGAGAGGTACATCCGCACGGGATCGTCGAGGCGCGTCCCCGCGACCTCGGTGGCGGCCTCGATCAACTCGCGGTGCAACGCGGCGGCCTCGGCGTCCTCCTTGCTCTCGGGCTCCGGGCGCGTCGCCGCATGGAGTTTGGCGCGCAGGGCGGCCGACTCGCCCTCGCGCTCGCCGCCGGCGACGGTCATGGCGCGCTGGCCCTTGGCGTTCGTCGCGTCCCCGGCCATCTCGCGCGACGCCCGGAAGGCCCGAGCGCGATACTCCAGTTCGTCGACCAGTTCGATGCCCACGTGGTCGAGGACGATGAGCAGGTCGTGGACGCGCGCCGGGTCGACCATCGCGTCGGGCATCGCCGCGTTGAGTTCCTCGTAACTGATCCAGCCGCGCGAACGCCCGGACTCGATCAGGCCGTAGACCGTTGGATGGAGATTGCCGATCACGTTCCACTCCTCTTCCACTGGCACGCACACACCACACCGACCCACACATCGCAAACACACTCACACCCTTGGCTTGGGAAGCACGCGTCGATCGCCGCCGATCTCCGTGTGCAATCGCCTCTGCTCCTGGACCCGCGCCTCCAGCGCGGGCTTCAACTCCGCCTCGCCTCCTGCGGGATTCCCCGACGCCCGATCGAGCCGCAGCCTCGTCCGGCAAGCCTCGAAATGAGCCAGCAACTGCTCGGCATTCCCCAGCGTCTCCGAGTCCATCCGGGTCCGCAGCGAGATCGCCGCGTCCTTCAGTTCCAAATCCTCCGTCGCCGAGAGCACGTGCGCCAGCGTCGGTTCGTCCCCGGCCAGCCCGAGATCGTGCACCGTCCCCGCGAGCCGCGCCACAGTCGGATCGGCAAACGTCGGCGGCGAGAGCCACTCGTGCTCCGCATCACTCATTCGCGACCACAGCGCGCCATCGCACAGCACGCACCCAAGCATGTGCTCGCCCGGCGTGAGCGTCCCGCGTGAGAGCCTCGCGAGCGAAAGCCGCCGAGATTGCTCCTGCGCATCCGGGCCATCGCTTGCGGTAGTTCGCTTGCCTCGTCCCATCGGGATGGCGCGCCGGATCGTGGATTCGTCCAGCCCCGCGAGCCCGGCGATCTGCCGCACGATCAACGCCTGACGCACCGGCGGCACATCCGCAAGTCCCAACTCCGCGAGTCGCGCCAGTTCCTCGTCGATCGCCCGCGACAACGCCGCCACCCCGGCCCCATTCAACCGCTCGCGAAGCCGCGCGAAGCGGAACGTCAGCAGGTCCTGAGACGCCGCGATCGCACGCTCGAACACCTCGCGACCCTCGGGCCGCTTCAGCAACTCGTCCGGATCCTTCGCGTCGGTGAACCGGTTCAGCGTGCAGATCTTCACGTCCAACGGCTCGGCAAAGAAGACCTCCACCGCGCGATCGGCCGCCCGCTGCCCAGCCTCGTCGCCATCGAAGAGCAGCACCACGCCGTCGCACAACCGCCGCAGGATCGCCGCGTGCTCGCGCGTGAGTGCCGTGCCCAGGGTCGCGACGGCGTTCGTGAACCCGCCCTGGTGGCAGGCGATCACGTCGGTGTACCCCTCGGTGATGATCGCGATGCGTGTCTGCTGGATCGACTTCGCCGCGTGGTGCAGCCCATAGATCGTCGCCGACTTGCGGAAGACGCGCGTTTCGGGGGAGTTGAGATACTTCGGCTCGTCCTCGTCGTCCACGCGTCGCCCGCCGAACGCCACCACGCGACCGATCTGGTCGTGGATGGGGAAGATCAGGCGATTCCGCAGCGTGTCGTAGCGCCCGCTCCCGTCGTCGCGCGTCTTGATGAGCCCCGCGTCGAGAAAATCCTGCGGATCAAGCCGCAACTGGGAAATGCGAAGGCACAGCCCGTCCCACCGATCCGGCGCGAGCCCGACCTGGAACTGCTCGACCATCTCGCTCGCGATGCCCCGACGTTCGATGAGGTCCCGCCCCGCCTTGCCGTGGTTCGCGTCGCCAAGGATCGTGCGGAAGAACTTCAGGGCCGTCGCGTTCGCTTCGTACAGGTCCGACCGGCTCGGACCCTGCGGTGTGGTCCCTTCACGCGAAGACACCGGCGTCAACTCCACGCCGAACCGCTCCGCGAGATACATCAGCGCCTCGCGGAACTCCATCTTGTGGAACCGCTGCACGAAACTGAAGACATCGCCCCCGGTGCCGCAGACGAAGCAGTGGAAGATCCCCTTCGCCGGCACGACGTTCATCGACGGCTTGTGGTCGTCGTGGAACGGGCACAAGCCGACAAACTCTCGTCCGCGCGCCTTGAGCGAGACGTGCTCGCCCACCACGCGCACGATGTCCGCCGCGTCGCGCACACGCTCACGATCCGAGTTGTCGTGGAAATGCCCCGGCACAAATCGTCCCGTCGCCCCGCCACTCGGACGCACCTCTCGCGAGGATTCCGACTGGTCGAGACCACCACCCACGCATCTGGAATTGTGTTCAACGACCGAGAACGAGCCACGACCTCTGGACGGCCAATCATGCGGGCGTCCGAACGACGGCCCGCTCACATGCACCTTGCTCTTCCGAATCGCCCTTCGGCGACGCGGCGTGTCCAGAGGACGGGATATCCACAGGCGAGGTCACGAATCTTCTGCGGGGCTTTATTGGCCGAGCCTTTGCCCTTGCGCAGCACGGAGGCGCCTGCATCCGGTCCACTAGAAACGTAGCACAGGATTCGCCGAGTGCCAACAAATCCGTCAACTTTCGCCCACTCAATTCTTTTCGGACCACTCGATTCGCCCATCTTCACCCCGATCAACACCATCGATTCGCCAACAATCCGCCATGCATCGTCGCCGAGCCGTCTACTTTGGTCGCGTCCAGGGCGTCGGCTTCCGGGCCACGACCAGGGACCTTGCAAATGGGTTCGCCATCGCGGGCTGGGTCCGGAACGACCCTGCACCTGACTTCTCGGTCACGCTCGAAGCGCAGGGCGACGAGGCCGAGGTCTCGCGATTCCTCGCCCGCCTGAACGAGGTGCTCGCCCGCAACATCTCGACCCAGCACCACGCCCCGATCCCAGTGGTCGAAGGCGAAACAGGCTTTGTGATTCGCCGGTAGGTCAATACTTCACCGCCGTTCATCGTCCCAGATTCACCAACACCAATCCACGCACCGCACGACTCCATTCGCCATGCACCTGCTCCTCTTCGACATCGACGCCACCATGCTCAAGTCCCAAAGGGCGGGCCTCCGCGCCATGCACGCCGCGGGGCGCGAACTCTTCGGCGACACCTTCGAGATCGATGGCATCGACTTCGCGGGCCGTCTCGATCCGCTCATTCTGGGGGACATGCTCGAACGAAACTCCCTTGACGCGTCGCCCGCGAACATCCATGCCATGCGCGGGGCGTATCGCCGCCACCTCGAACCAATGCTCAAAGCCCCCGGCTCGGCCTACGCGCTCGCGGGTGTGCTCGAACTTCTCACACTCCTGCGCGCGCGACACACCGAGTCGGTCCTGGGCGTCCTTACCGGAAACTTTCCTGAGACAGGCCGCCTGAAACTCCACGCCGCGGGCATCGATCCTTCGTGGTTCCCCGTGCACGCCTGGGGCGACGACTCGCCCCATACGCCCCCCGACCGCGAGCATCTCCCGCCCATTGCCACGGCCCGAGCCAAGTCCGCAGGATTCGGCGTCACGCGAACGACGATCATCGGCGACACACCGCACGACGTCCGCTGTGCGCGCGCTCATGGGCACCGTGTTCTGGGCGTCGCCACGGGCGTGCACACCACCGCCGACCTCCACGCTGCCGGGGCAGACCGCGTCGTCGAATCGCTCGCCGACGCCCGTGATATCGCGTCGTGGCTGCTCGACGCATCCCCGCTTGACAAGGCTCACGCCACCCGAACACCACCCCGCGCCGCGGCGACCTAAAGTCCTTCCCACGCCGCCACCATCGGCGCCACGAATGCCCTCCACGAGGAGCCTCCTCGATGAGTTCCGACAGTTACAAGGCCCTGTGCACCGATTTCTACGTCAACCAGAAGTTGAACGTGAAACTCGAACTCCCCAAGACACGGGAGACGGTCCTCGAGTTCTTCGAGCGCATCCGCCGCCAGTTCTCGCACATGGCGAGTTTCCGCCGATTCCGCGATGAGCTCGCGCTCGAGTCGCCCCAGTCCGACATGCCGCACCGTTGGCTCGCCTGCCGCGCCGCCAACATCCGCTCGGGATGCGTCAACCCCGCCACCCTCGCCGAGGGCTACGCCCTCCACAAGAGCGTCCTCTCCCTCGCGCCGGTCTATCTCTCCGTGACGGCCCTCGACGTGGACTACATCGAACTGATGTATGGCTTCGACCTCGCCGCCGGCGGGAACCACGACGCGATCGTCCTCGAAGCCCTCATTCCCGGCTCGCCCCTCGCGACGCTGCTCGATGTCCCCGGCGCGATGCCGATCGATTGCCAACCCATGATCGGGTTCGCCCTTGGCAGGCCCGGCGATCTGGAGGTCCACTTCGAGGTCAAGACCAGGCCCTCGCCCTCGTCTCAACCGAAGGACCCCGCGGACGGGCAAGACCCGATCTCGGTCTATCTCACGCTCCGAAAGTTCGGGCCCGTGAACGACGTCGCCGACCTCCCCAAGATCTTCGACAAACTCTCGGGGATCGGCGAGGAGTTGCTCGAGACGCGCGTCGTCCCCGGGTTGCTCCTGCCCATCCGCGAGGCGATCGCCTCGGGCAACGCCTGACGCCGACCATGATCGGGACACTTCTCGCGAGCCAGACCCACGCGCCCTCCCAGTGGCTCCTCTCGCCAACGCTCGCGGTGCGCGACGAGACGAAGGTGCTCGAGGTCGCTATGTGGCTGGGCGTCACCATCGTCCTCGTGCTCGTGGGTGCTGGGATAGGCTGGTGGATCGTCCGACGCGCCAAGCGCGGCCTATCCGAGTCCGGCGATCACGGGATCTTCGAGGATCTCCGCCGAATGCGTGACCGGGGCCAGATCACGCCCGAGGAATACGACGCGACCCGCCGGGTGATGGTCGAGCGGCTGAAGAACTCTGGTTCGGGAACCAACGCTTCCTCAGAAACGAAACGGACCCGATAGGAACGCCGCCCACTCGGTCGGCGAACGTCCGGGTGTCTGATAATGGTCGAGAAGCAGCGACGATTGTGCCGATGAGGCGGTCCCTGCGGACGAAACGTCTTGACGCCGCCTTTGCGCGACGCGAGGATGCAGCCTGCGGGAGCGTGCGTCGATAGACTTGCAGCAGTTCGGCGGGCGCAGCCGAACCTACTTCCAGGCCCCCATGACCGGGGCAACACTCCTTGGGATGAGAGGCGAGCATGGCGAAGCGGACGGACGGGAATGACGGCGGGGCAAACGGCGGCGACGCGGGCTCCTTCCGCGGGCGGAAGGTCACGACCTGCTCGTTCTGCGGCAAAACCAGCCGTGACGTCGGGCCCATGGTCGAGGGACCCAACACCGTCTATATCTGCACCCACTGCACCGAGTTGTGCCAGAACATTTTCCGCCAGGAGAAGCGCCGCGTCTCCTCGGTCAGCCACTCCCTCCGCGAGATCCCCGCGCCGCGTGAGATCAAGGAATACCTCGATCAGTACGTGATCGGCCAGGACCTGGGCAAACGCTCCCTCGCCGTCGCCGTCCACAACCACTACAAGCGACTGCTCCACCTCGAGTCCGCCGAGGCCGGGTCCGTGGAACTCGACAAGTCCAACATCCTCATGATCGGGCCGACCGGCTCGGGCAAGACTCTCCTCGCCAAGACGATGGCGAAACTCCTCAAGGTCCCCTTCGCCATCGGCGACGCGACGACCCTCACCGAGGCCGGCTATGTCGGTGAGGACGTCGAGAACCTCCTCCTCAAACTCCTCCAGGCCGCCGACTTTGACCTCGAGGCCGCCCAGCGCGGCATCATCTACATCGACGAGATCGACAAGGTCGGCAAGACCTCCAACAACGTCAGCATCACCCGCGACGTCTCGGGCGAGGGCGTCCAGCAGAGCCTCCTCAAGATGCTCGAGGGCACCGTCAGCAACGTCCCCCCACAGGGAGGCCGCAAGCACCCCGAGCAGCAGTACATCCAGATGGACACGACCAACATCCTGTTCATCTGCGGCGGCTCGTTCGTCGGGCTCGACGACATCATCCGCCGGCGCATCGGCAAGTCACGCATCGGCTTCAGCGTCACCCAGCGCGAGACCGACGACGGCGTCGAGCAGGCGAAGATCCTCGGGCAGGTCACCCCGGACGACCTCATCGAGTTCGGCATGATCCCCGAGTTCGTCGGTCGCCTCCCCGTGCTCGCCCCGCTCATGCCCCTCTCCGCCGAGGCGCTCGTCAGCGTGCTCACCGAGCCCAAGAACGCGATCGTGCGTCAGTACCAGCACCTCTTCTCGCTCGAGGGTGCGAAGATCACCTTCACCAAGGGCGCCCTCCTCGCGATCGCCCAGAAGGCCGTCGCCCGCGACACCGGCGCCCGCGCCCTCCGCTCGGTCATGGAGGAACTCATGCTCCCCATGATGTACCACCTCCCCGACATGGACAACGACGGCGTGGAATATCGCATCGACGCCGACGACGTCGAGAATCCCAAGCCGCTCACCGACCTCCGCGTCGCGAAGCGCAAAGAGTCCGCATGAGTTCATGGACCATCCCTGAATGAACAACGCCGCGTGAGTGTCTCTCACGCGGCGTTTGTGTAATAGCAATCGTGTGTTCGCGTGCCCTACGCGTCGAGCAGTTCAACCGACTCGAACTTGTGCCCCTCGAGCATTTCCAGGCTCGCCCCGCCGCCCGTCGAGACGTGGGACATCGAGTCGGCGAGGCCGAACTTCTCGACCGCCGCCGCCGAGTCCCCGCCGCCGACGATCGTCGTCGCGCCGAGTTTCGTCGCCTCCGCCATCGCCTTCGCGACGGTCTTGGTGCCCACGGCAAAGGGGGCCCACTCGAAGACGCCCATCGGCCCGTTCCACACGACCGACTTCGCCGCACGGATCGCCTTGGAGAACGCGGCCTGCGAGTTCGGCCCGATGTCCAGCCCCATGAACCCGTCCTTGATCGTCTCCTGCACCTCGATCGTCCCCGAGAACTGATCGAACTGCGTCGAGCAGACGTGATCCGTCGGCAGCAGGAGTTCGGCCTTGCGCGTCGCGGCGAGTTCGATGATCCGCTTCGCGTCGTTCAGGCGGTCGGTCTCGACGCGGCTCGTGCCCACGTGCTGCCCGAGCGCCTGCAGGAACGTGTACGCCATCGCCCCGCCGACGATCACCGTGTCGGCCTTGGGCAGGAGGTTCTCGATCGCGGGCAACTTGTCCGAGACCTTTGCACCGCCCAGCACCACCACAAACGGGCGCGCCGGGTTCGCGATCGCCGACGAGAGATACTTGATCTCCTTCTCGACGAGGAACCCGCACACGCGGGGCTTTCCCTTCATCGCGTTCGGGACGGCGACCATCGACGCGTCAGGACGGTGGCACGTGCCGAAGGCGTCGTTCACGTACACATCGGCCAGCCCGGCGAGTTTCGCCGCGAACGCCGGATCGCCCTTCTTCTCCCCCTTGTGGAAGCGGAGGTTCTCGAGCAGGACCACCTCGCCGGGCTTCATGCCCTGCACGGCCTGGGCCGCGGCGGCATCGGTGCAGTCGTGCGACGGGAATCCGACGGGCCGCCCCAGGATCTTGCTGAGGTGCGCGGCACAGGGCTTCAGCGAGTGCTCGGGCTCAAAGCCCTTCCCCTCGGGGCGACCTAGGTGCGAGACGAGGATCGCCATCCCGCCGCGCGAGGTGACCGAGTCGATCGTCGGGACGGCCGCCTGGATGCGACGGTCGTCGGTGATCGTGCCGTTCTCCAGCGGGACGTTGAAGTCCACGCGGATGAGGACGCGCTTGTTCTTGACGTCCACGCTGCTGATCGTCTTCTTCGCCATGAGTGGGTCCAAACTGGCGATTAGTCGCCGAGGATGCGGTCGAAGTGGGCCCGGAGCGAGGCTCCGCCGTCGCGGGCGATCTGGTCCTTGAGGGTGCGGAGTTTCGTCGCGACGGAGCCATCGACGAGTTGGTCGCCGATGCGCAACTTCACGCCCCCGATCATCGACGCGTCCACGTAGGGATGCGTCACGACGTCCTTGTGCAGCGCCTTGGAGAGGCGGTCGCGGATCTGTCCGAGGTCATTCGGCGAGAGCGGCTCGGCCGTGAAGACATCGACCTCGACGCGCCCGAACTTCTCCTGCACGATCGCGTCGAACGCCGTCGCGATCGCCGGCAGGTTGGGCAGGCGCCCCTTCTCGTTTAGCACGTGGATGAACCGGAGCACGAGCGGCGAGACGCGACCCTTGAAGATCGAGTCGAGGCTGGGCGAGCGCGTCTTGGCGCCCAGGGCCTGCGACGAGAGAAACTCGGCGAACCGAGGGTTCTCCCGCGCCAGTTCGAGGATCTCCTCGATCTCCGCGAGCGTGGTCTCCACGTTTGAGCGCCCGCCGGCCTTGTCCGCCAGTTCGTACAGGCTCTTCGCGTAGTTCTGGGCGACGGTGTCGGGCTGGGCGGCAGAGAACGGCATGGTCGGGCCTCGGGTTTCTGTTCTACAGCGGTTGGGACTCGCGAAACACACGCCGATCAGCGGCCGGCCGTCTCGAGTTGGCGGATCGACTCCTCCACCAACGACTGCGTGTCGCCCGAGTTGATCGAACGCTTCAGCACCTTGCCCGCGACTGTCGACGCGAGCGACGCCGTCTGCGAGTAGACCTCGGCGATCGCGGCCCGCTTGGCGGCCTCGATGTCACGCATCGCCTTCTCGCGCATCTGCCCGAGTTCGGCGTCGGCCTTGGTCTTCAGTTCCGCCGCGATCACCTGCGCCTGGGCGCGGGCCTTGTCGATCTCCTTCTGCGCCTCGACGCGAGCCTGGGCGAGCGACTGCTGGTACTGCTCCAGAGCCTCCTTCGCCTGCACCTTCGCCTGCTGGGCGGCGTCGATCTCGTCCTTGATCTTCTTCGCCCGCTCATCCAGACCCCTCGCGATCGTCGGCCAGACCTTGACCGCGAGCACCGCAAAGACCACGAGGAAGATCACGACCGCCATGATCCCCGTGATCGTGCCCTCTGGAATCCCGGGCATCGCCTCGAGCGGCTTGTGAGCGGCGTGAGCATCACCGGCGGCGTGCCCAGCCTCGGGCTCAGCCATAGCGAGCATCACGTTCGCGAAGAGTGTCGGAGAAAGCATCATCGGTTCGACTCCGTGAGTGTTGATTCGATCGCGAGAAACCATCGGCGGGCGCGCTTACGCCCGCCGAGGATTGGATTACTTGGCAAGGAAGCCGGCGGCGACGGCGAAGAGGGTCGCACCCTCGATAAGGGCGGCCGCGAGGATCATGTTGATCTGGATCTTGCCGGCGGCCTCGGGCTGACGGGCGATCGACTCGACCGCGCCCTTGCCGATCAGGCCGATGCCCAGACCGCCACCAACCACCGCCATGCCCGCACCAAGCACGGCCAGGCCCTTGCCCGTGCTGGAGGCGGCGGCCGCCTCGCCCGCCTGCGCGAGCACGTCGGTCGACGTCGCAGCAAGAGCGGCGGCTGCGGTGAGGAACATGGCCTTGGAACCTGCGAGAATCTTCATTTCAAATCGTCCTTTCAATCGTCACGGGCGGTTGGATCGCTCCTCGGAACATTCCCCGAAGGAGCAGTGGGGGCCGTTATTCACGCGTGGGCGTGCTCGTGCCCGTGGGCATGGGCGTGCCCGTGGTCGTGCCCATGCTCCGAATGTTCGTGGGAATGGTCGTCGTGGTGGTCCATCAGCGAGATGAAGACGGCCACGAGGAACGTGAAGATGAACGCCTGGAGGAAGGCGACAAAGAGTTCGAGGAAGAAGATCGCCATCGCCGCGAAGAAGGCGATGATCGAGACGCCCCCCTTGATCGGGGCGCCGACGCTCTCGACGTTCCAGATGGAGAAGAAGCCCAGCAGCGTCGCGAGCAGGATGTGCCCCGCCGTCATGTTCGCGAAGAGACGAAGCGCCAGAGCGATCGGCTTGATGAGGATCTGCCCGGCGAACTCGAGCACGAAGATGAGCGGGGCCACGATGAGCGGCGCGCCGCCCGTCAGGTGCTTCAGGTACCCGCCGATCCCAAGGCGGGCGATCGCCGCCACGTTGAAGACGATGCACGCGAGGATCGCCAGCGCGCCCGTGACCCAGATGTTCTGCGTCGCGGTGCCGCCGATCGGCGTGATATGGGCCTCGGCCCAATCCTTGTTGAGCAGGTGGACCACGTCCATGATCGGGAGCAGGCCCAGCAGGTTGTTCACGAGAATAAAGAAGAAGAACGTCCACAGGATCGGCATGTACGTGCTCGTTCGGTCGTGGAGCAGCGGCTTCACAACGTCATCACGCATGTACACACAGATCACCTCGATCATGTGCGCGAATCGACCCTTGGTGACGTAGCGATCCGTCCCCTGGCTCTCGGGTCCCGTCTTCACCTTCGACGCGACATACAGCCCGACGACGATCAGAATGATCCCGCTGAGGACCAGGTTCCCCATGTTCCCTGACCACATCCAGCGCCCGTCGTGCCCGATCCTGAACGGATGGTCATACACGTGCTGCGAGGGGTCCGCGGCCAGCGTGGCGTTCAACAGAATCGATTGGATCGCGTGCGATATCACGAGTGAACGCTCCCGCTCAAGGTTCGAACGCCCGGGACGCTCCGCGATGCCGCGAACGCCCGCCGGGCCTTGTCCATCCGCGACAGCAGATACACCGCCGCGCCCGACTCGATCACCAGAAAGATCACCAGGCCCACGACCAAAGGCAGCCACAGCGTCTCATCACGGATCGGCCGGTCCGCCAACATGGTCAATCCGGCCGCCCCGCCCATGACAATCATCGCCCGCACCATCGACGTCGCGAGCACGATCATGCCCCACGATTCCCCGCTCCCGCGGATCACCACCGGCGCAAACGACACGAGCACCCCGGCCCCAAGCGCAATCAGCATCACCGACCGGGTCGCCGCGCTCGTCGGCTCATCGAGCACCCGAGCCATGAGCACCGCCGCCCCGAGAGCCAGCAACCCCGTGACAAGCACCACGCACGCATACAGCCCGCGAGGCGGACGGGCCGCGTCGGGCAGAGGCCGGGATGGAGCGATCACGTCGGGCATGACTTCAAAGACTGCGGTGTACGGAACTTGGCCGGATTTGGTTGGGCCGGGTTTGGGAGGTCCAAACGTGGGCGAAAGGATAGCCCTCGGCACGCCAAAACGCCACGCCCGTGATCACCGTTTCTCCTCGGAATCACCACTTGCCACCGCCGCCATCGCCCCTGTTCCGCCGCCGCTCTTCCGTGGCTTTCCGATCCTCCCGGATGCTCGCCCGCACGATCCGAACGAACGCCATCACAAACCCCGCGCCCAGCCCGATCATCACGCCCCAGGGCGAGGTCTTCGCCCAGCGATCAACCAGATACCCCACGACCACACCCCCCAGCACCGTCCCGACGAAATCGAACGCCGCGCCCCATGCCTTCGCCGCGTCCGCCCACGATCCCTTGGATTCCCCCGTCGCCATCGGTGCGGGCGTGGGCCTCGTCAGCACCTCGGGAATCTTCAGCCGAGGATCCTCCTCGGGCGTGTCCGCCGGATCGGGCACGCTCGGCCAACGCTCACCCGGCTGATCCCCCGCCAGATCATCCGGCTGCACATCGCGATCCTCGAACCGCTCTCGCTCGCTCATGTCAGCATCCGGAAACCCGCGGCCCGCGCGGTGGTGACCGCCTCCTTCACCTTGCTCACGTCCGTCCCGCCGCCCTGCGCGTTATCGTGCTTCCCGCCGCCCTTCCCGCCCACGACGCTCGCCGTCTCGCGCACCCATTGCCCCGCGGTCAGCCCACGCTTCACGAGCGCGTCGGGCACCGACGCGTGGATCGCGACCTTTGCATCAGGCCCATCGTCCGCGCTGATGAGCATCACCGCGCTCGAGGGACACTTGTCGCGCACGAGTTTCACCGCCGCCTGGATCGCCGCGCGGTCCTCGCCCACGTCGAGCGTCCCGACGATCACCGGCTCGAGCGACGTCGCCGCTATCTCCGCGATCTGCCGAGCCTGGTGGATCGCCTGCTCCCGCTTCGCCTCGGCCACGGCCTTCCCCGCCGACTTCAACCGCTCCTGCAACTCGCCGATCATCGCCCGCGCCCGCGACTTCTCGCTCACGGGCATCACGATCTGATCCAGTTGCGTGAGGAGCGCCGACACCTCGGGCGCCAGGGCTGAGTCGGGTAGGAGCGACGACGCGCTGATCTTCGCCAGCACCAGCTCGCTCGCCTTCATCGCCTCCGCCGCCGCCTCGCCCGTGAGTGCCACAACGCGCCGCACGCCCTTCGCGACGGCCTCTTCCCCGATGATCGCGAACGCGCCGATCTCTTTCGTCGATTCCACGTGCGTCCCGCCGCAGAACTCGATGCTCACCTCGCGCCACGCCGGGTTGTCGGGCGACGCCAGCAGATCATCCACCGGCTGCCCGATGCTCACGACGCGCACGGGGTTGGGATACGTCTCGCCAAAGACCGCGCGCAGCCCGCTCACCTTCCTCGCCGGCTCCAGTTCCGCGAGTTGCGCGTACACCGTGAAATCATGCCGAATCTGATCCCGCACGAGCGACTCAACCCTGGCGAGTTCCTCGGGCGACACGGGAGAGTTGTGCGAGAAATCGAAGCGAAGACGATCCGGCGCGACCAGCGACCCTTTCTGGTGCACGTCCTCGCCCAGCGTCGCGCGAAGGCCCAGGTTCGCCAGGTGCGTCGCCGTGTGGTTCGAGGCGATCGCCCCGCGCCGCTCGCGATCGATGTGCAACGACACCACGTCGCCAACGCCAAGGTCGCCCCGCGACAGGTGACCGATGTGCAGCACGTACCCGCCGAACGTCTGCACGCTCTCGACGATGAACTCCCCGCCCCCGGATCGCTCATGCACGGCCGACTTGGCCATGCTCTCGACGCGCAAACGCCCGGCGTCGTGCTCCTGCCCGCCCTGCGTCGCATAGAAGTTCGTCCGCTCGAGCACGATCCCGATCGGGTGCGACTTCTGCGCAACGGTGGGCCGCGACAACTGGTCGAACGTGTGCCCATTCCAGATCGCGCGGACATGAGCCGTGACGTCGTGCGGCGTGTACTTCAGCGAGTCGTCCGTCGTGTCCACGCCCATGTGCGACAACTTCGCGACTTGCTCCCCCGAGAGTTCCAGTTTCGGCGTGGCCCCCGCGCCCTTCGCCCCGCCCGATCGCGAGAGTTCCTCCGCTTCCTTGCGCTTCGCCTCATACCCTGCCATGTCCACCTTCAGCCCCTGCTCCTCGGCCATCAGCGTCGTGAGGTCGATGGGGAAGCCGTAGGTGTCGTACAACTTGAAGGCGTCTTCGCCCGAGACGGTTTTCTTCGAAGAGTTCGCCGCGACCTCAGAGAAGAGTTTGATCCCGCGATCCAGCGTCCTCCCGAAACTCTCCTCTTCATCGAGGATCACGTCGATCACCTTCTGCGGGTTCCTCTTGAGTTCCGGGAACGCCTCGCCAAAGCGATCGACCACCACCGGCACGAGTTCCGCGAAGAACCCCGTCTTCGCCCCGAGCATCTGCCGCCCATACCGCACGCCGCGTCGCAGGATCCGGCGCAGCACATACCCGCGCCCCACATTGCTCGGGACGGCCCCATCCGTCAGCGCAAACGTCAGCGTCCGGATGTGGTCCGCGATCACACGATACGCCGTGTCCACGCCGCCCTGGTCGTGCGCGCCGAGTTTGCCCATGTACGGGCGTGCCCCGGTCAATCGCTCGATCGCCCCGAAGATCGGCGTGAAGACGTCCGTGTCATAGTTGCTCCGCTTGTTCTGCAGGATGCTGACGAGCCGCTCCAGGCCCATCCCCGTGTCCACGTGTTTCGCGGGGAGCGACTTCAGCGTGCCATCGCTCTCGCGATTGAACTGGATGAAGACGTTGTTCCAGATCTCGATGACGTCCGGATCGCTCGCGTTCACGAGCGACGCCGCGTCGCGCCCGCCGATGCGATCGAAGTGGATCTCTGAGCAAGGCCCGCACGGCCCCGTGTCCCCCATCTCCCAGAAGTTGTCCTTCATGTTCCCGGGAAGGACGTGCGACGCGGGCAGGTGCTTCCGCCATAAATCCCGCGCCTCGATATCCGGCTCAAGCCCCGCCGCCGGGTTCCCCTCGAAGTACGTCGCGTACAGCCGCTCCCTCGGCAGGTGGTACACATCGACGAGCAACTCCATCGCCCAGTCGATCGCTTCCTGCTTGAAGTAATCGCCGAAGGACCAGTTGCCGAGCATCTCGAAGAAGGTGTGGTGATACGTGTCCTTGCCGACGTCGTCGAGGTCGTTGTGCTTGCCGCCGGCGCGGATGCACTTCTGGCTGTTCGCCGCACGCTTGAGGCCCGCGAGCGGGCTCCCGGGTTGGACCTGCCCGAGAAAGATCGGCTTGAACTGGTTCATCCCCGCGTTGGCGAACATCAGCGTCGGGTCGTCGTGCGGGATCGTCGGCGACGACGCCACAAACGTGTGCCCCTTCGATTTCACAAAGAAATCAATAAACGTGCGGCGGGCCTGATCGACAGTGAGGAAGTGCGACATGCGTGGGAAAAGCGTAGGTGACAACCCCGCCACATCGGCGAATCGTCCGCGCGACAGGACCTACCCACCCTCGTGGCACAGGCGTCCCGCCTGTGTCTACTTCCTCGACCGCCTTCCACTCATTCAAACCCAAGCATCGCACCCACCGCCGGCCCGAACTTCACCACAAACCCGGCAAAGACCACCGCCACAATCGACAGCAACTTGATCAGGATGTTCAGTGAAGGCCCCGAGGTGTCCTTGAACGGATCGCCCACCGTGTCGCCGACCACCGTCGCTTTGTGGTCGTCCGAACCCTTGCCATACACCCGCGTCGAGCCTTTCCCCAGCGCCCGCAGTTCCTCCGCCCGCGCGAGCAGCGTCTCGCGCACCTCTATCGGCAACTTCTCGCGCATCGACGCGTCTGTCACCAGGTCGTCCGCCGTGATCTTCCCATAACTCTCGATGAGTTTCTTCGCGTTGTCCCACGCCCCGCCCGCGTTCGCCATGAACACCGCCACCGCGAACCCGCTCGTCAGCGCCCCCGCTAGGAGCCCGATCACCCCCGGCACGTTCAGCACCACGCCCACACCGATCGGGATCACGACCGCGAGGATCGAGGGCAGGATCATCTCCCGCTGAGCACCCGCCGTCGCGATCGACACGCACTCGGCATAGTCCGGATACTCCTTCCCATCGTGCTGGATCCGCTTGGGCCACATCTCCGGGTTCGAGATATCCCCCTCACTCATCCCCTGCCCGCGCAGCGCCTTGCGGATGATCGCGAACTGCCGACGGCACTCGCCCATCATCGCGTACGCCGCCCGCCCGACCGCCGACATCGTGAGCGCACAGAACAGGAACGCCACCATCGCCCCAAGGAAGAGCCCGCCCAGCACGCGAGGGTTGGTGAGCGTCACGTCATAGAACTCCAGCACGTCCTTCACCGTCGCGTTGTTCGTCGAGACCACCGAGAACTTCAGCGTGTGGTCGTGCTCGCCATGCCCGATCGTCGCCCGAAGGTCGTACTTTCGCGCTCGCTTGGGTTCCGGATCGAGTTCATCCCCCGTCGCGTGCAGCCCCGTCACAAAGAAGTGCTGCCCCGGTGTGAGCACATCATCCAGATGCTCCTCGCCCTCCAACTGTCCCATGTCCACCAGCAACGCACCGTCGGCATAGTTGATCTCGTGCCCCTGGTGCATCGGATACACCACGCGGAACCGACCGTGTCCGCCATAGAACGCATACGGCACAATCTCGTTGCTCACGACCGCCTCGCCCTGCTTGATGTCCAGGCACTGGCTGTGCAGTTGCGTCTGCACCACCTGCACGTACGCGGCGAGGAGCGCCATCGCCGTCAGCGCCGCCGACCCGATCGCGAATCCCTTGCCCGTCGCCGCGGTCGTGTTCCCCAGCGAATCGAGCATGTCCGTCCGCTGCCTCACAT
Organism: Phycisphaerales bacterium; assembly: GCA_016699835.1. Lineage (NCBI taxonomy): Bacteria > Pseudomonadati > Planctomycetota > Phycisphaerae > Phycisphaerales > Phycisphaerales bacterium. The sequence continues at coordinate 3,151,166 of CP064987.1, forward strand.
GCGGCGGCTGCCCGGACATCTCCGCGTTCCCGCCCGCGTTGTCCGCGATCGGCCCATACGCGTCGGTCGCCAGCGTGATGCCCAGCGTCGCGAGCATTCCCACCGCCGCGATCGACACGCCATACAGCCCCAGAAGGAAGTTCTCGTTCCCACCCGCCGCCACGAACGCCACGAGGATCGCCACGACCACCGCGAGCAGTGACGCCCACGTGCTCTTCATGCCTTCAGCGATCCCCGCGATGATCACCGTCGCCGGGCCCGTCATCGCCTGCGTCGCGATTCTCCGCGTCGGTGGATGCTCATAACTCGTGCAATACTCCGTCCACTGCGCGATCACCAGTCCCGACACCAGCCCCGCGACGATCGAGATCCCCAACCGGTACCACGGCACCATCCCTGGAATCGACGCCTCGCCCAGCAGCAGATACGGAATCCCAAACGCCGCGAGTATGATCACCGCCGACGCGACGTACACCCCGCGGTGCAGGCTCTTGAGCAGGTCGCTGAACGACGCGCCCTCCTTCGTCCGCACGACGAAAATGCCAAGAATCGACGCGAGAATCCCCGCTCCCGCCAGCGCGAGGGGGAGTGCCGCCAGCGAGATCCCGTGCTTCACCATCTCGCTCGGCGAGAGGTGGTGCATCGCGAACGTCGCCGCCGTGCCCAAAGCCGCGGCCGCGAGGATCGAGCCGTAGTACGACTCGTAGAGATCCGCCCCCATGCCCGCGACGTCGCCCACGTTGTCGCCCACGTTGTCCGCGATGGTCGCCGGGTTGCGCGGGTCATCTTCGGGAATGCCAGCCTCGACCTTGCCCACAAGATCCGCCCCGACGTCCGCGGCCTTGGTATAGATCCCGCCACCCACTCGTGCAAAGAGCGCCTGCGTCGACGCCCCCATGCCGAACGACAGCATGATCACCGTCATGTCCTGCAGGCCGCTTCGAAGCCCGAGCGTGTCGCCGATCGACAGCAGCACAAAGAACCACACGCTGACATCAAGGAGCGCGAAGCCCACGACGTTGAGCCCCATGACCGCGCCCGATCGGAAGGCGACGGTGAGCCCCTCATTCAGTGACTCCTTCGCCGCCGCCGCCGTCCGCGCCGAGGCCGACGTCGCCATGCGCATGCCGAGCCACCCGCAGATCCCCGAGAAGAGGCCCGCGATCGGAACGCCGATCATCGACAGCCAGTGTTGCAAGCCCAGGAGATATAGAACGCCCAATGCCGCGATCAGCATCACGAACACGATGCCGACGACGCGATACTGCCGGGCGAGGTACGCCATCGCCCCCTGCCGCACCGCCGCCGCGATCCGGATCATCTCGCTGTCGCCCTCGGGCTTTTTCAGGACTGACGCCCCGATCAGCCTCGCCGCGACGAGCGCCACCACCGCGCCCACCGGCGCCAGCCAGTACGCGCTCGGCACCTCGCCGAACTTCCCCAGCGTCGGTGTGATCGCGAGCGTGAACTCGCCCGAGGCGAACATGGTCATCAACGGCGTCGGCATGTCGAACATGGAGCGACTCCTCAAAAAATTACGGCAACGTATCGGCGACTCGCGAACGCCCGGCGCTCGCTTGGAAACTACATGAAGGCCCATCGTACGTCCCGCTCACGCGAGATTCGACACGCATCTTCTCCTACAAACGAAAACGCCCCGCCGAATCTCGACGGGGCGCGTGAGTGCTGAGAGAATCGAGATGCCGACTTACTTCTCTGCGCCGATCCGCATCCCGTAGAACGAACGCCACACGAAGAATGCCGAGACCAGGAAGAAGACCCCGGCCAGAACGTGCGTCAGGTGCGATCCATCCTTCGACAGGCTGATCGCCAACTCGACCGCGAGCAGGCCGAAGAGCGTCGAGAACTTGATGACCGGGTTCATCGCGACCGACGAGGTGTCCTTGAAGGGGTCGCCGACCGTGTCGCCCACGACCGTCGCCGCGTGGAGTTCGCTCCCTTTGCCCTTCCCGGCCTTCTTCAGCCCAGGGTCGGTCTCGACGATCTTCTTCGCGTTGTCCCACGCGCCGCCGGCGTTGGCCATGAAGATCGCCTGGAAGAGCCCGAATAGAGCCGTCGAAACCAGGAAGCCAATGAAGAAGAACGAGTCATAGAACGCGAACGCGAGCGTCGCGAAGAAGACGCCCAAGAAGATGTTGAACATGCCCGCCTGCGCGTACCGCGTGCAGATGTCCACGACGCGCTTGCTGTCCTCGACGCTCGCCTTCGTGGTGCCCTCGAGTTTGATGTTCGCCTTGATGAACTCCACCGCGCGATACGCGCCGGTCGAGACCGCCTGCGTCGAGGCCCCCGTGAACCAGTAGATGATGCAGCCGCCCGCCAGGAGACCCAGCAGGAACGGCGGGTGCATCAGGCCCAACTTGTCCATGTCCTGCGTCAAACCGTGCGTCAAGCCGACGATCAGCGCGAAGATCATCGTCGTCGCGCCCACGACCGCCGTCCCGATGAGCACGGGCTTCGCCGTCGCCTTGAACGTGTTGCCCGCGCCGTCGTTCTCCTCGAGGAAGGCCTTGGCCTCCTCGAACTTGGGCTCGAAGCCAAACTGCTGCTGGACCTCGTTGCGGATATCCGGGATCGTCTCGATGGTCGACAACTCAAAGACACTCTGCGCGTTGTCGGTCACCGGGCCATAACTGTCCACCGCGATCGTCACCGGGCCCATGCCCAGGAACCCGAACGCGACCAGCCCGAACGCAAAGACCGCCGGCGCCACCATGATCCCGCCCAGGCCCATCTGCGCGATGTAGTACGCCACGCCCATAAGGACCATGATCGCGATGCCCAGCCAGTACGACGAGAAGTTGCCCGCGACAAACCCCGAAAGGATGTTCAGGCTCGGCCCGCCCTGCTCCGATGACGTCACAACCTCACGCACGTGCTTGCTCTCGGTCGAGGTGAAGACCTTGACCAGTTCGGGGATGATCGCCCCCGCCAGCGTGCCACAGGTGATGATCGTCGACAACTGCCACCACAGTTCCTTGTTCCCGTAGATGTCCGGGATGAGGAGGTACGACGCGATGTACGTCGCGACGATCGAGATCCCCGAGGTCAGGAAGACCAGGACCGTCAGCGGCTTCTCGAAGTTCATGTGGCTCGCGTTCCCGTACTTCGCCTTCGCGAGCGCCTGATTCACAAAGTACGCTCCCGCCGACGCGATCACCATGATGATGCGCATCGCGAAGATCCACACGAGCAGTTGCACCTGCACCGTGCTCGCCGCCGCCGTCGCCGCCGCGGTGTCCGTCGCCCCGTTCAGGAACTTCGGCATGATCGCGAGCATGATGAACGAGATCAGCGCGACGCCCGTCACGCCATACGTCTCAAAGCCGTCCGCCGAGGGGCCGACCGAGTCGCCCGCGTTGTCACCGACACAATCGGCGATCACGCCCGGGTTCCGCGCGTCGTCCTCCTTGATCTTGAAGACGATCTTCATGAGGTCCGAGCCGATGTCGGCGATCTTCGTGAAGATGCCGCCCGCGATACGCAGCGCCGCCGCCCCCAACGACTCGCCGATCGCGAACCCGATGAAGCACTTCCCCGCCACCGCGTTCGGGAGGAACAGCAGAATCACCAGCATGATGAGCAGCTCGACCGAGATCAGCGCCATGCCGATCGACATGCCCGCCTTCAGCGGCACGTCATAGCAGGGCCACGGCTTCCCGCGGAGCGCCCCGAACGCCGCCCGGCTATTCGCGAACGTGTTCACGCGAATCCCGAACCACGCCACGCCGTAACTCCCGGCGATGCCGATCAGCGAGAAGATCGTGATCATCACCATGTCGCCCCACGCCACGTGACGCAGGAACTTGAAGTACACCAGCATCGCCGCAGCGACGAACGCCCACAGGATCAGCAGGAACTTCCCCTGACGCAGCAGGTACGCCTTGCACGTCTCATAGATCAGTTCCGAGATGTCCAGCATCGACCGATGCACAGGCATCCCGCGGAGTTTCATGAAGATCCACATGCCGAAGACCAGCCCCAGCCCGCAGACCACAAGCCCGACCATCAGCAACTGGTGCCCCGAGTACCCGCCCAGGAACTCCGCCTTCACGGTCGTGTTCGTGAAGTCGGGCATCACGATGTCCAGTTCGCCGCCGCCCGCGTGGGCCTCCTCGGCCGCGACCGCGCTCGGCGCAGCCACGAACATCGCCACAATCAATGGCAACGCCAGAACCAGACCTCGCGTCAATCCTTTGACCAGCCGGTTGAAACCAAACGCCATGGGGTGATCTCCAAGTTCTGTCCGTCAAGTCCTGCCCGTGTCTCGGGCGTGATCGGCAAACCCTCGCCGGGCCGCCGTCGATTCGTTCTCTTGATGCCACAATGGCAACCACAGCCAGCGCCAACCCGCGACGCCATCCATGGGGGAGGGGGGGCAAGCCTGTCGGGCGACTCCGCCCGGCCCTCGCCTGTCCAACTCAAACACAGTGGGGCGCGTCCCGCGCTCCCGCACACGGCAGGCCAGTTCTCTCCAAAAGGCCCACCAATCAGAAAAAACCGATGTGACCATCAAGTCACATCGGAATCACGCCTTACTTGATCGGATCGCCTTTCAAACGGCGATTCAGGCTCTTGCGGTCCGCACGCCGACGACGCTCCGAGGGCTTCTCGAAGAACTCGCGACGCTTGATGTCCTTGGTGAGACCCTCGCGGTCGCACAACTTCTTGAACCGCCGCATCATCCCCTCGACGGACTCCCCGCTGCGCGCCTTCACCCGAATCGCCATGAATACCTCTCGATCGTCTCTGGTGTCGTCGGCCCAAACCATGGACCAACCCCTCATCCCAGGGCCATGGCCCCAATGTGAGGGCAGTAGTAAAGGGCACTCCCCACCAAGGATCAAGCATCACGCCCCGACCTGACGTACCATCCGGTGCAAACACCGGAGTCCCCACCATGCACGGATGCAAGGCCCTCGTTCTCACGTCCATCACCATCGCGACATTGACTGCGCTCGGAGCATGCGCCCCCCAACCCCAATACCAGGGCAACTCCGGCCTGATTGCTACGTACAAAACCAGAACGCTCGTCGCCGACCTCCCGGCAAGCGCCAGCGTCCCTGCCGTCATCGCCGCCGCACAAGATAACTTTATCGGACGCGGATACTCCATTCCAACGTCATCCACAACCGACGATGTTGGGATGGTGGTCGGTATCCCACCCCGAACCAGCGATTTCCCCCGCGTCGTCGTCCGGGCCACCGCCCAAGGCGACCATACCCACGTCGAGATCATCAACGAGCCGCTCCCCGACCAGTCGCTCGCCCGCTCGGTGCTCGATGGCATCCTCGAGCAACTCGGCCTGTAGTTCCATGACTCCTGCTCAATCGGGCCCACGATCTCACCGATAACCCGAATAGGCGATGAATCGCCATCGGGACCATGGATCAGAACGCCCAGAATCCTCCCACACCTCTCGCCGACCTCGCGCGGGCGTGGTTGCTCGCGCTCCTGCGGTGCGCGCAGTCGATGCGCCTCTACGACAAAGACCACGCGGCCACACGCCGTGCCGTGGACGATGTCATGGCGACGCTCGACGTGATGCGCGCGCACCAGGAACTCACCATCCGCTGCGTGGACTCGGCCTTCAAAGTCGCGTCGGCAACCAGCGCGGAACAGGCGATCAACGAATCCAAACTCGCCGATCTTGCTGCCAGGCTTGGCGCGGCCAACATCACCGCGGTTCGTGTCAAGACCGACCTCACCCCGGGCGAAATCCCCGTGCTTGCGGAGGTGCTCGACCGACTCTCGACCGGGAAACTCTCGATCGCCGACGCGCGCACACGCCTGGCCGACGCGTCGGGCGCCAAAGTCCAGATCGTTGCGGTGCGCGATGGCGATGTGGCGCTGCGCGAGTGGGATGGCACGGTCGACCAGGCCGACGACTGGAGCCGGGTGCTCGAGCGATTGGCCTCGGGCGTGGCCGACACCGCCGAGATGGCACGCCGTGTGGAAGCCGGTATCGGTGCGGCGTGGTCGTCGGGATCCTCGGCCGGGTCGCCGCTGGTCTCGGCGGCCGAGGCGCTCCGAGCGGTTCCCGAGGAGCAACGCGCCGTAGTGATGACACAGTTCGGCGCGCTCGTCGGTGAACTCGACCCCGCCGTGCGAAAGAAGATGTTGTGGATGGCCGGCAAGGACGCGAGCCACACGCGAGCCGTCGCGGACCTCGCCGAAGTCCTCCCGGCCTCCGACGTTCTCGACGCGATCAGCAGCGGCGGGCTCCCCCAGGGCGGCACCGCACGCCACTCCCTCCGCGTGCTCTCGAAACTCGTCCAGACCGAAGGGGCGGCCACGCAGACGGGCGCCCGCCTCCACAACGTGCTCAGCGAGTGGTCCAACCAGGCCGAGAGCATCTCGGGAACCGATGAGCAACTCCGAGCCGCGGTGGCCGTCCTCCTCAAGGCATCGGAAGGCTCGCCCTTCAATCCCGATGACTATGAGGTCACGCTCAACCAGATCGCGTCGACAGGCTCTGGTGAAGAGTCCACGCTTCGGGCGATCGTTTGGGACGATCTCGGGGAGCACGTGCTCTCGATCGCGCGATTCCTCGCCACGACGGAGATGGATGTCGAGAGCATCGGCGCGCTCGCCGTCCGAGTCGCGCCGCGCGCCGATCGGCTCCTTGCCGAAGGACGCTTCGATCTCCTGCTCGAGGCCATGGCCATGCCACGGAGCGGCGAGACCACGGACGAGTTCAATCGATCCCGCGAGATGCTCCGGGCTGCGGTTGCGTCGCGTGTCGATTCGCTGATGCAACTCGTGTCGCACGAGGGGCTGACGCGGGAGCCCGCGCTCGAACTGCTCTCACGCATCGAGCCCCGGATCGTGCTCGCCCACGCCGTTGCAAGCGACGCGAAGATCCAGGTTGTCATCATTTCGGCCCTGCGCGACGCGGGCACGGACTGGATGCGGCTGGGAGAGGCGGTCGCGAAAGAATCGCCCACGGTCGCGCTCCTGGCCTCGCGAAGTGGAGCCTTCCACGACGACGAGGTGCTCTCGCTTGTCAGCGGCGTCGTGCCACACATACCGGCCAACGTCCGGCGCGACCTGCTCCTCGAACTCGACATCGCGCATGACCACTGGCCCCTTGCGCTCATCGGCTGGGGCATCCGGACCGACGACGAGGTCCTCCAGTCGCGGATGATCGATCGGATCCGTGAGACGCATTCCGATCGTGCGGTCCCCATTCTCGAGCAGTATCTCCGCGAGGACTTTGGTGTTGAGGTCTCGGGCACAAACTTCGAACTCGCCGCGAAAACACTCGCGGAATACGGCGAGGCCGGCGCGGTCGCGCTCGAGTCCATCGCCGATCAGGTCCGTTCGCGATTCGGCCTGTGGTTCTACACGCGCGTGTTGCGCCTTCGAAAACTCGCGCGCCAGGCGCGGGCCGCGGGAAGGAAGGCCGCATGATCGATCGCGCCGATGCCGCCCTGAGCGCCCTCCAGGCCGTCGCCGAGTCGCGCCTGCTCTATGGCTCCGACCACAAGGTCTATGGCGAACGCCTCGAGAGCGCTCGGGTCGCCCTCGAGACCTGGCTCGCCGAGGGAGCCGCGACGGCGCTCCTCTTCTCCGATCGCGTCGTGGTGGGGGAGGCGTCGATCCCCTCGGGCACTCGGATTCTTGCGGGAGTCCTTGGTCGACTACAGCGACTCGGCGTCGCCGCGGTGACGTTCCTGCCCGGCGTCACCCAGGCCGAGATCGAGTCCCTGATCGTCAGTGTCGAGACGGCCACCGACTCCTTCTTCCGCGGCTCGGCCCACGTCCACCTGCGCTCCATCGCCGCGGGAGTGCCAGCCAACGAGCCCGGTCAACGCACCAATCTCACCTCACCGCGAGGAACTTCCACACTCGCCAACGACAACGCATCTGGCCCCATCGGCACGATCGATGAATCCACACGAGGCGCCTTCGTCCCCGAGAACGTTGCCAGCACCCTCCAGAACGTCATCGTCCCCCTCGCGCAGAGCGGCGAGCTCGACGCCGGCGGCGTCACCAACCTTGCCGCGAGCCTCGCGGGCGAGATCGCCAACAGCCGGACGACGATGATCTCCCTCGCCGCGGTCCGCAACCACGACGAGTACACGTTTGTCCACACGATCAACGTCTCGATGATGTCCGCGGGGCTCGCCGAGGCGATCGGACTGCGACCGGACCATGTCCACGACATCACCTGCGCGGCGCTTCTCCACGACGTGGGGAAGCAGCGCGTGCCGACCGAGATCCTCAACAAGGCCGGGAAACTCAACGACGAGGAACTCGCGATCATCCGACGCCACCCCATCGACGGGGCCAAGATTCTTCTCGGGCGAAAGGACGTCCCCGACGTCGCCGTCGCCGTGGCGCTCGAGCACCACATGCACCGGACGGGGGGTGGGTATCCGAGTATGCCCGAGGGCTGGACGATGCACGTCTCCAGCCAGATCGTCCAGGTCGCCGACGTCTTCGACGCGCTGCGGACGCACCGCCCGTATCGTGCCGCGCTGCCCTTGCATGAGTTCAAGGAACTCATGCTGAAGGACTCGCCCCGGATCTTCGATCCCGAGCTGCTCAGCGTCTTCTTTGAGCGTGTCGCCTCGCGAACCTCACGCGAAGCGGCCTGAAGGCGAGCACACGAACACGGATCAATCAAAGACGCCCACTCAATCGCGTGGCATGGGCGTCTTGCCTGTGTCTGCATCTCTTCCACGCACCTAGTCCCTATTCCCAAATGGCACCACGCGGAGCGTGGTGGTACCCGGAACAGAAAACGCCGCCCGCATCAAACGGACGGCGTTCAACGTTGATTCAGTTGTGATCGCGTCTTAAAAAGGCCGCTCGCCCATCGGCGTGTACCGAACACCGTGCGGCCCGACGTACTCGGCCTTCGGACGATACAGGCGATTGTCGCTCAACTGCTCGATCACGTGTCCCGCCCAGCCCGCGATGCGAGAGAGGGCGAACATCGGCGTGAAGAGATCCAACTGCAGCCCGATGCAGTGATACGTCGTCGCGGAGTAGAAATCGACGTTGGGGTAGATCCCCTTCGCCGCCTTCTCGCGGAGCATCACCTGCTCGATCGCCTGGCTCTTCTCGTACAGGCTCTGGTTGCCCGTGTCCGTCGCCAACTGCTTGGCGAGCGTCTTGAGATAGGTCGCGCGCGGGTCGTACGCCTTGTACACGCGGTGCCCGAACCCGGCGATCTTCGCCTTGTTCGCGAGTTTGTCCTGGATGATCCCCTCGACCGACTCGACGCTGGGGATCTGGTTCAGCATGCGCATCACGTCCTCGTTCGCCCCGCCGTGGAGCGGCCCACGCAGGGAGCCGATCGCCGCCGTGATCGCCGAGTACATGTCGCTCTGCGTGCTGCTGACCACGCGAGCCGCGAACGTCGAGTTGTTGAGCCCGTGGTCGGCGTGCAGGATCATGCACGCGTCGAACGCGCGGACCATCGTCGGCGTCGGCTCGGTGCCGTTGAGCATGTACAGGAAGTTCGCCGCGAAGGAGAGATCCTTCCGGGGCTGTACTATGGGTAGCCCGCGGCGAATGCGGTCGTACGCCGCCACGATCGTCGGCGTCTGGGCCAGGATGTTCAGGGCCTTGTTCCGCAGGGCGGGAATGTCGATGGAGTTCGGCTCGGCATCGTGCAGCGCGAGCGACGAGACCATCGTCCGCAGCATGTGCATCGGCTGGGCCGTCTTGGGAATCGTCTGGAGGCGGGCCTCCATCCCGTTGGGGAGGTCATACCGCGAGCGGAGATCGCTCGAGAACGCGTCGAGTTCGCTCTTATTGGGCAGGCGGCAGTTCCATAGAAGGAACGTCGTCTCCTCAAACGTCGAGTTCCGTGCCAGGTCGTCGATCGCGATCCCGACGTACTCCAGCACGCCCTTCTCGCCGTCGATGAACGACATCTTCGTTTCCGCGGCGACGACGCCTTCCAGTCCCTTCGAGTAGTTCCCCATCGTCTTCTGCTCCGCCATGGTGGTTCCTTTGCTCTCGCGTGTGCAATTCCGCCCCCAGCGCCCTTGGATCCCGCTCGGTGGTTCCCCGAGAGGGCGAATGGTCGTGTCTCGGTCGCGGCCGAGGTGAGACGGAGAGGGCGACCTACACAGGCCCGCCATCCCGCTCGATTCCAGCATCGGCACGCCCAAGGTGGCGCGTTGGTCCCGAGAAACCCATCTACCCGAGGGTGTACCGACTATAGGAAGGTGGTGGGGTGCGGCGGGCGCGGAGGGCATCACTCAGGCCCGAGAACCGTGATCGGGCCCGTGCCCATAGCATCGTCGGTGATCATTCCGATCGGGACAGATCGACCTCTCAAGCGGCGGACCTTCGTCACGTACGCCCTCATCGCCGCCAACATCGCCGTCTTCGCGGTCGAGTTGACCCAGCGCCACGCGAACTCGGGGAGCCTGAACGAGGTCAACTGGATGCTCGAGCAGTTCGACCTGGGGCGTGAGACCCGCAGGGACTTCTGGCGATTCATCACCTACCAGTTCCTCCACGATCCCTACGGCTGGATGCACATCGTCGGGAACATGCTCTTCCTCTTCGTCTTCGGGCCGAATCTCGAGGACCGCCTCGGTCGCCTGGGGTTCCTTGCGTTCTACCTTGTCGGTGGGATTCTTGCCGGGCTCGCCCATATTGCCGTCTCGCCTCATCCCGTGCTCGGAGCGTCGGGAGCCATTGCCGCCGTGACCGGGGCGTATCTTGTCCTCTTTCCAAAGACCTCGATCAAGATTCTGATCTTCTTTTTTCTGATCGGGATCTACGAGGTCCCCGCGTGGGCCGCGGTGGTCTTCGCGATCGGCCGCGACATCCTCACCGCGACCTCCGTCGATCCCGACGTCTCGTGGCAGGCCCACCTCGGCGGCTACGCCTTCGGCATCGTCGTCACCCTGCTCCTCACCGTCACCAAAATCCTCCCGCGCGAACGCTGGGACCTCATCGGGCATCTCGGCCACGCCGCACGCCGGCGCGAGATCCGCGACGCCGCCCGCACCTACGAGAACCGCCAGAACCACGTCAAGGCAAAGGAAACCCCAGAAGACCCGCGCGTCGAACTACTCGCGGCACGAAGGGCCGAGGTCTCCACCTTCCTCTCCAGCAACGACGTGTCCGCGGCTACCGACGCCTACGCCAGACTCCTCGTCGAGTTTCCAGACGCCTCACGCAACGCCACCCTCACACGCCAGAACCAGATCCTGATCGCCAACGAGTTCTTCCGTGCGGGGCGATATGCCGAGGCGCTCCGCACATACGAACTCTTCGCGAGCGCCTACGCGAGAGACCCGCAAACGCCGCACGTCCGCCTTGTCGCGGCTCTTATCCGCGTGCGATACCTCTCTCACGAAACCGACGCCGCTCGGCTCGCGGCCCACTCGGCCGCGCGCGAAGATTTGCGCGCCGCCGCATCCAGACTCGACGCCGACGACGCCGAACTTGCCCGTCAACTCGAAGCCGAACTCCTCCCCATCCCGGAATCCAAGCCATGAGCAGCAGGCCGCGCGTTCGTGTGAAAATCTGTGGCGTCCGCGACGCGGACGAGGCCTGGGCCGCCGTCGATGCCGGCGCCGACGCCATCGGGTTCCACTTTGTCGAAGGCCGGCCAACCTCGATCGATCCCGTCGAGGCCTACGAGATCATGGCCGATCTCCCGCCCTTCGTCTCCAGCGTCGGCGTCGTCGAGAACTGCGCCATCGACGACTTCTCCGACATCGAGGAAGACTGCCCCACGGCCCTCTCCCAACTCGACGGCGTCGAGAACCCCAAACTCGTCATGCAGTGCGGCCCGGGCGTCATCAAACGCGTCCGCTGGTCCGAACAACCCGCCATCGGTGAATCCGAGGACGCCGACCCGATCTCCACCTGGGACGAACTCGACGAGGTCGACGCGATTCTCGTGGTGCCCGAATCAGAATGGACCAACGCCGCGATCGATCGCCTCGCACAGCGCGTGCAGTCGTGCGCCAAACCGGTCCTGCTCGGCGGCTGGACCGCGTACTCGTTCAAGCCAAAGTATGTTCGGGACGCCATCGCCCGCGTTCAGCCCTTCGCCGTCGATCTCGTCCTGGGTGAAGATGACCCCGACGCCACGATCGAGCGATTCATCGAGGCCGTGCGCTAACTCCATCGCGGCCTATGGCAGCGTGACGCCCTTCGCCTCGACCGTGAGCGCCCGCGTCTCGAATCCGGTCCGCAGGTCGAACACGACCGTCGCGTCTTCCTTGGGTTTCCCCGGGAACATGAACGTGCACGTTCCCATGCCCCACATGCTTCCCTGAGATTCCATCGTCTCGCCGTCGCTGACAAACGCGACCTCGGCGATGGAATCATGGAGCGACTCGGGCTTCATCTCGATCTGCACCGAGTTTCGCGACATTTTCACGCGGGCCTTCGCCCCCGAGCCGAACGTTTCCGACGGCAGATCGATCCACTCGCTTCCGGTCGCCGTCAGCCCGGCCACCGTGACCTTGCTCACGTCGCGATACAGCGTGATCTCGGAGGTCATCGAGAGATCGAACGTCGTCGCCGAACGGGCCGCAGGAAGGAGCACGATCGGCACCTCGCCCTTCTGCTTGTCGTCATCGAACATCATGCCCATGTACTGGGCCTTGCCATTGAACCCTGGTTCGACCTTGGTCAGATCCGTCCCGCTGTTGTCAACGGCCTTGATCGTGGTCGGCTCCTCGACGTTCAGCACCTTCATCCCCGCGGGCACGTCGAACTTCAGCGTCAGGGTCAGGCCCGGCTTGTCGAACATGTTGAAATCGTCCTCGCCCTTCTTCGCCGTGGCGTGCACGCGAACTTCCTTCAGTCGGACGATTCGAGCGGTCATCGACTCCGCCGTCGAGGCGAGAAGTGACGCGGGCTTCGGAGCCATCGCCAGCCCGCCGGCGGCGATCAGCAAGAGGCTCAACGACACATTCAGAATCGTGCGGCACCGTCGTGTGTGAAGACCGAGAGTGGGGGAGGTGTTCATACCACACCCATCGGCTTGTCACGAGGCCCTCATCCACTCGGAGAGTGTTCAGAGTCCGTGCAATGTGTGACACGGTCCTAGGTCGCGCGAGCCTCGGCCGCTTCCCACGCCTCCAACACCACGAGCGTGACCCCAGCGACCGGTCCCTCGGCATCAACCACGACGTGGGCCAAGGTCCGATAGAGCCCATCACGCTGCTGGTACACCTCGTGGACCTCACCGATCGCGTCCACGCCGAGGATCGCCGGGCGAGTCTTGATGTCTGTTCCACGCAACCGCTCACAAAGCGTGTCGGGACTCGCGTGGAGGTACACCAACAACGCCCGGCGATCGTCGCGCCAACGAGTCAGTCGTGCCGAGGCCCCGGGAGCCGTTGGGGTGCCGCCGCCGAGGGACAGCACGGATCGATCGTGCGCCAGGACCGCGTCCGCCATCGCCTCGCACTCGGCAAGGCGGAAGGCCTCCCACCCACGCGTCGCGATCGCCTCCGCGGCATCGACAGCCTGAAGCCGAACCGCGGTCAGCATGTCCAGATCGAGAAATGGCACGCCCGAGCGTCGGGCAATGGCAGAGCCCACAGCGCTCTTCCCCGAGCCTCGAAGCCCAAGCAGGACGAGTATCACGCCACGCTCTCCGAGGACCTTGGATACAAGAACGAATACAGGACGGTGGTCAGGCCCGCGACTGGTACGAGCCGTCTGCTGTGCTGATGCGCAGCGCCTCGCCCGGCTTGATGAACGCGGGCACCCGCGTCACGAGCCCCGTCTCCATCGTCGCGTCCTTTGTCTGATTCGAGACCGTCGCGCCCTTCACTTCGGGCGGGCAGTCCTTCACCGTCAACTCCACCGCGGGAGGAAGTTCGAGCGTCACGGGGTTGCCATCGTGGAGCAGCACGATCGTCTGCGCGTTCGGGCGGAGGAACTTGAGCGCATCACCCAGCACGTCCTCGGGCATCACGAACTGTTCGTATGACTCGGTGTCCATGAACGTCGCGCCCGTGGAGTCGGAGTAGAGATACTCCATCGTCCGCCGATCGAGATCGATCACCTCGATGTCGTCCGATGAGCCAAGGCGACGCTCGAGCGACTTGCCCGAGAGGATCTCCTTGTACTTGATCTGGATGAACGCGCGGAGGTTCCCGGGCGTGCGGTGCTCGACGCCCGTCAGCACCGCGAGTTTGTTGTCGATCTTCACGCCAAGGCCCTGTCGAAGTTCGGTCGCTTTCATGCTCGATCCCACCTCATGGTTCGTGTCAACGTCGCGTGTTCGTATCTCGTTCGTGTCCGGGCCGATTGCAAATGCCGGTCCAGGTCGTTCCGGCGATCAGTATCGAGAAATCGGCTCGGGGAAACGGCCCCAAGAATAGGCGCGAGTATGCCGAGAAGGCTTCGACGATTGCCTCGCGCCTCCATCGCCTTGCAGACTTTCCCCCGCGCGGTACACTGGTTGCGGATGTGAAGAAGGAGCCGTCGTCCCGGCCGGGTGTGTCCGTGTTCACGGAAGAAGCCCAGATGCCCTCCACACGCACGCCAGATCCACGCAGCGCCGACGCCGGACTTTTTCTCGACTCGGCCCCGCCTGCCAAGCGACTCCACTATCTCCTCAACTACGCCATCATGGCTCCGAGCGCGCACAACGCGCAGCCCTGGAAGTTCAGAGTCGCCGAGCACCATGTCGAGTTCCACCACGACCACGAGCGCATCCTCCCCGTCGTCGATCCGCACGGACGCGAGAGCCTGATCTCCGTCGCCTGTGCCGTGGAATCATTCCGGATCGCGATGCGGCGCTTCGGGCTTTCTGATCAGGTCGAGTGGAATCCCAGTGCCGCGCCTCATGAACCTGTCGCCATCGTCCGCATGGAAGGCCGGCACACTCCCTCGGCCCAGGAACTCCGCCTCTTCGACGCCATCCCCAACCGTCGCACCAATCGCATGGCATTCGATCCCAGGCCTGTCGCCACCAGCGAACTCGACGCCCTGCGAGCCATCGTGCACGGGGCGCACCACGACGGCGCGCCCACGACGGTGCGCCTCGATGCGACGAGCGACGCCTTCGCCAAGCACGAGATCGCCGAACTCGTCGCCCAGGCCGACCGCGTCCAGTTCGCCGACGAGAAGTTCCGCACAGAACTCGCCTACTGGATGCGACCCAACGACACCGACAAAGGCGACGGCCTCCCCGCCTACGCCCAGGGCATGTCCGGCCGCGTCTGGGACATCCTCTCCCACGCCGGACCCTTCATCATGCGCACGTTCGACGTCGGCAAGGGCCGAGCCGCGAAAGACCGCCAACTCGCCGAAGGCTCCCCCGCCCTCGCCATCATGCACACCGACGCCGACGATCACGCCGCCTGGCTCGCCACCGGCGCCGCCATGACCAGACTCCTTCTTGCCTCCACATCCATGGGTATCTCCGCCTCATACCTCAATCAACCCATCGAGGTCGAGACTCTCAGGCCGAAACTCTCGGAACTGATCGCCACGCGTCTCTCGGGACGCTCGATCAAGAATGACTTTGAGGAGGAGAGCGATCTGCCCGACGCGAATCAATCGCCGACGATCAATCCGCAGATTCTTCTGCGTTTGGGCTATGCCGACTACACCCCCGCCACGCCTCGCCGCCCTCTCGCCGACTTCATCATGGATGGCAGCGAGATCGAGTGATCGGCAACATATTGCAGTGAACTCACGTCGCCCCAACCGTCAGCGTCGCGGGCCCACCAGCCGTTGATGCCTGCTCGGTCTTTGATTCACGGTGCAGCCGCCGCGCCCGGTGCGTGGACCAATCTCTCACCTGCAAGTCCGGTGATTCCGCCCCTGCCTGCACCCGCAGCACGTCGTACGAGTTGTCCCGTTGCGCCGGCACAAACCCCGCATCCCGGATCAATCGGCACAACACCGCCTCGTCCAGGCAATACGTCGTCCCCGCCGACGACACCACGTTCTCCTCCATCATCACGCTCCCCATGTCGTTGGCGCCATAGAACAGCCCCACTTGCCCGACATGCGGCCCCATCGTCACCCACGAACTCCCGATCGAATAGACATTGTCCAGCACCAGCCGCGAGAGCGCCTGCGTCCGCAGATACTCGGTCGCCCCGCTCATCCGCACGCGCTTGCCAAACAGCGACGCCGTCGGATACGTGGTCCGGTCCATCTCGTCGAACGCGAAGACATCCGCCGCTCGCTTCCCTGCCGGCTGCGCGCCTACGCCACGGCCAAAGTCCCACGCCCGCGCGACCGCATCGCCCGGGAACTCCATCGAGAGTTCACGCGCATCCGCGCCCCAATCCGGCACCCGACCGAGCGGCGTGTTCTCCCGCTGGAACGGCCACGAGATGAACGCCTTGTAGTGCCCCGCCCCGTTCACCCCCTCGCGCAGCGCCTTGTCCTGCCACTCGCGCACCAGCAACATGTGGTGCACGCGATCGGCGTACCCCTCCACGTGCCCGAACATCATCGTCGCGCTCGTGAACATTCCGAGCGTGTGCGCGACATACATCACCGTCAGCCAACTCTCCGCGTCGCACTTGCCCAGGCCGATCTTCCGCCGCACCGGGTCCGCAAAGATCTCGCCACCGCCGCCGGGCAATGAGTCCAGCCCCGCGTCGCGCAATCGCGACAACACCCACCTCACCTTCGCCTCGAACGTCGCACCAGGCGGATTGAAGAAGTGCACAAACTCCACCATCTCCGGCGGGCTGAACGCGTGGATGTGCACCCCCGGGAACTTCTCCTTGATCGATCGCAACAGATCGATGTACCACTCCAGAGGCAGGTCCGGATTCATCCCGCCCTGCATCAGGATCTGCGTCCCGCCGATCGCCACGAGTTCCGCGATCTTCTCGTGGATCTGCTCTTTGCTCAGCGTGTAGGCGTCGCTCTCGTCGCCATCGCGCCGGAACGCGCAGAACGTGCACCTCGCGTTGCACACGTTCGTGTAGTTGATGTTCCTGTCGATGATGTATGTTCGCAGACGATCGCCATGGATCACGCGGCATCGCGCGTCCGCCCAGCGCCCGATCTCGTGCAGCGACGCGCCATGCCACAGCGTCATCGCCTGCTCCGTCGTCAGCCGAGCCTCTCCCATCGCCACACCGCGAAGAAATCCCTCGTCGCGCGCGTCGTGGTGGGGGAGTTCCTTCGGTGCGGTGTACAGCGCGCCCATGGGCAAGAGTCCTTCCAATGTCGGGGCCGAATATCGCCCCATGAAGACCGCCATGACCCGGGCTTGCCCCCCAATCTCCAGCCACGGGTCACGGAACTTTCAGAAAACATTGAAATCGTACCCGCCCCTAGGCCTTCTGTCGCCCGGTGGGGTCGCCAATGACGCCCACGTTCATCTCCAGTACGCCCATGGCGAGTCCCCGCACCGCCCGCACGATCGGAATCTCCCGCCATCGAGTTATCGCCCGCGGCTCGACCCATGGCCCGCTCACGCCGATGCCATCCGTACCGGGCAGAGGTTGCCCCAGTTCGGTTCGTTCGCCTGTTGAGAACTACAGACCCGGAGTCCACCCATGCACGCCCGCGTTTGGTGTCGTCTCGCTGCCATCCTTTGCCTCGCCGCCCTCCCGCGTCTCGCCCACGCCGCTGAACCCGTCTCCACCGAGTTCACCTACCAGGGAGTCCTCGGCGTCGGCATCTCCCCAGCCAACGGCTTCTGCGACTTCCGATTCACGCCCTACTCCAGCGCCACCGGCGGCTCACCCTTGCACGCCGCCGTCGAGGCTACTGGAGTCCAGGTTCGCCAGGGCGTCTTCTCGACCAAGATCGACTTCGGCACAGGCGTTTTCACCGGCAACGCCATCTGGCTCCAGATCGACGTGCGCAGCCCCAGCGGCGCCGGCGGCTACACCAGCCTCACGCCCCGCCAACCCGTCAACGTCGTTCCGTATTCCCTCTACGCGCTCAACTCACCCGCTGGCGCCCAAGGCCCCGTCGGTCCCGCTGGACCACAAGGACCACAAGGCCCCGCCGGTCCTATCGGCCCGACCGGTCCCGCCGGCGCGCAAGGCACACAAGGTGCGCAAGGACCTCAAGGCCCCGCCGGCGCGCCCGGACTACCAGGCCAATCCGGTCCCGCAGGCCCGGCTGGACCGGCCGGCCCTTCCGGTCCATCCGGGTTCAATGGCATCCAGGGTCCCGCAGGCCCCGCCGGTCCCGCGGGTTCCGCTGGCCCCATCGGCCCGACAGGCCCGCAAGGCCCACAAGGTCCCGTGGGAGCGACCGGTCCCGCCGGGGCTGCCGGCCCCGCGGGGGCCTCGCCCTTCGTCCTCACCGGAAACGACGCCCATTTCACCCAGGGCAAAGTCGGCATCGGCGTCAACCAGCCCCAGCACCCGCTTCACGTCATAACGAGCGAGGCCCGCGCAGGCGTCTTCGAATCCTCGCTCGCCAGCGGCGTTGCCCTCTCCCTCGCCGGCAAGTCCGCCAGCAACGCCGGTGTCGGCATCCTCGGCTGGGCCAGCGCCACCTCGGGCGAGACCTATGGCGTGCACGCGCAATCAGACTCCACCGGCGGACGCGCGATCCTCGGATGGGCCACCGCTACCACAGGCGACGCCTGGGGTGTCTATGGCCGCTCAGACAGCACCGCCGGCACCGGCATCGACGGCTACGCCACCGCTCAGACCGGTCTCACGACAGGCGTCCTTGGAAGAAGCGATTCCTCCACCAACGACGCCACAGGTGTCTATGGCGTCGCCGCTGCTCTGTCCGGCAACGTCATCGGCGTCTGGGGAGCCGTGCAAAGTCCCGCCGAGGGCGCCACCGCCGTCTACGCCACCAACTACGCCGAGAACGGCCTGGGCTTCGGCATCTTCGCCGCCTGCGCCAGCGTCGAGGGATACGCCCTCTATGCCGACGGCGACATCGGAACCTCCGGCAACAAGGCCTTCATGATCGACCACCCGCTCGACCCCGAGAATCGAATCCTCATGCACTACTGCAACGAGGGCCCCGAGCCGACCAACACCTATCGCGGCAACATCGATCTCGACTCCTCGGGCGAGGCAACCGTCGAACTCCCCGACTACTTCGAGGCCATCAACCGCGATCCGACTTTCCAACTCACACCCGTCGGCGCACCCATGCCCACGCTCTACATCGCCGACACTGTCCGCAACAACCAGTTCCGAATCGCCGGCGGCGTTCCCGGCGCCTCCGTCTCGTGGACCGTCACCGCGACACGCAACGACGCGTGGCAGAAGTATCGCGGAGCGCCGAAGGAGATCGCCAAGCCCGACGCCTGGAAAGGACGACTCCTCTCGCCCAGGGCGTGGGGCCAGTCGCCAGAGCAAGGCATCAACGCGCGCCCGCGCCGCGTCCTCGACACGCCACGCCCGCAGCCCCAGCCCGCCGCCGCGCTCGTCCCCGAGACGCCAGCGGACGATCCCAGCACGTTCCCCGCGGTGATCATGCAGCCCACCACAGAGACGCCCTGATCGTCAAGCCGTTCGAGGCCGCGGCCCGCTGAATCCCATCGCCAGCCCCAGCGCACCGATCGCCACGACCACGCCGAGGAGCGAGATCGTGCTCGAGAAATACCACGCGCTCGCGTCGGTCGTGATCGGAAACGTCGTCAGCAGGAAATACACGAACATCCCCACGATGAGCGCCACCAGCCCGAACCGCGTCAGCACGTGCATGCACGCCGCCGCGACAAGCGTCGCATACACAAAGTCGATTACGGCCATGGACCACAAGGGGCCTCCCGCCTTGGCTTCAACGCTCCCGATCGTCGCAACCACGACCCCGATCGATAGGACCACAATCCCGATCGCCAGCCACGTCCGACGAACCGCCAGACGCACGCCCACGAACGCGATCAGCAGCAGCATCGCGGCGATCAGCGATCGCAAGAAGAGCGTCGCCCCCAGCCCGATCGACTGCCGCGCACCGGCGAGCGCGTCACGAAGGAGATCGCTCGACCCGATCAGTTCCGGCTCGGGAAGTCCCGAGAGCATCGGCACAATGTGACGCAACTGCGTCAGCACCGTCACGCCCACGCCCGCCGAAACACCCACAACCAGGTTCACCCCCAACTGCGAGTCACGCCAGCGACCCGCGAGCAGATGCGACCACGCCACCATCGCCTGGGGCCAGTGCCGCCGGACATACGGTTCGGCCGCCACATAGAACACCCAGAACGTCAATGCCGTCACCGACCCCACACGCCCGCAGCGCGCGAGCAACTCCGCTAGCGCGACCGAGTCGAGCATCGGGTCCGACAGCATGAATCGCGCAAACGCCGCGATGAAGAACGCCGTCACCGACATCCGGATTGCCCCGCGACGATCCGCAAGCCCACCGTTCACATTTCGCCACGCCAGGATCGCCCCCACGACGAGCCCCGCGGCAAGGAGAAACGGCCCGGCGACTCGCGCAGACCGAAACACACGTGGCATCCCCCCGATCTCCTCAAAGAACACCGATGCCGACGCCCACTTGAGTTCCACGATCCGAAACGACGTGATCTTCCCCTCGTACGACGAGATCGCCACACGGACCCGCTCGTCGGGCAACTCCGGATACACCCCCATCCACGCCCGCCGAAGATCCGAGTACGTCGCCGGCTGTCGAACCGGTTGAACCTCCGTGAATCGATCAATCTCCAACCCGGCGCTCTCGAACGCCAGCGCCCAGTTCGCCTCTCTCGGCGCGGCCGATACCACCGGGCGCGCCTCGCCCACGGCATCCAGATCCAGCAGCGTCGTTAGCCGGAAAAAGTCCCGCAATCGACCCGAAGCGTCGAGCCTGACCGACGTGTCCCCAGACACCTCGAACGGCGGGTCACGCATGTCCACACGTTGACGCTCGTTGTTCGTCACCAGCGGCAAGTCCCGCTCGCGATACCAGAAGTCCACAGGACTAGGCCGCGCGCGCTCGAGGATGTCCCATCGCGTCGCGCCCCGATCATCCCGCGCCATCGCGCTCACCAGTTCCTCGTAATAGTCAAAGTGCCCCACCGAGTACGCCTCGGGTGTGTACCCAAACGAGGCGATGATCTCGCGAGCGCGATCCACCAGCACCTCGCGAGGCTTGGGCAGATGGACCCGTGGCATCAGCATCGTGTTCCCCGCCAGCGTCACGACCACCACCAGCAGCATCGCCGTCAGAACCGATGTCAGCAGGAGCGCCGTCCGCTCCAACACACCCGGCGCCCGCGCCCGCGCCAAGAGATCCGGCGAGGGCATCAACCCCGCGCCCACCGCCGCCCCCAGGATGTCCCCTCCGGGAAGCATCGCCGCCACCTCGAGCGCGCCCGCCGGCCGATGCTCCGCATCCCGATCGAGGCACTCCAGAATCACACGCTCCACGCCGGTGTCCAGCGTTGGAGTGCCCAAAGACGGTGCCGCGATGGGCCGCTTCTGCAACTCGCGCAGTTCCGAGATCGTCTTGGGCGAGTACACCGCCCTCCCCGTGAAGATCTCGTGAAGCACCAGGCCAAGTGAATAGATGTCCGATCGCACGCTCGGCGGCTTGCCATCCAGTTGCTCGGGCGCCATGTACGCCGGTGTCCCCGTTCGTCCATAGACGTATCGCAACTCGTCCGCAAGGCCCGCCAGCCCGAAATCCGTGATCTTCACCTCGCCCTTGCTGTCGATCATCACGTTCGCGGGCTTCAAGTCTCGATGCAGCACCCCCTGCGCGTGCGCCGCCGCCAGACCAAAGCACACCTGCTTCGCCGCCGTCGCCCCCTTGTCCGCCGGCAAACGCCCGATCTTCGCCAGCAGTTGTGCGAGCGTCTCGCCATCCACATACTCCATCGAGATGAACGTCCGACCACGATACTCCCCTATGTCATGCACCCGGCACACATTCGGATGGCTCACACGCCGCGCGAGGCGCACCTCGTTCAGCATCAACTCCCGCGCCCGCTCGTCCGACGCCGCGGGAAGAAACTTCAGCGCCACCGTCTGCGACAGCGTCCGGTCGTCCGCCCGGTACACCTCGCCCATCCCGCCCGTGCCCACGCGCGACACGATCCGATACCGACCATTCACGAGCAATCCCGACGGCAAAGGCTCATCGAGCGACACCGTCGGGCGAGAATGTTGGTCCCCTTCGTCGGGCATCGGGAGCGCCGCCGACTCGTCCATCGCCGGGTCAACATGATCCTGCTTGCTCAGCCGGGGCAAGGGCGTCTCGCCACGAATTCTCTCGGCGCTATCACCCAGGCCACCCACCCCGGAATCAAGCAACGCGCCGCACGAGTTGCAGCGCACAACTCCTGGCACAATCACGCTGTGGCATTTCGGGCACAAACTCGTCGAGGCCGTCACGGCGTGAGCATAGCCCGATGTCCCACACGCCCTGTTGCGTCCACGGATTCTTCACAAACGTGACCGAAATACGGGACTACACGCCAACCTTGATTCCCTCGGCCTTCAGCTTCTCGACGAGCAACTGCACCTCCACCAGCGTCCGCTCCAACTGCGCCGACGCCGACCGCACCGAGTTGTACAGATCCGGGTTCTTGACCAGTTGCCCCGCCGTCCCCTCACCCGCGTTCACGCTCGAGAGCAGCGTCGCCAACTCGCCCGAGGCGGCGTCGATCCGCGACAGCGTCCCACGCAACGTTCCCAGTGTCTCGCCGGCATCCTCCCGGATCGTCGCTACCTCTCGTCGAAGCGATTCGCCCGTCCTGCTGACCTCGCTCCCGATGTTCGTGGCCGCCGTCTCGACCGATTCGCCCGCCTTCTTCCACGACGCGATCACGCCCTCCATCTCCTGAAGGCTTGCCTGGGCGCGTTCCAGGATCTCCACAGTCCTGGACTTCAGGCCGCTCTCCTCGCCGATCCAATCATTCGTGTTCGCGAGCGCGGCATCGAGTCGGGCAACGACCGTCGCAATATTGGGAGCCTTCCGCGCTGCCGGATCCACCGCGTCCACCTCGCTCGGCATACGCGGCGCCAGCAGATCATTCAACCGCTCGCCCACCTCCGTATACGCCAGCGCCATCCGATCGATGTTCCGTGCCGTCGCCGTCAACTGCTCCAGCGGATCCTGAACCGCACCAGTCAAGTCGCCAAGCAGCGAGCGCACCCGGTCGTACCGCTTCACCTCGTCCTTGGGGTCCAGGGTCGCCGCCAGTTCCGCCTCGGTCGCGTCCAGCGGAATCACGAACTCCAGAGAGGCCTCGCCGACAAACGACCGCTCGATCGAAGGAAGCGCCGCCGCCGGAATCCGCGACGCCTTCTGCACGCGCAGCGTCAACTCCACGCCGCGCTCCGGAAGCGAGAGGTTCTTCGTCCGAACGATCTGACCGACTTTCACCCCGCTCACCGTCACCGGAGAGGTCTCACGCAGTCCCCCGGCCGTCGGAACAATGACGCGCACGTCGTACGTCGGCTCCGCGAAGTTCGCCAGCGTTCCAAACAGCATCAACATGATCGCGAGCCCGCTCAGGCCCACGATCGCCGTCAACCCCGTCAACAGGTCCCGTGTCCGTGCGTTCATCGTCTCTCGCTCCCCGAGTTCGGCTCGCCGCCGCCCGTTCCATCGTCCTCGATCGGTTTGTAGGCCGCCTCCTCCACCCGCACACGCACCGACGCGACGTCCGCCGGCGTCGCCACGTCCTCGTCGCCATACCGCCCGGCCAGAAACTGCTGCACACGCGGGTTCGACGAGGCTTCCAGATCGGCAAACGTCCCTTGCGCCGCGATCGTCCCTCCATGCAGCATCACCACATGGTCCGCGATCTTCTTCGCCGATTGCAGATCATGCGTGACCACGATGTTGGTCACGCCCATCTCCCGCTTCAACTTCAGGATCAACTCGTTGATCCCGTCCGATCGGATCGGGTCCAGCCCCGTCGTCGGCTCATCGAAGAGCACCACCTCGGGGTCCAGCACCAGCGCCCGCGCGAGCGCCACACGTTTGCGCTGCCCCCCCGAGAGTTCTACCGGCAACTTCGTCTGCGTCCCATCGAGGTCGACTGTTTGCAACGCCCGCGCGATCCGTTCACGCCGCTCGTCGGTCCCGAGCCGCGTGTGCTCGATCAGCGGGAACTCGATGTTCTGCGCCACCGACATCGAGTCAAAGAGAGCCCCCATCTGGAACAGCATCGCCACGCGCAGCCGGATCGACGTCAGTGCCCGCTCGTCGAGTTGGTCCACCCGCGTCCCAAGCACATGCACCTCGCCCGAATCCGGCCGAAGCAGCCCGATCAGATGCTTCAGCAGCACCGACTTCCCGCACCCCGATGGACCGAGAACCACGGTGGTCTTCGCCCGCTCGATCGTGAGGTTCAGTCCGTCGAGAACCACCTGAGAACCAAACGATTTGTGAACGTCGACCAACTCCGCAACCGTCGAGTCCGCGTTCAAACACGCAGCGACACTCGAGGCCCGTGCCTCGAGAACTTCATCCGTGCGTTCTCCAATCCCTCGGCTCATGACAGGTCCTTGGACGCAATACTTCTGTACCATTGATCGTGATGAACCCGCGGCCCGATGCACAAGCCCGCACACACGTCGGCCCACAAGCCCGCGCACAAGTTAGTGCCCGTGAGCATAGGCCCACGCTGGAACGCACTCTCCTCATTCGCGACGCCAAGTTCGATGTCGAACGTGTCGATTACGTCTCATCACGAGGCGATCCCATCTCGCGAACCGTCGTTCGCCATCCCGGGAGCGTCGTCCTCGTCCCCATGCCCACGCCCGATCGCGTGGTCCTCATACGCACGTATCGCCCCGCCCTTGACGCATGGAACTGGGAGTTCCCCGCAGGAACGCGTGGGCCCGACGAGCTCTACGACGACTGTGCCCGCCGAGAACTCGCGGAAGAAATCGGGGCCGCGGCCGCAACCCTCACCGAGATCGCCCGGTTCCATCCTGGTCCGGGGATGACCGATGAGTTGATGAAGGTCTATCTCGCCACCAGCATCACCATGGGGAGCCAGCACCTCGAGCCGGACGAGGACATCCGCCCCGTGGAGATGAGCACGCACGACCTCGAACGCATGATCGACACCGCCGACATCATCGACGCCAAGACGATCGCCGCGTGGCACATCACGCGCCGATACCTCGATCGTCATCGCCACGACGGCCCACGCGCCACGCCGGGGAGTGTCGCCCCATGAACTCGCACGCGCAGAATGCCACCTCCGTCTCCAAGCCCCGCGCTCACGCGCCCCTGTACAGCGGCTGGGACGAGTTCCTCGGGTGGATGGTCCCCCTCGTCCCCATCAAGGCCGGCTGGGTCGGCGTCCACATCCTCGTTCTCGCTTGGATCGCCACCGAAGCCGCCGTCGCCGCCCTCACGCACGGCGCCGCCGGCGCGGCCGAACAACTCCTACTCCTTGGTGCATGGATGGGCGTCGTCCTCGCAAGAGAGGTCGCGCGCGCCATTGTTCTCCGACTCATCGGCGGCATCGAAACCAACTGCGCCATCTGGCCCCTCGGCGGCCTCGCCCTTCCCCTCCCGGGCCTCTCCGCACGCCCCATGATCGCCGAATGCGGCGGCGTTGCCTTCGGGTTCCTCATGATTCCCCTGATCGCCCTCTGGGCCATCAGCCTCGGTCTCGACACGCGTCTCCTTCTCACCTGGCCCACCGATCCGCGGGCCGCGGGACTCGTCGGCTGGCCGAAAATCGTCTGGTGGCTCCATGCCGCCAATCTCAGCGTGCTGGCCATCAATCTTTGCATCCCCATGCTCCCCCTCGACGCAGGCCGCTGGCTCCACGCCTGGCGCTCCCGTCGCGTGACCACCGCCGAAGCCGCGATGACGACCGCCCGCGCCACGTGGATCATCGCCTCGCTCATCTTCATCGTCGCCGCCGTCGCCGGCGAGACCCGAGTCCTCCTCGTCTCCACCATCGCCGGCCTCGCCGGTGCCGCCCACTGGCGCCGCGCCCTCTTCTTCGCCGAGGGTCTCGGCTCCCCACACCCAACCCGTGATCACACACTCTCGGACGATCCAGATTCCTTCCACACCTTGTCGGATCACTGGCTCGATCAATCGAGTTCCGATCTCGAGCCAGGCACGCTCCCCGAGGTCGACGCCGTCCTCCGGAAAGTCTCCACGCAAGGCCTCGCCGCTCTCTCCCCCATCGAGCGCCGAGTCCTCGAGGCCGAGACCACCCGCCTCCGCGCCGCCTCACAGGAACACCAGGCCCCAAATTCCTAAAGTACTCCGCAAGGGAACCGGTTCTCCGCCCGCGGCATCAAGGCCTCGCTCGCGTCCGGCCGATCATCCCTCAGTTCTTGACACGAACGCACCTGTTCGACCGCGCAAGGAGGCGCTCGCGACCACATGGGCATCGCCGAACGAAACTACGACCAACGCCCAGGAGGCAAAGGACCATCCATGATGTGGGGAGGTCCGGGCCGTCGACCCCTCTCCATGACCGTCTGGATCATCATCGTCAACGCCGCCGTCTTCTTCGGCTCCGCTCTCCTGGGACCACGGGCCGTCGATCTCTCCAGGGAATACGGCGCCTTCTCCACCCACACCTTCCTCAAACTCGAAGTCTGGCGCCTCCTCTCCTTTCAGTTCCTCCACGCCGACATCACCCACATCCTCTTCAATATGTTCGGCCTCTGGATCTTCGGGGCCATGGTCGAGGAATACCTTGGGCGAAAAAAATACCTCGCTTTCTACCTCGTCTGCGGTATCTGCGGCGGCCTGATGTTCCTCCTCCTCAATCTCGGAGGCGTCCTCTTCACCAAAGCCGGCTTGCACCCACTCCCCGGTCTCCTCGTCTACAAACTCCAGTCCCCCCTCATCGGCGCCTCCGCCGGCGTCTTTGGCGTCATCATCGGCGCCGCCTACATCCGACCCAATGAGCAGATGCAACTCCTCTTCCCGCCCGTCACCCTCCCCTTGAAGTGGCTCGCCTATGGCTACGTCGCCATCGCCGCCATCAATCTCCTCACAGGCTCCGCCAACGCCGGCGGCGAAGCGGCCCACCTCGGCGGCGCCCTCGCCGGGTTCATCTTCGTCCGCAACAACCACCTCCTCCGCGACTTCTTCGACATCATGGAGGACTCACGCAAAGCCCCAGACTCCCGCTCCACCTCCTCTCGCGATCCAAGCCGCAAAGGCGGCCTCGCCTCATCCCTCAAGAAACTCGTCGGCGCCAAGGAAATCACCCAGCAGGAAGTCGACGCCATCCTCGACAAGATCAAAGAACATGGCATGGGCAGCCTCTCCGACGCCGAGAAGAACAAACTCCGCAAGTTCAACGAGCAGGGCGGCATCAAAAACGGCTAACGAGGCCTCATCCCTTACCAACTCTCGTGGCACCGGCGTCTTGCCGGTGTCTCCTCCTTCTACATCTCCTCTCATGATCCGCACTCCGCGCCGTACCCTCCCCGCGTGACCGCCCTCTCCTTCTCCATCCAACATCGCTCCGCAACCACAGGCGCCCGACACGCCCGCGTCACCACGCCCCACGGCTCCTTCGACACCCCCGCCTTCATGCCCGTCGGCACACGCGCCAGCGTCAAGGGAATCCTCCCCGAGCAAGTCGCCGCCACGGGTGCTCAGATCCTCCTCAACAACACCTACCACCTCATGCTCCGACCCGGCGCCGAACTCATCCAGCGACTCGGGGGCGTCCACACCTTCATGAACTGGAACCGCCCCATCCTCACCGACTCCGGCGGCTACCAGGCCTTCTCCCTCGCCGACACCAACTCCATCGACGACGACGGCGTCACCTTTAAGTCCGTCGTCGACGGCTCGACCATTCGCATGGCCCCCGAGGACGCCATCCGAATCCAGAACCAACTCGGCGCCGACATCATCATGGCCTTCGACGACTGCCCCCCCTCCGAGAACGCCCTCGAGGATGGCCGCCCAGATCCCTCCGCCGACCCACGCCTCACCTCCGCCGTGAGACGCGACACCAAGCGGGGCCGATACGACCACGCCGAGCGCCTCGACATCGCCAACGAGCGCACCGTCCGCTGGCTCGAGCGATGCAAACACGCCCACGCACGCTCCACCGACCAATCCCTCTTCGGCATCGTGCAGGGCGGCACCGATCTCAACCGTCGCACATGGTCCGCCACGCGCATCACCAACATCGATCTCCCCGGCTACGCGATCGGCGGCGTCGCCGTCGGCGAAGACTCCGACGACATCGCCCGCGTCGTTCGCCACACCGCGCCCCTCCTTCCCGAAGACAAGCCGCGATACCTCATGGGCGTCGGCTACGAGCGAGACCTCCTCGCCGCTGTCCGCGCCGGCGTCGACATGTTCGACTGCGTCCTCCCCACTCGAAACGCGAGGAACGCCAACGCCTTCACAAGCACAGGCCAGATCCGTCTCCGAAATCAGAAATACGCCGATGACCAATCCGTCCTCGAACCAGGCTGCGACTGCATCGCCTGCACCGGCGGCGAGAACCCCCTCGCCGCCCCGCGCGGCTTCTCCCGCGCCTACCTCCGACACCTCTTCCAGACCGGCGAGATGCTCGGGCCCATCCTCATCACGCTCCACAATCTCCGCCATTTCCAACGCTTCATGCGCGACATCCGCCAAACCATCACGACCGATGACTGGCAGGCCCTCGTCGCCCGCTGGCCCATCGCCGCCGACGGCCTCCGTTGACCGTTCGACTTCCGTACGGCATTCTCAAGATCCCGGGTCGTCTTTTGGTCTGTGCCCTCGAACAATGCAGGCCCACCGGGATCCGACCCAAGGCCCCCTCGTCACGCCGACGCAGGGTCCTCGCGGTTGTTCCTGAGTGGTGCATTGGATGTTGCGCCGCGTCTGAATCTCTCAGCGTCGGTTGAGCCACGCGATCCATGTTCTGTTGTCTCGTTCCTGAAAAGTGAAGTGCCCGTAGAAAGGTGGATGTTGGAATGCTCGATCAGGTGACCGGTCTCTCTTCCGCATGGCTGGCGCTTGCCCAGGATGCTCCCTCCGGAGGCGCCAACGCCGTCGGCATGCCCGGCGCAACCGCACAACCCGCCGGACCCGCAACGACCACACCAGGCGCCGCGCCCGGCACGGGCGCGCCCACCGGCGGCGGAACCTCCACGCCCTCCAGCCCCTTCGGCGGCATCTTCCTCCCGATGATCGTCGTCCTCGGCGTCATCATCCTCATGCAGGTCTTCGGCGGCCGCAAGCAGAAAAAACAACGCGAACAGTTGATGGCCAATCTCAAGAAGAATGACCAGGTCTTCACCACCGCCGGCATCATCGGCACCATCGTGAAGATCAACGAGAACGACGTCGTCCTCCGCGTCGAGGATGGCCAGATCAGGTTCTCCAAGTCCGCCATCCAGGGCGTCATGTCCTCCTCTCCAGGGGCCAAGGCAGACACCACCGCCGAACTCAAGCCCGAAAACTCACACGCCAACGCCTGATCGCTACACCAGCCAACAAGGCCAGACCCGCCGGCGACGACTGCTCCGCCGACTCTTCGCGTCACCCACACGCTCGACCATAAAGCCTGCCCCATGAACAAACTGATCACCAGAGTCCTCATCGTCGCCCTGGTCCTTACCTTGTGCGTTCTCTCGATCCTCCCCGTCGAGAAGAAACTCAAGACAGGCAAGGACCTCGCCGGCGGCGTCACGCTGACCTACGGCATCCAGATCGGCCCGGGCGAAGACCGCCAGGCCGTCCTCGATCGCACCATCGAGACCCTCAAACGCCGCATCGATCCCCAGGGTCTCATGGAAGTCTCGATCGTCGCCGCCGGCGACAACCGCATCGAGATCACCATGCCCCTCCCCAACGAGCGGGTGAAGGGACTCAAGAAGGCCTACGACGAGAAACTCACCACCCTCGGCCTGAGCGCCATCGACGCCGGACGACTCAATCGCGCCCTCGCCCTCGACAAGCCCGCGCGCGACGCCGAACTCGCCTCCATGTCCAAGGACGACGTTGCCATGGCCGGCCGCCTCCAGAAGGCCGCTGATACCTACGACAAGGTCCAGCGCCTCCGCGCCGAACTCGCCCCCCTCACCGACCCCGCTCAGATCGACACCAAGGCCCTCGAAATCGCCGCCGCCGAGATCGAACTCGACGCCGCGCGCAACGAGGTCCTCAAGAGCGTCATCAGCCCGCGTGAGGTTCGCCGAGCCCTCGCCCTCTCCAACAAGGAGAGCCAACTCCAGGCGCCCGATGGCACCTTCGTCCGCATCCCCAGCCCGCGCGAGGCCGCCATCACGCGCCTCAAGGCTGACCACCCAGGGGCCACCACTTCTCTCGAGACCATCATCGCCGCCCACGAGGCCTTCGCCGCCGAACGAACCACGCTCGACGATCCCTACGAACTCGTCCGCCTACTCAAAGGCTCAGGCGTGCTCAGTTTCCGCATCTCCATCAAGCCCGATACGCTGACCGAAGAGTCCCGCCTCCGCCAGGAACTCCGCGAGCGCGGCCCGCGAAACGTCCGCTCCACCAACGCCGTCTGGCTCAAGATCAACGAACTCAAGGGCTGGTACAACGACTACCCCCAGTTCCAGGCCATCCAGGCCGACCCCGTCGGGTTCTTCAAGTCGCGCGGCTACGTCGTCGAGCCCTACGACGGCGAGTACTGGATGCTCGTCTCCGACGCCTCCGCCGACAAGATCTCCACCGCCGATGGCTCCTGGCAGGTCGCCGCAGCCGGCGAAGGACGCGACGAGCGAGGCCTCCCCAACATCACCTTCCAGATGGACGCCATCGGCGCCCAGAAACTCGGAGCCCTCACCAGCAAGCACGTCGGCGACCAGATGGCCGTCGTCCTCGACGACCAGATCTACACCGCACCCAACATCAACTCCGCCATCTCCACCAGCGGGCAGATCCAGGGAAGTTTCACCTCAGAAGAGATCCAGTACGTCGTCCGCGTCCTCTCCGCCGGTTCCCTCACGAGCAAACTCACCGAGGATCCACTGAGCATCGAGTCCGTCGGCCCCGAACTCGGCGCCGACAACCTCCGCCAGGGCTTCCGCGCCGGACTCATAGCCCTCCTCATCGTCGGCGGATTCATGATCTGCTACTACTTCCTCTCCGGCATCGTCGCCGTCATCGCCCTCGTCTGCACCTCCATCATCATCCTGGGCATCATGGCCCTCAACCACGCCGCCTTCACCATGGTCGGCATCGCCGGCGTCATCCTCACCTTCGGCATGGCCGTCGACGCCAACGTCCTCATCTACGAGCGCATCCGTGAAGAGCGAATGGCCGGAAATGACCTCAAGACCTCGGTCCGACTCGGGTTCAGCAAGGCCCTCTCCTCCATCGTCGACGGCAACATCACCACCCTCATCGTCTGCATCGTCCTCGCCGCCAAGAGCCTCTCCACCCAGGAGGTCCGGGGCTTCGGCATTACCATGGGCGTCGGCGTCCTCGCCACACTCTTCAGCGGCCTCTTCGTGACCCGCGTCGTCTTCGACGTCCTCACCAACGTCCTCAACATCCGCAAACTCCCGATGCTGCCCACGATTGTTCCCGCCCTCCAGCGGGTCCTCACTCCCAACATCGACTGGATGAAGTTCCGCTTCTTCTTCTACACGCTTTCCACCATCCTCGTCGGCACGGGCGTCGTCATGGCCATCACGCGCGGCTACGACATGCTGGACACCCAGTTCCGCGGCGGCACCGCCGTCACGCTCGATCTCAAGGGCGGGCAAGACGGCCAGCCCATGACCATGACCCGCGCCGAGGTCGAAGGCCGCGTCCACGTCCTTGGCGAGGGGAAGTCCAAGGACGACTCTCTCGCCCCGCTCTCCACCGCGAGCATCGCGCCGATCAACCCCGCCGCCGACGGCGTCACCTCCAACCGCTTCAAGATCACCACCTACGCCACCGACCAGAACGCCGTCATCGATTCCGTCGTCAACGCCTTCTCCGACGTTCTCGACATCAAGCCCGCCCTCGAGTTTGTCGGCTCCGACATCAAGGACGCCGCCCGGGCCCCGGTCTTCGTCGTCCAGCGCCCCGGCGACCTCGGCTCGCTCATCAATCGCCCGGGCCTCTCCACCGACCTCTCGCCATACGTCGGCGGCGTCGCGATCGTCATGAGCGATCTCTCGCCCAGCCGGCCGTACGCCTCGCTCCGCGACCGCTTCGAGGCCGCGCGCCGCGTCGGCGACTATTCCGACACCCTCTCGCGCCAGCGCGAACTCGTCATCATCGACGGCGATACGGCGAGCGTGAAATCCGCGGTGCTCCTCGTCAAGGATCCCTCCGCCAGCCCCTTCGACGACGCCCAGCGCTTCGAGACCGAGGTCGTCGAGCGCGAGTGGACCTTCGTCCGCGAGACGCTGACGACCCAGCGCACGCCCGCGAGCGTCCAGAGCGTCGGGCCGGCCGTCGCCAGCGACTTCAAGGCCAAGGCCACCGCGTCGATCTTCGTGAGTTTCATCGGCATCACCATCTACATCTGGATCCGGTTCAAGAGTTTCCGGTACTCCCTCGCCGCCCTCGTCGCGCTCCTGCACGACGTGCTCAGCGTGCTGGGCCTGATCGCCCTCGCCGAGTTCCTCGTGACCAATCCGTCCACGAGCGCCTTCGCGACGAAACTCGGGTTGATGGAGTTCAAACTCGATCTGAACATGGTCGCGGCGATGCTCACCGTTGCCGGGTACTCGCTCAACGACACCGTGATCGTCATGGACCGCATCCGCGAGAACCGCGGCAAGTTGCCCTTCGCGACCAAGTCCATGATCAACCATGCCATCAACCAGACGGTCAGCCGAACGATCATCACCTCGGGCACGACGATTCTCGCTGCAGCACTCCTGTATCTCTTCGGCGGCGAGGGCGTCCGGGCGTTCAGTTTCGCGCTCTTCTGCGGGATCTTCGTGGGGACCTACTCATCGGTCGCTGTCGCCTCGCCGCTGGTCTGGTCGTCGCGGCAGGACCTCGAGTATCAGCGTGGCCTGGATCGGGGAGAGACGGCGTCACCGACGGCCTGATCCCGTGCGTTGAGTTCGCGGCTATGGTCTTCCCATGCCCGCCTCGGGACGAGTTGCGATTCTGCTCCTGACGCTCATCGGCGTGTGGACGCTGGTGTTCTGGTTGTGGGAGCCCAGCCGCCCGAGGGTGACGGCGGCGAGCGGTGAGGCGCCCGTCATCTCGAACGTGAGTGGCGAACTGGTCGCGCGCAACGGCGAGTCGATCGCGCCCGAGCCCTTGGATCTGTCGCGGCCGCAGGCGGTGGTCCCGCCCTCGATGCGTCGGCACGTGATCCAGAAGGGGGAGACGCTCGCGACGATCTCGAGGGGGTATTTTGGGAGCGAGTCGTACGCCGAGGCGATCGCGCGGGCGAACCCGACGCTCAGCCCGCCCGATCTCAAGGCCGGTCGCGAGATCCTCGTGCCGATCGAGCCGTCGAACATCCGCGGGCGCGTGCTCGACACACAGACGACGCGCGAGGCTTTGGCCAAGGACGAGTCGCCGGCTCCGATTCCGGAGTATGTCGTGCAATCGGGGGACAGCCTGTCCACGATCGCGAAGAAGGTGTACGGCAGTTCGCAGCACGCCGAGTTCATCTTTGAGCAGAATCGGGACCGTCTCCGCAACCGGAACATGGTGCGTGCCGGTATGACCTTGAGGGTGCCCGCTCTGAGGCCGTAGGTGTGCACGTCTGTGCACGTTGGAGGTCACGATCATGTCCACGAACGACGCCCTCCCGATCCCCGACGCGGCGAAGGAGGACCCGAAATCACTCGAGTTGATCCGGATCTGGATCGCCAAAGGCGATCAGGAGGTGATCCTCCGGCCCGATGTGTGGGAGGCCGGCGCACTGGGGGATCATGCTCTGCGATCTCATGCGGCACCTCGCGAACGCGTACGAGGAGAGCCATGGGTACAACCCGGTGAAGACGTTCGCGCGGATCAAGGAGATGCTGGATCTGGAGTTCGCCTCGCCGACGGATGAGCCGATGGGGGGGCTGGTGGACGAGGACGAGTGATCGCGTGTGGAGGGGCGCGGCAGGGCGGTGGTGAGGGATGGGTTGAGGTTGTGGGAGAGAGATGGAGAGTAGAAGAACGTAGAGGCGGACGGGTCGCTGCTCCATAAGAAGTGGGTAGAAATGAAGGCACCGCTCTAGAGATCGGTGCCACCCAAGACCATGCCACCAACGAACCGCATGAAGAGAGGCGGGCTACCAAACTAGTACGCGAGGCACTGCGTGACGGCCTCGGCGACTTTGTCGGCGTTGGGGATGTAGTCGAGTTCGAGTTTGTAATACGGCATGATGACGTCGAAGCCGGTGACGCGCTGGACGGGGGCGCGGAGGTGGAGGAAGCAGTTCTCCTGCAGGCGTGTCGCGATCTCGGCGCCCAGGCCACAGGTCTTGGCGGCCTCGTGGACAACGACGCAGCGGCCGGTCTTCTTGACGCTCTCGATAATGGTGTCGGTGTCGAGGGGGGAGATCGTGCGGAGGTCGATGAGTTCGACGCTGACGTCCTCGGGCATGGCGTCCATGGCCTTCAAGCACTGGAAGACCATCGCGCCCCAGGTGACGATGGTGATGTCGGTCCCCTCGCTGATGACCTTGGCCTGGCCGATGGGGATCTCGTACTGCTCCTCGGGCACCTGCTCGCGGAAGGAGCGGTAGACGTGCTTGGGCTCGAAGAAGACGACGGGGTCGGGGTCTCGGATGGCCGCGGTGAGCATGCCCTTGGCGTCGGTCGGTGTGGAGGGGCAGAGGACCTTGAGCCCCGGGCTGTGGGCGTAGATCGCTTCGGGGGAGTCGGAGTGGAGTTCGGGCGCGTGGATGCCGCCGCCCCAAGGGACGCGGACGACCATGGGGATGGTGATGGCGCCTCGGGTTCGCGTGCGGAAGCGGGCGGCGTGGTTGACGAGTTGGTCGTAGGCGGGCCCAA
Source organism: Phycisphaerales bacterium (assembly GCA_016699835.1). NCBI lineage: Bacteria > Pseudomonadati > Planctomycetota > Phycisphaerae > Phycisphaerales > Phycisphaerales bacterium. Next base: position 3,185,936 of record CP064987.1, read on the forward strand.
GGAAGCCCTCGAACTGGATCTCGCAGACGGGGCGCATGCCGTTCATCGCGAGGCCGATGCTGGTGCCCATGATGCCGGACTCGGCGAGGGGCGTGTCGATGACGCGCTGGGGGCCGAAGAGTTTCTGGAGGCCTTCGGTGACGCGGAAGACGCCGCCATTGAGCCCGACGTCCTCGCCGAGGACGACGACGCGGTCGTCACGCTCCATCTCTTGGGCGAGGGCCTCGTTGATGGCGTCGACGAGGGTGAGGCCATCGGTGGATTGCTTTTCGGTGCGGGTGTGCTTGGGCATGGTGGGGTCCTGGAGTTGGGAGCGTGTGAAGAAAGAGGAGGTTTGGTAGACACAGGCGGGACGCCTGTGCCATGAGAGGGAGTAGGTCAGTGCTGGTGGACGGGGTGGTTGAGTTGCTCGGCGCCGATCCCCTGGCCGAGGCTGTGGGTGCGGAGGGTTCGCTTCTGGAGTTCGAGTTCTGCGGGGAGCGCGGCGTACATGCAGTCGAACATCTCGTCGGTGGTGGGCTTCTCGATGCCCTCGGCCTGCTTCACGACGTCGGCGACCATGGCCTTGGCGTGCTCCTCGAGTTCGGCCTGCTTGGCGTCGGTCCAGAGTTTCTGGGCCACGAGGTACTTGCGGAGGCGGATGATCGGGTCCTTGGCGACCCAGGCGTCGACTTCCTTCTGGTCGCGGTAGCGGCGGGCGTCGTCGGCGGTGGTGTGGTCGGCGAGGCGATAGGTCACGGCCTCGATGAAGGAGGGGCCGCCGCCGGAGCGGGCGCGGTCGAAGGCGTCCTTGCTGGCCTTGTGGACGGCGAGAAGGTCGTTGCCATCCACCTGGATCGTGGGCATACCGTAGGCGATGGCTTTTTGCGCGACGGTCTCGCTGTTCATCTGCTGCTCGCGTGGGACCGAGATCGCCCACTGGTTGTTCTGGCAGAAGAAGATGCAGGGGACCTGGAAGGCGCTGGCGAAGTTCATCGCCTCGTGGAAGTCGCCCTCGCTGGTGGCGCCGTCGCCGAAGTAGGTGATGGCGCACTTGGGCTCGTTGCGCATCTTGAAGGCCCAGGCGATGCCGGTAGCGTGGAGCATCTGGGTGCCGATGGGGATGCAGAGGGGCGTGATGTTGACGCCCTCGGGGATCTGGTTGCCGCGTTCGTCGCCCATCCAGTGCAGCAGGATGTAGTGCATGGGCATGCCATGCATGAACAGCGCGGCATTCTCGCGATAGCAGGGGACGAGCCAGTCGTCACCGCGTTGGGCGGCGAAGGCGGAGCCGATGGCGCAGGCTTCCTGGCCCTTGTTCTGGGGGTAGGTGCCCATGCGGCCGGAGCGTTGGAGTTTGAACGCGATCTCGTCGAGGGCGCGGCAACGGATCATGAACTGGTAGAGTTCGAGGATCTCGTCGTTATTGAGCAGGCCGTGGTGGCCGAGGCCTTTGCCCTGGCCGATCTCGTCGACAAGGGCGGCGTCGAGCGTGCCGTGCTCGTCCATGATCTGGAGATAGTCGATGGCCGCGGAATAGACGGTCTTTCTGGGCATGGTGATACCTCTCGCTTTGGGGCCGGGATTGTAGGGAGTGGGGGCGGGATGGGCCGAGCGTGCCAGAGGCACTCTGCGTGATGGAGTGGCAAGCAGCCCGACCGTGAGGGAGGGCTTTCAACAGTCAGCATCGGCGCATTGAGCCCTCCCTGACGGTCGGGCTACATGTTTCGACACGTCATGTGCCGGCGATCGACTCAGGGCTTGGAGAGCAATCGGCGCACGCGTTCGGGGCTTTCGGCGTGGCCTGTGCGCATGCTGAGGAGCGCGGCCTGCGTGATGGGGAGGACATTGGCGAGATCGGGGGATTCGGAGGGGCGTGAGGTGTCGAGCATTCGCGCGAGGGATTCGGCGAGGAGTGTGGTGGAGGTGCTCGGGTGATTGTCGGCGTCGGCAGGTGAAGGTGGCGCGTCGTCTCCGGGTCTGATGTGGAGTGATCGTGGTGTGAGGTGCACTTCGGAGGTGGTGGTGAGGATGGTGGCGTGCCAGTCGTGGGTTTGGGCCATGTTGCTGGCGTGGATGGTGGCCGTTGCGCCGTGGGGAGTTCGTGCGAGGAGTGTGGCGTCGCCGTGGAGGGTGAGGAGGGAGTCGCCGCTGGCGAGGTGGAGGGGGGCGCGTGCGGAGTTGGAGGACGTGGTGGAGTGTGTCGTCGGCGATGGCGGCGTGTGGAAGGCGATGGTTTCTTCGGGCTCGCCGAGGATGGCGCGGAGGAGGTCGAGGGCGGCGAAGAGGAGGGCACCGGCGGGGGCGTGCGTGGGTGGGGCGTGGATGGTGAGGCTGAGGCTGCGGATGTGGCCGAGATGCTCGTCGGCGAGGGCGTCGAGGAGGGCGCGGGCTGTGGAGGTGGCGTGCGGCATGCCGAGGACACGCGGCGGACTCGGCGGGATCGGCTGCATGAGCGTGCCGGGGATGGGGAAGGTGCTGACGCAGAGGCAGTCGCGGGCGGAGATGAGATCGAAGGCGGGGCGTGTGGCGGGTGTGTGGAGGGAGTCGGTAGAGAGGAGGAGGACGAGTCCAGAGGGAGTGGCGGGTGAAGAGGACGGCGTGGATGATGGCTCGAGTGCAGAGGTGAACTCGGCGAGGCCGGCGCGGAGGTCGTCGAAGCGTTTGGTGGAGTGGAAGAGGTCGGCGATGGGCGTGGCGGCGCGCGGGGCCGGGGGCGTGCCGAGGTGCGTCACGCGCAGGGCGATGTTGAGCGCGGCGTGATCGCGGGCGAGGATGGTGTTGGTGTGCTCGACGAGCGCGGCGGCGAGGGTCGCCTGACTCGGGTCGAGCCAGAGGGCGACGGGGATCTCGCGGGGAGTCGGCACGTGGGAAGCGTAGTGGGGAGGTGGGGCGATGAACCTATGATCGGTCGGCCCGCGTGGTGAGGCGGCCGCGGCGGAAGGAAACTTCCGACGAGGAACGTCCGAGCACGGCAGGACACGGTGGTGGGTAACGCCCACCCGCCTTGGGCCTTGCCGGTCATCGAGAGGTGGCCGTCGAGCGACGGGGCGAGGGACAGTGCCACAGAGAAGAGACCGCCGATGGCCCGCGATTCGTCGCGGGATCAGGCAAGGGTGAAACGGTGGAGTAAGAGCCCACCGCTCTCGCGGCGACGCGAGGGGCACGGCAAACCCCACCGCGTGCAAGGCCAAGCAGTTTCCTCCGGGGTGCACTCGAGAGAGCCACCTTTGGGCGCTCGTCCGGCGTGATCGCAAGATCGGGGAACGGGTCGGCTGCTCCTGATCCCGTCGGCAACGCCGGGGCGAGAGAAATGGCCGCCACCGGTCGTGTGAAAGCGATCGGGACAGAACTCGGCGTACGGCCACGCGTCGTCTATCGCGGGCCCCGGTGAACAAAGCCGGGGCCCGCGGCCGTTTTGGATGAAGATTCTTCTCTTTCCGGCCGGATTCGGTTGGCACTTTCCGAATCCTGGTGCACATTCCTCTCGGTGAGACTGCCTGATCCCACAACCCGCCCCCGCCTGTGCCTTGTCCTTGTCATGGGCCTCGCCGCCGTCGCGCCGGCATGGGCCGTTCCCCCCGCCCCCCCCACGCCCTTCACCGACCCCAACTCCGGCATCGAGTTCGTCCGCATCGACCACGCGAGCAACCCGGCCTACGACGGGTTCGATCCCTTTGGCAATCGCGTGCGGGGCCGTGGCTCGGTCTCGTACGAGTACTCGATCGGGAAGTACGAGGTCACGAGCGGGCAGTGGGCCGAGTTCTTCGACGCGGCCCTGAACCGTGCCGACGGCCCCATTCCCTGGGTAACGGCCCCCTTCACGACGGGTGGCACGGCCAACCCCATGCTCCCCACCGGCGGGATCACCTGGCGCACGGCGGCGGTCTACTGCAACTGGCTGACCAACAACAAGAGCCTCGACCGCTCGGCCTTCATGAACGGGGCCTACGACGTGAGCACCTTCGGCTACGTCGGGCAGACCTTCACCGATCAGTTCACGCACAACGAGGGCGCGACCTACTGGATCCCCACGTGGGACGAGTGGCTCAAGGCCGCTCATTACGATCCGTGGCGGGACAACGGCGATGGGACGACGGGCGGGTGGTGGCAGTACTCGACCTCGAGCGATGTCGCGCCGATCTACGGCCCGCCGCCGGGGTTCGTGAATGGCAGCCCGCTCAATCAGGCCAACGCCGGGTTCCTCGCGGCCAATCTCTCTGATCAGTTCCGCATCCCCCTCGGCGCCTACGACGTCACCAGCCCGTGGGGCCTCTACGACACGGCGGGGGCGACCATCGAATGGACAGAATAGGTTGGTGGTCTCTCATCATCAACCGGTCTTCTTGTACGTCTCAACGATGGTTCTTCATGGGGAAATCTTGGAAATCTCGCCGCGGACGTGATCTGGTCTGCCGCTGGTTCCGTGCCAAGCGAAGTGGGTTTCCATCACGGTTTTCGTATTGCCAGTTCAATCCCAAGTCCCTCAACGATTCTTGTGCTCGGAGCATCAGGAATCTTCATGACGCGTCGAGGGAGACGGTTCACACAACGGAGTGGATAATCATGAGAACTCGTTCTAGATGTCTGATCGCAGGTGTCGGCATGCTGATCCCGGCGGCACTGGCAACCGCACAGCCCATCGCGGTGCGGATCGGCGATCTCGTCCCGGGTGGATGCGGAAGCGACGTCGTCATCGACCCGAACAATCCGGGGCTTTCCAACTTCGCGTCGGGCGGGTGGCGTGGGACGGGCGCTTCGCCCGCCCCACGATGGGGCACCCGGCTCTGACGCAGGGCTCCCGCGCTCGTTTGCAGACCTGCGGCGCTCTGGCGCAGGCCTTCCGCGCTCCATGGCAGGGCTGCGGGACTCTCGCGCAGGTCTACAGCGCTCTCGCGCAGATCTCCCTCGCTACTTTGCAGGACTGCGGCGCTCTGGTGCAGATCTCCCGCGCTCCGTTGCAGGACTGCGCCGCTCTCGCGCGGGCCTGCGGAGGTGTCGGGCGAGCCTCCTTTGGGGTCCGGGACGCGTGAAGAACGGCCTTTCTGGCGTTCCATCGCGTGTTTTGGGCTTTGGATGGGTATGGGTGTGGGAGGGCTCTGATTCGGACGTAGGTGCCGCGAAATGCTCACCCACCTCCTCTCCCCCCCCCCCGAGTCGGCCCACCCCATGGCTGATCTCTCCGCCCGAGGCGATGGCTCAAGGCAGCCATCTCTCGGGGCGCCCATCCCAACTTGCAGAGTTTCATGTATGTGGTAGGGTGATGGGGCCGGGCTGACGCTCGGCCACGAGGAGAACAGAGATGCAGACGACACGGCACGCGCGGCTGGTGGTGGTTGCTGGTGGGCTGGCGATGGCGGGTGTGGGGTTGAGTGCGGAGGGGGCGCTGACGCTGCTGCCGCTGGGGCCGCAGTTGGGGACGCACGCGGGGAACCTGGTGACGGGTGGGAGTTTCGAGGCGGGGCCGCCGAGTGCTGTGGTGCTGTGGGCGACGGGGACGACGGGGACGCCGTTCGCGGTGCCGCCGGGATGGACGTCGTCGGGCGGGCCCTCGAACTACGCGCGGTGGGGGCACGACTCGACGTCGCCCTTGAACATCGCGAACTCGGCGGTGATCCCCGACGGGGTGAAGGCGCTGTACTTTGGGAACGCGCAGGGCGGGATGGTGAACATGCTGCCGACGTTCACGCCGGGTGGCGAGGTGACGTTCGCGGGAACGCCGACGGTGGGGACGTCGTTTGGGCCGCCCGTGGTGCTCTCGCAGACGATCAACACGCACCTCTCGCCGGCGCCGAGTTATCTGTTGAGTTTCTGGGTCTCGGGCGAGAACGCGATCGGCGGCGGGGCGTACGACGGGATCTTCGGGCTTCGGGTAACGAACACGCAGGCGGGGGACCCGATGCGGTACTTTGCGGCGCCGGCGGGTGGAGGTTTGAGTCTGTATGGGGACCAGTTGCGCCTGGAGTTCAACTTCACACCTTTGAATCCGTCGCTGCCTGTGACGGTCGAGTTTTACAACTGGGGGCACTTCTCGCTGCCGTGGGGCGGGACGACGGAACTGGTGCTGGATGATGTGATCGTGAACGCGATCCCCGCGCCGGCGTCGGCGGTGCTTGTGGGGGCGGGGGGCGGAGTGCTGGCTTTTGGTCGGCGGCGTCAGAAGTAGAGTGGTTGGCGTGTGGGTGGATCAGGATCGTGTGCCGTTGCTGGCCGGCCAGAATCGGAGCGTCGCCTGGACGTCGCCGATGGTGGGGGTTTCGTCGTTGGCTTCGGCCGCGAGGGTGGCGAGGCGCGTGCCTGCGGAGGTGTGCGTGGCCTTCACCTGGGCGAGGGCGATGGGGGCGGCGCCGAGCATGGGGCTCACGGTGGAGGAGGTGATCGTGCCCACCGCCCCGGCCCCCCCTCGTGCGGACTTGGCGGAGTTCTCCGCGGGGAAGAGGGCGTCGCCGGCCATCGGGAGGTGCGGCTGGGCCATCGAGGCGGTCGGGGGGGGGGGCGACGGCACGTCGATGGATGGAACTGACATTGGTGGGAGAGATGGGGAGGGGGGGGGGGGGGGGAACTTGAGCGCGACGAGCGTCTGCTTCATCGCGCCGCGGGCGTGCATGCGGGCGACGACCTCCTGGCCGAGGTAGCAGCCCTTCGTCATGCTCACGCGCGTGGCGAGGACGCCGGTCTCGTTGGGGAGGGACTCTGGGCCGAAGTCGATGTTGTAGAGCGGCGTGCCCGCCTCGATGCGGGCGATGTTGAAGGCGTGCCACCCGGCGGGCTTGAGGTGGATGCGAGCGGCGTCGGATGAGGATGCCTCCACTCCCCGGATCGCGCGTTCGAGGCCGGCGCCCTCTTCGCCAATCTCGAGTTCGCCATCGATCGGAAAGGGTGGTGCGATCTCGAGGGCGCGCTCGTGGAAGGCGAGGGCGGCCTCGACGGGGACGAAGAGTTCGACGCCGATCTCGCCGGTGGTGTCGGCGCGGATGGCGACGACGCGGGCGGGCGCAGCGGACTTTGGGGGTGTGAAGTCGAAGGTGATGGCCTTCATTTCGCCGGTGCGCAGCGGGGCGATGGGGCTTGTGTCGATCTCTTCTTCGTCTTCTCCGGCCGCGCTTCTCGCGCCAGGGGTTGCGTCGGCGAGCCGTTCGAGGAGATCGAGGGAGGTCGGACCGTGGAGGGCGAAGCGGTGGAGGCGTTCGCTGAAGTCGATGATCTCGGCGTCGTCCATGACGATGTAGGAGCGGAGGGCCGCGGCGGCGCGAGAGGCGGCGTGGATGTCGACGTCGAGGAGCACGACGCCGTCGCCCGAGTTGACGCCGGCCTTGTTTGCTTCACACCACGGCCTGCTCGCGAGGTTGGCGAGGAGCAGGTCCGCGTCGACGCGCCCCTTGCGATTGAGGACGAAGGAGCGTGCCGCGGCGTTCGTAGGGAAGGCCGCGGGGCGGAGGTCCTGCGTGAGCATTCGGTTGAGGAAGTCGAGCCGGTCGGCGCCCGTGACCATGAGCACGCCGCGGTGGGGAAGGTCGAGGAGGACGCAGCCGCGTCGGAGGGCGGCGTACTCGAGTTCGATGCGGCCGAAGGTCTCGACGACGAGGATCGGCTCGGACGACGGCCCGATACTCGACGGGGCAACAGCGGATTCCGCGGGCGGGCCGTAGATCGCGAGGGAGGCCTCGCGCTCGACGTGGAGAGAGTGGATGGGGCTGGTGCGGGCCATGAGTGTTGAGGGGGACGCGTTTGGTGTCCTTCGGCAGAAGATAGCCGTGCTGGGCGGATCATGAGGTGTGCTACGGTCGGTAATGCGAGCGATTCTCTTTGCGGTTCTGGCTGGGCTTTCGTGGGGCGTGGGGGAGTTGTTCACCAAGAGCGTTCTGAAGACGGGGCAGGTCGGGCCGATGGGTGTGCTGCTGGTGCGGGCACTGGTGACGGTGCCTTTGGCGATCGCGGCGTTTGTGATCGCGACGCGGGTGATGCATGCCGAGACGCAGGCTGATTTCTGGAAGACGGCCGAGTCGCTCACGCTGCGCAAACTCGCGCTCGGGTCGGCGGTCTTCGCGGGGTTCCTGGGAGTGTTCTTTTTCTACCTCGCTCTGGCCCAGCCGGGCGGGGACATCTCGCGGGTGAAGCCGATCGCGTTCACGCTGGCGCCGGCGACCGCCGTGCTGCTGGGGTGGCTGGTGCTCGGTGAGTCGGTGTCGCGAGTCCAGTGGTTCGGCGTCGCAATGGTTCTCGGGGGCGTGGTGCTGGTGACAGTGGGGCACAAGAGTGGGGCTGGTGCCGCCACCACGCAGAGTTCAAGCGGGCAATCCGTTCGGTCTTTGGACCCATCGGCGAGGGTTGACCCCTAGTTTCCAGCGAACAGGGGCGACCTGCCGATCTAGGAAACGATGGGAAGCGCAAGAAAAGCAGTGGCCGCGCGCGCGTCCGGCTCTACGAAGGGAGCCGGGCGAAGGGCGAGGTCGTCAACAGTTGGTGGGGGCGGGGTTGATTGGAACCTCGTGGGCCAACGGCTGTTCCTGATCGCGCTCATTGGGGCGTGGGTCTTTGTCGTCGGGAGCCTGATCGGGTTCAATGCCGGTGATCCGCCGACGCATCTGGTCTCGCCCGCGAACAACCCGGTCAAGAACTGGTGCGGCGGCGTAGGGGCGTGGACCGCGTATCACATGATCTGGGTGCTTGGTGCCGGGGCGTATGTGCTTGTGGGAGTCGTGGGGATCGGGCTGTTCTGGGCGCTGGTCTCGGAGCCGGGGCGCGGGTTCTGGCGCGAGATCGCGAACGTGGCAGTGCGGGCGTTGGGATTGTCCTTGATGGTGGCGGCGGTGGCGTCGGCGCAGGCGCTGCTCTTCCCGAGTAGCGGGCCTTTCCCCGGGCTGGCCGGTGGCAAGGTCGGCGTGGTGGCGATGGCGGAGTTGGTGCAGCGGTTCGGCACTTTGGGCAGCGGGATCATCGCGATGCTGGCGCTCATCGTCGGCGCGGTCGTGTGCCTCGATCAGTGGATCATCGCGCTGGCCTCGTGGGGATGGCGTGTGACGCGCGAGCGCGGGGCGCCGGCGTTGGCGGCGGGCGCTTCGACAGCGGGGACGATGGGCGTCCGCGCGGGTGCGGTGGCGATCAATGCCGGTGGACGTAGCGCGGGCGGATTGTGGAAAGGCTTTACGAGTCTCTTCGCGGGGCGGAAGAGCCGCTCGCCGCTGCTGGTTCGCACGGATGATCTGGATGACCAGCGTTCGCTGGCGAATGGCGTGGGCGCGCCTACGCGACGCCGACGGGGCAAGTCGCTTGATGATCTCGTCTCGACGATCCAGGGCACGGACGAGGTGGATGAGGAAGAGACGCTCGACCGCGATGAGATCGGCGAGGCGCGAGTGCCGCACGATCTCCGTGAGGTGTCGGTTATGGCCGACGACTCCGACGAAGAGAGCCATGACGACGCCGATGGGGCCGAGGAAGCATCGAGCGATACGGCTCCCGCGGCCAAGGGGACGACGACGGAGGAACTCCGGGCGAAGATCGCGAAGTTGCCGGTGGTCTTCGGGCAGAAGGACAAGCAGATCGCGACGGATGCGGATCTGTCTGGGCTGAGGTCGCAGGACGGCTCTGAGGAAGAAGCGGGCGAGCAGAACGCGCCGGCTGCGGCGATGGCGCAGCGAGCGCAGGACGAGAATGCGACGCCGGTGCCTCCCGCGCCGCCGCCGAAGCCGTATCAGTTCCCAGGGCTGGATCTGCTGGAGAACCCGGAGGAGAACTTCAATCTGAAACTCGAGGAGTACGTCCGTGAGCAGGCGGCGGCCTTGGAGTCGGCGCTGGAGCAGTACCGCATCGATGGCAATGTCGTCGGCATCGAGTCTGGCCCGGTGATCACGCTGTTTGATGTACGTCTGGCGCCCGGGACGAAGGTGGCGCAGATCCAGGCCGTCAGCAGCGACATCGCGCGGGCGCTCAAGGCGATCAACATCCGCATCGTGCCGAACCAGGCCGGGCGCGACACCATTGGCATCGAGGTTCCCAACGCGCACAAGGAGAAGGTGCGTCTCAAGGAACTCATGAGCCAGACGGATCTGACGGAGAAGATGCGTCTGCCGATGTTCCTGGGGAAGGACGCGAGCGGGCAGCCGCTGATCGCGGACCTGACGCAGATGCCGCACATGCTGATCGCGGGCACGACAGGCTCTGGCAAGAGCGTGTGCATGAACACGATCATCATGAGTTTCCTGTACACGAAGAAGCCGAGCGAACTGAAACTCGTGCTGGTGGACCCGAAGATGGTCGAGATGTCGCAGTTCCGCGACATCCCGCACCTGATGTGCCCGGTCGTGACGGAGATGGGCAAGGCCGCGGCAATTCTCGAGTGGGCGACGGTGAAGATGGATGAGCGGTACGAGTTGCTCGCCGAGGCGGGATGCCGGGACATCGCCTCGTACAACGACCTTCCCTTCGACGAACTCAAGGAGCGGCTGGGCGTCACGACTCCCGAGCAGGAGGCGAAGGTCCCTCGCAAGTTGCCCTACATGGTCTTCATCATCGACGAACTCGCCGATCTCATGATGACGGCGAAGGAGGTCGAGAGCCACATCATCCGCATCGCGCAGAAGGCACGAGCGGTGGGAATTCACCTGATTCTGGCGACGCAGCGTCCGCAGGCGAACGTGGTGACGGGGCTGATCAAGGCGAATATGCCTTGTCGCATCGCGTTCAAGGTGGCGAGCGGGATGGACTCGCGGATCGTGCTCGACCAGAAGGGCGGCGAGTTGCTCTTGGGACATGGCGACATGCTCTTCCTCTCGCCGCGCTCGAGCAAACTCACGCGGTCGCAGGGGACGCTGGTGGACGATCTGGAGATCCGGCGCGTCGTGCGGTTCATGCGGGACATCGCCGGGCCTTCATTCGAGCGGCAACTGTTGCAGATTCGTCGCAGCGAGGACGGCTCGGGCCTGGGCAACCTCAACGACGAGGACCGCATCCTCCAGAGCCAGAACAACTCGTCGGCGTCGCTGGCGGCGGCGCAGGAGGATCCGCTCTTCCCGCGGGCCGTGGAGATCGTGCTGGAGACGCGTCGCGGGAGCGTGAGTTTGCTCCAGCGGCGGCTGGCGATCGGATACACACGGGCGAGCCGCCTGATCGACCTTATGGGGATCGCGGGGATCATCTCCGATCACAAGGGGTCGGTCGCGCGGGATGTGCTGATCACGATCGACGATTGGGAGACGATGAAGCGGTTGGCGAAGGAGCAGGGCGGTTCGCTCGAGGCCGACGGGCCCGACAAGAACGCGAGGCTCTTTGACGATTCATCCTCTGGTTCGGACGACGCCGAGGCGGCCATGGAAGACGATTCGGTTGAGGACGAGGAGGAAGTCGAGGCCACGATCGACGACGAACACGAATCGGCGGAGATCGAGGACACGGACGACTCCGGCTCGGATGATGGGGATGAGGAGTCGGAGGAGGACGCCGACGAGGAAGATGGGCCGGAGTTTGTCTCTGAGGACGAGGAGTACGAGTACGGCGAGGAGGAGGAGGAGACTCCTCTTGGGCGAGATCGAGAGTGAGGCGAGGCGGTGGCGTCGATCGGGGTTGGTTTGGTATTGGGGCGAAGATATGGGATTGGTGGAATCGTTGCACGCGTGTCACCAAGTAGGTGATTGGAGTCCGCGAGCGAGAAGCGTGTTGCTGGCGTGAGCGGTGTGTTGGCGCGGCCTTTGGAACAGCCCAGAGTGTTTTGAGGACACTTGGCTCCCGGCGGCGACTACTGTTGACTGAATGCTTCGTGATGCGGGCGCATCCGCATGCTCACGACGGACGCTTTGCCCTCTTGTAGGGCTTCCAGAAAGGGACGGAACAGATGATCGGTATGCGAACGAACTCGGGATTCTCGATGAAGTTGGCGGTTGTTCTTGGGCTGCTCTCGGGGGCGAGTTGTGGTCTTGCCGACCTTCCCAAGGCGTTGGACCTTGTCCCTGGGGACTCGCCGATCGTGCTGAGCGTTCGGAACGTTGGGCAGTTCAAGGATCGCGTGCAAGGGCTGATGGAGACACTCAAGGTCCCCCAGGATGAACTCGACGGGTTCGGCGATCTGGAAGAGGCGATGGCGCTTCCGGGGATTCATCGCGGCGGCTCGATGGCGATGGTCATCTATCCACCCGAGAAGATCGCGAATCCTGAGGAGGACGGCATGGTCGAGGATAAGGCGCGGGCCTCGTTTATCCTCATTCCCGTGACCGACTATGCGGCGTTCGTGACGGCCGGCGGAGGTGATCCGAACGCGGCGACGAGCGAGATCACGTTCGGTGAGTTTACGTCGCAGATCCGCAAGGCCGGTGACTCGTTCGCGGTGATCTGCGACAATGCGGAAGACCTGGCGAAGTTTGTTCCGGCGTCGGGGCAGATCGGGGTGCACGGCACGACATTGGGGCGCGTGGGGATGCGGATCGCGGACGCGAGCGACGCGTTTGTCTATGCGAATATGGGACCACTCCGCCCGCTTCTCGAGAAGGGCATCGCCGAGGGGCGACAGGCGATGAAGGAGCAGGCCGAGAATCCGGAGATGGGCGAGATGATGGCGGGCGGGGTGGACATGGTGGAGATGATGGGGTCGGTGTTTGATATCGGTGAGACGCTCGTCCGTGACGCCCAGGCGGCGGTGATTGGGATGAAACTCACGGACGCGGCCGGGGCGATGGACTTTGGCATCCAGTTCACGACAGGCTCCGAGACGGCCGGATTTTTCAACAGCGCGGGTGACTCGTCGTCGCTGCTGGGGATGCTGCCCAACCAGCCGTTCGTCGCGGCATACTCGATGGACATGCACGACGCGAACCTCAAGCGAGCGATGACCAAGTGGCTCGAGTTCAGCCGGCAGTTTCAGGGAGAGGTATCGGCGCTCTCGTTCGGCTTTGGGCCCGAGATCATCGCGCTCGCCGATGGTCAGGCCGCCACGCTCGGGACGGTCGATCTTTCCAATGGGCTATTCTCCAAGTGGAGCCAGATCTACGTCTCCAAGGATCCGAAGGCGCTCCGCTCGGCGTTCATGAACGTCGCGAAGCAGATGGACGGCGCGACCCAGCAGGGCATGACGTTCAGAACCACCTATTCCGCCGAGACCAAGGAGATCGCCGGTCGCATGGCCGACGTCTGGACCATGGGCATGGACGTGGACCCCGAGAGCGAGATGGCGATGGCCATGCAGATGGTCGGGCCGATGCTCTTTGGGCCCGAGGGTCAGATGAAGGGGTACGCGGCGACGTTCAAGAAGGGGCTGGCCTTCACGATGTCGCCGAACACACCCCTGCTCACCGCGACCATCGAGGCGGCCGAGGGCGGCCCGGGGCTGGGCCTCAATGCCGACGTCGCGAAGGTCGCAGAGATGCTTCCCAAGGGGCGCACGATGGAGATGTACCTCGGCACGCGTGAGATCACCCAGTCCATCCACGACGCGATGATGGCGTTCATGGGCGAGGCGCCCTTCGAGGTCCCCGAGAAACTCTCGCCGGTTGGGTTCGGCGCGACCACGAATGACGGCGGGATGCACATGCGGATCGTGTTGCCCAGCGACGTGCTAGCCTTCATGAGCGAGATGATGCAGCAGTTCGACGGGCCTGGGATGGAGGACGAGATGGACGCCGAGCCGGCCGAGCCCGCGGGCGCGCCGAGGTTCTGAACCCTACACCATCTCGTGGGGCAGGCGGCCCGCCTGCCTTCTACTCAATCTACATACTTCACCTCTTCACGACAGCACATCACCAACGAAAAACGCGGAAGCCAACCTCGCTTCCGCGTTTGTTTTTTGTGCGGCGCGTTCCCTGAACCTTTCGGTTTGGGAATCGGTCTCGATTCAGTTCGCGAAGTGGGCGAAGGCGCGGTTGGCCTCGGCCATGCGGTGCGTCTGCTCGCGGGTGTTCATGGCCTTGCCTTCCTTCTTTGCCGCGTTGTACAACTCGTCGGCAAGTCGGGCGGCGACGGGGCGGCCTCGCTCGCCGCGGACGGCCTCGAGGATCCAGCGGAAGGCCAGCGACTGCTGACGCTTGCGGTTGACCTGCATCGGCACCTGGTAGTTCGCACCGCCGATGCGCTTGCTGCGCACCTCGACGAAGGGCTTCACGTTCTCGATCGCCATGCGGAAGATATCGATCGCCTCCTTGGGGGCGGCGGGGTCGGTCTCCTTGGCGAGTTTGCCCTGGATGTTCTCGAGCGCGTCATAGACGACTCGCTGGGCGACGGATTTCTTGCCGTCGTACATGATGCAGTTGATGAAGCGGGAGAGGACCAAATCGCCGTGACGGGGATCTGGCTTCAACTGCGTGGGAGCGGCGGTAAAACTCTTGCGGCCCATTCTCGAAACTCCTTGGCTGGGCGGGGTGGAAAATTCCATCCCGCGTCACTGTTCACCGCGCCGGTCCGGGCTCCCATTGAAGTGGGGGAATTCGGTCGCGATTACTGCCTCTTGGCCCCGCCACGTCGGCGAGACCTCCGATTGTCGAAACTCGAAACTCAGCGGGCGATCGTTTCCGACCGCCCGTGATTGGATGCTGTGTGTTTGAGGGCTTAGCTCGCCTTGCCGCGCTTCGCGCCGTACTTCGAGCGTCCCTGCTTGCGGCCGTCGACGCCCTTGCAGTCGATGGCGCCGCGGACGATGTGGTAGCGAACACCGGGAAGGTCACGCACGCGGCCGCCTCGGACGAGGACGATCGAGTGCTCCTGCAGGTTGTGCCCTTCGCCACCGATGTACGCCGAGATCTCCTTGCCGTTGGAGAGGCGGACCTTGGCGATCTTTCGGAGGGCCGAGTTGGGCTTCTTGGGTGTGGTGGTCTTGACGACGAGGCACACGCCACGCTTCATCGGGGCGAGATCGAGTTCACGCACCTTCGACTTGGCGGTCGAGGCGGAGCGTGGCTTGCGGACGAGTTGGTTGATCGTGGGCATGGTCGGTTCTGGCTCAGGCTTCTGTGGATCAGGGACAGATCGATCGGGGCAACCGCCCGGCAACCCGAACACGTCGGGGCAAGCCGGGTAGGGTCGGAATAGTAGCGGTTCCCGGCGGGAGGGCAATGGCGGGTGAGAGCACGAGATCGACTACACGGTCACGGTTTGGGCAGAGTTAGGGTGTCGGCTTGCCATCAGTCCAAGTTCTTGAACCTCTGCCCCGTTTCACCAAAAGTTAATCCTTTCCTCAGTGTCCGTTCTTCGCCGCCTACCAGACTTTGGTGCCTTTCGGCGTAAAAGGTTGAACGGGCGTTCGGGCCACAAGATGCCCCACATGCTGAAGTCCGGCGAAACGGAGTAGGGGGCGGGTTTCGGCGGCGCGAGTTCAGCGCCATGCCCCCATTCAACTGTACGATCTCGATATGACCTTCAACGGCCAACCCGTGTCTCTCACGCCCTACAAAATGATTGCCGTTGGCATACTCGTTTTCTCGCTCACCGCGTGGCTGATCCACGACGAACGAACCGGGTCACTTCTTGCCACGATGACGCCGGCATCGTTCGAGGCTTCATCAGGTACCGGTGAGTATTCCGATGCTGGACACGAGGCTCTGCTCAACGGGTTGTCCAATGAACATGATGCGGCACCCATGGCGTCGACGCTCCGTCTTCTCAGGACGCGTGAGTCTCGACAATCGTTGGAGAACGACGCGCCGCTCGAGGCGACGTTCGTCGGTACCGAAGGAGGCCCGCCGCACGGCAACTGGCTCGCCATGGACCTGACGCTCGAGAACGTGCCCGCAAAATCTCGACTTGTGAGCGTGGAGATCGTCTCGGCGAGCGTCATGGACGACATCGGCACAGATCTCCTTGCGGCGATGGTCAAGGATGTGGGCGCCAACCCGAAATCGTGGACCGATCGCTCGCTCCTGATGCACGACACAGCACCCTCGGTTCGATGGTTTGTCGCTGTGCCGCCGCGTCGGGCCCGCACGATCGACGCGACGCTCATCGTGAGGATGCGAGTCGCGGCATCAAAGGAGACCATCGTGCTGGCACCGACGAGTACATGGACCAAGATCGAGAGTCCATCGCTCGAAGGATTGAGCGCGGAAGCACGCTGGTCCAGCCCGTCTGGCATGGGACCATATTTGGATATTCGTCCGCGCGGCGTTGAAGAACTGGTCTACTTCATCGCTCCACGCCCGCCGCAGTTCAGGGGTAGGGCCCACTACACGAGCGCCGATCGAATCGGGACGCAGTTCCTCCTCGCCAAGGGCACTCCCGAGGGGGCGGATGTTACTCTGCAGATTCTCGCCGACATCACGACCGTCGAGGCGACGCTCACGCTTAACGGGCACGCACTTCCGGGAGAGTGAGCGGTTAGACGATGCGGATGTGCGCCACGTGTTCCGAGTCAGGATTGCCACGGACCCGGTCGCGTCGTCGATTGGACTCGCGCCGCCCGCTGCCTACTCCACCTCCGCCTCCACCAGCCCCGCCAGCATCTCCAGCGATTCCTGCCATCCCAGTGTGCAGATCTCGACCGGGATGATGCTGGGGATCTTTTCTTGCGTGATGATGACTTCCGTCCCGCACGAGACCGGCCGCAGCGTCGTCGTCACGCGCATCTCGCCGGGAAGGTTGGGGTCGTCGAAGCGGTCGGTGACGACGATCTTCTCGTTCTCGACGAGTTCGACGTACGTCCCGCCGAAGGAGTGCGTCATGCCGGACCCGAGGCTGGCGAAGGACATGCGGTAGGTGCCGCCGACTTTGGCCTCGTGCGAGTGCACCTCGCCGACGTATCCATGCGGCGGCATCCACTTCACCATCGCTCGCGGATCGATGAACGCCTTGTAGACGCGCGACGCCGGGGCCTTGAGGACGCGGTGGAGGCGGACGGTGTTGCCGGTGGTCATGAGGGGAGGGTAGGGGTGGGGGGAGTGAGCAGGTGAAGAGGTGAAGAGGAGAGGACTTGACGTCGACTGTTTCGTGTGTGTTTAGCCGCAGCCAAGATCCATGATGAAGTCGGATTCTGGCCGTACACGCTCCAAGGGCAGTGCCAGTTCTTTCGCGACGAGCGCCCGGGTTTCTTCCAGTATGCGAACTTGGGCGAGGAGTCTCTCGCCGGCGCTTGTGCATCCGTTGTGTGTGTAGACTGGTGCGACGGCTCGTGCGAGGTCGTCCAGGGTCTCGATCCCGAGGGGAAGATGCGTTGAGAGCCTCGCGTTGGCAATGCACAAGGCCGCGATCCAGATGAGCAGAACAGAAATCGAGAATGAGAGCGAGGTTGCCCCAAATGCGACCCATGACGCCACAAAGAACAGTACAAAGAGAAACACGGAAACTCCTGAAACCCAGAGCATCACCCCATCAACTCGAGGGCTGGCGATCAGTGTCGGGATTCTCCGGTTGGATTTTCGGAGCACCTTCCACGCTCGCCGTCGTCGAGATGGGAAGACCTCGTCAACACGCGTTCCGGGCCGAATGTTGCGGCGCCCGAGCCCCGTCATGGTGGCGATCTGACGTCGGAGTTCGAAGAACTCGTGCATGGTCGGGCACACGCTGGAGGACCGGGGAAGTCGCGACCAGATCAGGGCCGAGAGATCCGCGACCGTTCGCACGTGCTCGAGTTCCGCATCCGGCAGCGAGACACCGAATCGGTCCTCGGCCTCCATGACCATCTCGACGACTTCGAGCCCCATGCGTTCATGGTATCGCCGAGTGCTCAACGTCCGCTGCCACTGTGCACCAACGATTCGCTCGCACGGATGGGCGTTTCGTCGTTCGATGTGTTTGGAGGGCCTGCTTCGCGGTAACCAGGGTTGTTCCACGAGGAAGAGCGTGGAAGCCGGCGGAGAACGGGCAAGTGGGCGATACTGGACTCGAACCAGTGACCTCTTCCATGTCAAGGAAGCGCGCTAGCCAACTGCGCTAATCGCCCGGGTTGTGGCCGACGGTCTTTGGTGTGTGGGTGCCAAGCAGGGCAGGGCAAAGACACACGCCTTGGATCGGCGGGGCGGATTATACCGCTTCTGGGTCGGCATGCCAGAGGCGTGTTGTTGGTCCATGGAAGGGCGGGCGGACCTCCAAGAATACCGGCGTTCCCCGTGAAGGAAACGCCGGTGAAGGATTCGTTGGCATGCACCTGCGCGGAGTCAGGCGGTGCATGTCGAAGGTTTCGAGTTAGCGGCGACGACGCGCCGTGAGGAGACCGCCGAGGCCGAGGAGGGCCAAGGCACCGGGGGCGGGGATCATCGTGCGGACGACGATGCCCTGATTGGTGCCGGTAGCGCCATTGATCGTGAAGGAGGCCCAGCCCGCGTCGGAAAGGGCGTTGTTGCCTCCCTCGCCGTTGGCGGACAGGTTCTGGTTGAAGCCGGAGGCGGTGAGGCCGAAGTAGGAGTCTCCCTCGCGGCAGACGAGCATGAGGCCCTCGACCGGATCCCAGGCCCAGAGGCTGCGATCGCTGGCGGTCGTGACGCCCGCACCTGTCATGGTGGAGACAAAGAGGATCTGGTTCTGGTTGTTCATGACGACGTTCTGGGGCGTGCCGAAGAACGCATCGGTGATGCCCGGGACGGCCATGCCCTCCTGAACGATCAGAGAATCGGAGGCGCCGCTCACGTCGGAGAGCCAGAGGCCCGAGTCGTTGGCGGCGGTGATGCCGGCGAGGGCATCCTGGACGAGCGTGCCGGCCCAGGCGACCTTGTTGTTGTTGTTGATGTTGAAATCGTTGATGGAGAATGAGTTCAACGCCGCGCCCGCGACGCCGGGGGCCGAATCGCCCTCGCGCTTGAAGATGGACGTGGTGCTGCTGCTGCTGTCATAGGCAAAGACGGCGGTGTCGTTGGTGGTGGTGACGCCCGTGCCGGCGAGTGAACCCGCGGGGAAGAAGATGCCGACGCCGTTGTTGTTGAGGGACTGGCGGCCCGTGGAGAAGATCGGGAAGAGCGTGCTGGTGGAGACGGGGTAGGTGAGGTCGCCGACACCTGTGGCGCCGCCCTCGCGAGCGAAGGTCGTGAGGGACGAGCCGTTCCAGAAGTTCATGATGCCGTCATTCGACGTCGTGACGGAGCCGGTGACCTTGAGGCCGCCGATCTGCATGACTTGGCCCGAGCCGTTGAGGAAGGCGGTGCCGATAGAGTTGTGCTGCTCGCCGCCGCCGAGGCCCGCGTCATCCCCGCGACGCATGATGAGTGTGGCGCCGGTGGGGCTCATGACGTACATGCCGGAGTCGTTGGTGCCCACGGCCCCGGTGTCGCCGACGTTCGCCGTGAACGACGAGTTGACGAGGGTCTGGCCCGCGTTGTTCATGCGGTTCATGCTCCCGGAGGTCGAGTCCGGGGCCGAGGAGAAGACGGCGCCGGCAGTGCCTGGCGCGGTCTGGCGCTGACGCGCGGTCAGGGCGAGGGAACCGGCGGGGCCCGTCCAGATGAAACGGTTGTCCGAATTGGTGCCGCTTGAGGTGATCGTGCCGCCGGTTCCGGTCCCGCCGAGCCAGAGATTGCCGTTGGGGCTTGTGGAGAGCGAGTTGGTTTGGAACGTGGTGACGATGGCGCCTGGGCCGCCGGAGTTCGAGTTGTCGGGGGTGGCGCTGACGCCCTCGCGGACCATAAGGCTGACCGAGCCAGGGCCGCCGAAGAAGTAGCCCTCGTCGTTCGAGGTCGCCGTGACGACGGTTCCGTCGTTATTCATGCGCCCGCGGAAGGAGACCATGCCGTTGTTGTCGATGGTCGGGGCCTGGAAGCCCGAAGTCGAGGTGAACCACGTCGCGCCAGCGACACCCGGAACCGCGTCGCTGGTCCGCATGATCTGATCAAGGAAAATGGGGCCGGCGTGGGCGAGACCGCTCGCCATGCCAACCACGCCGATCATCGTCGCGATACGAATCTTCATTACGTCTCTCCTCCCGGCCGTTCTGTGGCCGTTGTCATTTGGGCGGAACCGCCCAGGTCATGTCTCTCGAGGCCGTTAGACCTCACGTCATCAAAATCGTACAACAAGTTTCCGAATGGCACAAGAGCAATGTGGAGTTTTCTCTAGAGAAAGTGTGGCCTAGTGAAAACACTGGGCTGGCTCGGCGATGTGGATATCACCGCACCTAGGGCGAAAAACAGAGTCTCGATATCAATTTGGGGGAAATGGGCAGAGCCGGACTTGAACCGGCGACCCTCGCATTTTCAATGCGATGCTCTACCAACTGAGCTACCTGCCCGGCTAGGAGGCGTGGCCTCGAAGCGGTCCCAAGCGTAGGCGAGGCCGAACGCCCGTCAACCCCGCCATGGTTGATCGGGTCGGCTAGCATGGGTTGTGACGCCCCATCCAGCCGCGCTTCTCGACGTCAAGGACCTCAAGACCCATTTCCCGATCCGCTCGGGCGTGCTGCAGCGCGTGACGGGGTGGGTGAAGGCTGTGGACGGCGTGTCGTTCGAGATCGAGCGGGGCGAGACGTTGGGTCTCGTCGGCGAGTCGGGGTGTGGGAAGACCACCGTCGGGCGATCCATCCTGCGTCTCATTCCGCCCACTGGCGGCGATGTGCACTTTGATGGGGAGGATGTGCTCTCGTCGCGTGGACCGCGGCTCAAGGCGCTGCGGCGGAAGATGCAAATCATCTTCCAAGATCCTGGGTCTTCGTTGAATCCGCGGATGCGCATCGGATCGATCCTGGCCGAGCCGTTGATCGTGCACGGGATGGGCGGGCCCAAGGACGAACTGCGGCAGCACGTCGAGGAGTTGCTTGTTCGATGCGGCATGCCGCGTGCGGCGGCGGACCGGTATCCGCACGAGTTCAGCGGCGGGCAGCGTCAGCGGATTGGCATCGCGCGGGCGCTGGCGCTCAAGCCGAGTTTCATCGTGTGCGACGAGCCGACGAGCGCGCTGGATGTGTCGATCCAGGCGCAGATCATCAATCTCTTGTCGGATCTGCAGAATGAGTTCGGATTGTCGTACCTGTTCATCAGCCACGACATGAGCGTGATCCAGCACGTGTGCAAGCGGATCGCGGTCATGTACAAGGGCAAGATCGTGGAGATGGGCGAGCGCGACCAGATCCTGCACGACGCGAAGCATCCATACACCAAGGCGCTCCTGAGCGCGGTGCCCGTCGCCGATCCCAGGCGCACGCGTGAGAGGATCGTGTTTGAGGGGATGGCGAGTTAGACGCGTCTTCAGCCGCCGATGGCGGACATTGGGCGGGTGGGCTGTTTGAACGACGACGATCGGATGCCGTGGCCGGGTTGCTTGCGCCACGTCGCGTCGAGGAGGATCGTGGCGAGATCGTCGTCGGATGCGCCCGCGCGGAGGGCGGACTTCAGGTCGTACTCGGTGGTCGAGAAGAGGCAGGGGCGGACCATGCCATCGGCGGTGATGCGGAGGCGGCTGCACGCGCCGCAGAAGGCGCGCGTGACCGGAGCGATGACGCCGACGGTGCCTGTGTTTGACGATGGAGCGTCGGCGAAGGCGTAGCGCTCGCTGGTGGCGCTGTCGCACTCGCGGTCGATGGGGACGAGCGGCCAGACTCGCGAGACTCGTTCAAGGATCTCATCGGCGGAAACGAGACGGGATTCATCCCAGGCCCGGGCGGAATCGAGGGGCATGGCCTCGATGAAGCGGACATCGATGGGGTATCGGCGGGCGAGGGCCGCGATGTCGGCGACCTCGTCCTCGTTGAATCCGCGCATCACGACGGCGTTGACTTTGACCGGCGTAAGCCCGGCGTCGATGGAATGCTCGATCCCCCGGAGGATGTCATCAGGAGTGCTCGTGCTGCGTGTGAGCCTTGCAAAGCGATCGGGGCGGAGGCTGTCGAGGCTGATGGTGATTCTGGACAAGCCGGCCGACTTCCACGCGGCGAGCGAGCGAGGCGTGAGAAGCGAGCCGTTGGTGGTGATGGCGATGTCGCGAACGCCGAGGGAGGCGATGCGGGAGATGATCTCGGTGAGTCGTGGGTGGACGGTCGGCTCGCCTCCGGTGAGGCGTATTTTGGTGACGCCGAGGGAGACGCAGACGCGGGCAACGCGTTCGAGTTCTTCGGGGCTGAGGAGCGTGGAGGCTAAGGCGAAGCGAACATCCGGCTCCATGCAGTAGACGCAGCGGAAGTTGCAGCGATCGGTGATGCTGAGGCGGAGTTCGTGGATGGTGCGGCCATGGGAGTCGATGAGTCGATCCCGCTGGAGAGGCCTCGAATGAGATGGGCTATCTACGTTTGGATCAATGTCCGAACGCGTGAGGCGTGACTCATCCAGAAGAGGGAGGGCGTAACTCATGACGCCTTCCCGGCGGCGAGTTCTTCGCGACGCTGTTCGAGCCAGGTCCGCCACTTGGGGCTGAGCGATCGGCACTCCAGGGCGCGAGCGATCCGCTCAGCGTTGTCGTTCTCGAAAAATCGGATGCGGACCACCTCGGCGACGCTGAGATGGGCGGCGTCGGCACGAGTCTGGCGGATGGTATCGCCGGCGCGGACGCGGCCCTCTTGGATCACCCGGGCGTAGAACCCGACGTGGTGGGACTCGAGGAATCGCTTGGGGAACTCCATGTCGCCCATGGCGATCCCGAGCATGGAGCAGGGTGTGCGCGGCATGCTGACCTCGATC
This sequence comes from Phycisphaerales bacterium, assembly GCA_016699835.1. NCBI lineage: Bacteria > Pseudomonadati > Planctomycetota > Phycisphaerae > Phycisphaerales > Phycisphaerales bacterium. The sequence goes on from CP064987.1 coordinate 3,208,417, forward strand.
TCGGCGCCTTCGGTGCCGACCGCGAATCGATCGCCGATGTGGACCATGGTGTCGCTCATGCCCTCGAGCGTGAGATTCTCGCCAAAGATGCCCGGCGAGAGATGAAGAGGCGTGCCGATGGACGCGGGGAGCGGCGCTCCGGATTCCCATCGCTCGTAGACATCGCGGTCGATGCAGTAGACCGCCATTTCGGGGCCGCCGTGGTTTTTGGTGTCGGCGACATAATCGCCCTCGACGCCTGTGGCGGTGAGGCGGACGGGATTGGCGGTGGGTTTCTTGAAGATCCCGGTGGATGTGGGCTTGCCGCGCTGCTCGACGGTCTTGGGGACGGCGATATTGACGGACACAACTCGCATGGCGCACTCTGCTCGAAAGGACAGTATACTGAACGTGTGCGGGCCGCACGCGAATCGGCGGGCGACCCGCGAGTTGGAGGTGCCACGATGGGGAACGAGAAGGACCTGGGGCATTCCCATGATTCGGCTCCGCGTAACGACGCCCATGGCGTGTCGCGGCGCTCGTTCATGAAGACACTGGGGCTGTCGGCGGCCGGGGCATCGATCGCGGGAAAGGCAACGGCCAGGCCAGGTGGGCCGGCGAGTGCCGCCGAGGGGGACGAGATTCCGATCAATGGGCCGGGACCGGTGTCGGTGACGCTCAAGGTCAACGGCGGCGAGATGAAGACCAGCATCGAGCCCGCGACGACGCTGCTCGAGACGCTTCGAATGAACCTCGGGCTGACGGGGGCGAAAGAGATCTGCGACCGCGGCTCGTGCGGCGGGTGCAGCGTCATGGTCGATGGGAAACTCACCGCGTCGTGCATGATGCTCGCGATAGACGCGATCGGGAGCGAGATCACGACCGTCGAGGGGCTGGCCAAGGGTGACCGGCTCGATCCGGTGCAAGAGGCGTTCATCAAGCACGACGCCCTGCAGTGCGGATTCTGCACGCCCGGGTTTGTCGTAGCGTGCCGGGCGTTACTCAATGAAAACCCCAAGCCGACGCTCGACGAGATCAAGCATGGGATCAGCGGGAACATCTGCCGGTGTGGGACCTATACGAACATCTTCAACGCGTGCCTCGAGGCGTCGGGGCAGGCCCCGATTTTGGATGGGCCTGTGAACGGTTGACCGACGCCCGATTTGTTGTCTTGCTGCTCACCCGTGTTTCCGATCTTCGCATTGAACTGGCGTACGAAGGAATCAGCCATGTCCGAGACGAGCCAACCCACGGTGATGCCCACCACGAACCGTCCGCAGAACGCGAACGCCGCGATCAACGCGGACACGTCGCGTCTGGACGGCGTGGCAAAGGTGACCGGGCGGGCGAAGTACAGCCGGGATTACTTTCTTCCCAACGGCCTCTTCGCCGCGTTCATCCGATCGCCGTATGGCAAGGCGACGCTGGTCGATGCGGACGAAGCGGCGGCGAAGGGTGTGCCCGGCGTCGTCGAGGTTGTGCTTGACGATCGCAAGGAGGCGAAGTATCAGGGACAACCGGTCGGGTATCTGCTGGCGGACTCGCCCAACGCGATGAAGCGAGGGCTGAAGGCGCTCAAGGCGAAGTGGGAGTTCGAGGCGAAGCCCGGCTCGTGCCTTGAGGAGGTCGAGAAGATCCGCCCCGCGATGGAGAACGACTCGGCGAGCGGCACGTTCGAGAAGGCCGACCATATTCTCGAAGCCGAGTATTCCACGCCGATCCAGACGCACGTCTGCCTCGAGACGCACGGGAGCGTGGCGGACCATCGCGGCGAGAGCGCGACGGTGTACACCTCGACGCAAGGGACCTACGCGGCCCGCGACGGACTGGCGGGAGCGGTGGGCTTGAAGGAATCCGAGTTCGAACTCGTCTGCGAGTACATCGGCGGCGGATTCGGATCGAAACTCAACGGCGCGGGCAAGGAGGGTGCCCAGGCCGCGAAACTCTCGGCAAAGCACAAACGACCAGTGTACCTCTTCTGCAACCGCAAGGAGGAACACCTGGACACGGGCAATCGCCCCTCGAGCCACGTGAGCGTGAAACTGGCGATCCAGAAGGATGGCACGATCCTCGGCGGACAGATCCACTCGTGGGGCGGTGCGGGCGCCGGTGGTCGCGGAGGCGGTACATCGATGCCCTCGGGTCGCTATCGCTTCGGCAGTCGCGGCGATCTCGAGCGGACGCACGAGGATGTCGCGTTTGCCGGTGGCGCACCACGACCCATGCGGGCGCCGGGCGCGCCGCAGGGGGCGTTCGTTGAGGAACTGATCCTCGACGAGGTCGCGACGATGTGTGACATCGATCCGATCGAACTTCGCCTGAAGATCGGCTCGAACAGCGAGGATCGCGGCGACATGATGAAGGAGGCAGCCCGGCTCATCGGGTGGGACAGGCGCGTGAAGACGGGTTCGCAGATCGGCGTGATCCGACGCGGATTTGGAATCGGACAGTGCAGTTGGCACCAGAGCCCCGCGACGGCCGACGTCGAGGTCATCATCAATCGCGACGGCTCGGTCGTGGCGAAGTCAGGAAGTCAGGACATCGGGACGGGGACTCGGACGGCCGTGGGCATCGGCGCGGCCGAGGGGCTTGGTGTGCCGCTCGCGGCGATCTCGGCGATGGTCGGACGATCGTCGTATCCGATCGGGCCGAACTCCGGCGGCTCGGTGACGCTGGCGAATGTCTATCCCGCGTCATTCCGCGCCGGCGAGGACGCCCGCGATAAGTTCCTCGCGTTCCTTGGCTCGTCGCTGGGTGTCGAGGCCGGGCTGCTCTCGATCAAGGGTGGCGAGGTCTTCAACGATGGAAAGAAGATCCTCTCGTGGAGCGACGCGTGCGCCAAGATCGGCGACGCGATCGTGGGCCGCGGACACAACGATCAGCGCACACGAAGGGCCGACGAGGGCGACGGGCACAGTTCGGGGGTCCAGGCCGTTGAGGTCGAGGTCGACACAAGCACGGGCGTCGTTCGGGCGAAGCGCGTCGTCGCGATCCAGGCGTGCGGGCGGGCGGTCTTCCGCAAGGGGGCCGAGAGCCAGATCATGGGCGGCGTGATCCAGGGCCTGAGTTTCGCGCTCTTTGAGTCCAAGATCATGGATCGCTCAACGGGCACGATGGTGAACCCGAACATGGAGCAGTACAAGATCCTGGGGCCCGACGACATGCCGCACATCGTGCCGGTGCTGTGGACGAAGAATCAGACCAGTCCGCGATCGCTCGCCGAGCCGCCGGTGGTGCCGACGGCCGGGGCGCTGGCGTGTGCGGTCTTCAACGCGATCGGCGCGCCGGTGCGGTCGCTCCCGATCACGCCCGACAAGGTTCTGGCCGCGCTCCGCGGAGGTGCCCAGTGAACGAGTTCTCCTTCGCCACGGTCCGGTCGTATGAGCAGGCGGCAACGCTCCTCAAGGACAAGCGATTCTCCCTCCCCATGCTCAAGGGCGGCGGGATGGACATCGTCGATCACCTGAAGGAAGGTCTCGCCGAGCCGGACCTGCTCATCAATGTGAAGCGAGTTCGAGATGGCGAGCCGATCACGCTCTCCACCAAGGCCGGGAAGCCGGTCCTGCGGATCGAAGCGTCGGCAACGATGGCCGAGATCGCGAGCAGCCCGATCATGCTCGAGCACGCGCCCGTGGTGGCGAACGCGGTGGGCAAGGCCGCAACACCCCAGGTCCGTAACGCCGCGACCGCCGCGGGGAACCTCTTGCAGCGACCGCGCTGCTGGTACTACCGCCAGAGCGAGTTCGATTGCCTGAAGAAGGGCGGCTCGCGCTGCTTCGCCGCCGAGGGCGAGAACAAGTATCACGCGATCTTTGGCGACGGGCCCTGCCACATCGTCCACCCGTCGAATCTCGCCCCCGCGCTGCATGTCTGCGACGGCGTGGTGCACCTTGCCAATAGCACGCGAGAATCCATCCGCGTCTCCGAGTTGTATCACATGCCCGACCGCGGCATCCGTGACGAGCACAACCTCCAACCCGGCGAGATCATCACGCACATCACGCTCACGCCGCGCCCCCGCAGCGGGTTCTACGTCGTGAAAGAGAAGCAATCGTTCGACTGGCCCCTGGTCTTCGCGTGCGTAGCGATCGAGTCCGAGAACGGCTCGACGAAGTTCTCGTCCGCGCGGGTCTGCGCCGGGGCCGTTGCTCCGACGCCGTGGCCCATGCCGGAGGTTGAGAAAGCCCTCATTGGCGTGGACGCGAAGGACGACGCGGCTCTTGCCAAGGCCCTCGCCTCATCCACTCGTGGCGCCAAGCCCATGACCCAGAACGCGTACAAACTCGATCTGCTTCCCGTTGTTCTCGCGCGAGCCACGCGACTTGCCGCTGGTTTGTCCGCCCTTGCCTGATCTCGAATCGTGTCCAACCCGGAGCGTCGCCCATGCCGAACGCCACATCGAACGCCACGCCGCTCTTTAGGCCCGTGCAACTCCAGGTCTCGTGCCGGAACCTTCGGCACAAGATGATGTACTGCGACGAGCGCCAGTCCTCGCCGGGCCTGATCGACGACACGTCGGACACACGCGTGTTCTTCTGCATCAAGACGTTCGACGCGCTGGGCCCTGATCACGAGCCGGTGTGCCCGAAGTCGTGCACGCACTCTCGGGCGTGTTATCACGAATCGCCGGCGGCATCGCCAAACGCCGACAACATCGCGTGATCTCGCCAACGCGTTCGAGATTCACGACCACAAAGGGTCCAACGCGCCCTCGTGCCGGAGCAGCCATTCCTTTCGCCACACGCCGCCGCCGAACCCGGTGAGTGTGCCATCGGCTCCAATGACGCGGTGGCAGGGGACGATGATGGGGATGGAGTTCGCGCCGTTGGCCGCGCCGACCGCTCTCGAGGCGTTCACGTATCCGACACGCCGGGCGAGTTCGCCATAGGAGATCGTCGTGCCGAAGTTGATGGTACGAAGTTCTCGCCAGACGGATTGGCGGAAGAGCGTTCCAGCGGCGTCCACCGAGACCTCGAACTCGCGCCGCGTGCCACCGAAATACTCGTGGAGTTCACGTGTCGCCTGATCAAGGACTCGCCGCGCCAAGTCGTTGCCACAAGGTGTGGGATCTCCCGGCGTGGCGTCGAACTCGATCGCGATCACGCCGCGAGCCGATGCACGCACCAGTAGCAGTCCGATTGGTGTCTCGATCGTCTCGGACGCCACCGACAACGCTGGTTCGACGCCGCGTTCGATACCGATAGATCGTGCCTCGATGCGTATCTTCGCCGGTGCGCTCTCCATCGCGTCTCCTCCAACAATCCATCGTGCCGAACGAATCGCCAATACTCCCCGTGATCATTGGCCCCACGGCGTCGGGAAAGTCCGACCTTGCCGTTGAACTCGCGTTGCACTTCAATGGGCGCGCCCGTCCGGCCGAGATCCTCTCCGCCGACTCGGTGCAAATCTTCCGCCACCTCGACATCGGCTCGGCCAAGCCCACTCTCGACGAACGCCGCGGCGTGCCGCACCACCTGATCGACCTCGCCGAGCCGACCGAACGGTTCACCGTCGCCGATTGGCTCGGGGCGTGCAACAGGAGGATCGATGAGTGCCGCGCTCGCGGCGTGATCCCCATCGTCGTCGGCGGGACGCATCTCTCGATCAAGGCCCTGGTCGATGGGATCTTCGAGGGGCCGGCGGGCGACCCCGAGTTGCGCGCGCGCCTCGCCTCGCTTCCAGCCGAGGAACTCCGCGCCAAACTCGAGGCCGCCGACCCGGACGCGGCCGCACGCCTCCACCCCAACGATCTCCGCCGCACGATCCGGGCGCTCGAGGTGCACACGTTGACCGGTCGCCCGATCTCGCGGCAACAAACACAGTGGGACGAGTGGACTCCACGAGAGACAAGTTCCGAAGCCGACACGCCGCAGACGCCCGGCGCCCGTCGGCGTGAGGCGCAACTGATCATCCTTCACTGGCCGACGGAACTCCTCAATCGCCGCATCAACGCACGCGTCAAGGTGATGATGGAGCGTGGCCTTCTCGACGAAGTCCGATCGCTCCACGAGCGGGGACTCTTCGGCCCGCAGACGTGCGAGGCTTTGGGATACAAGCAACTCCTCTCCCACCTGCGTGGCGAGTGCCCGATCGAGGACGCCGTCGAGAAGATCAAGATCGAGACTCGCCGCTTTGCGAAGAATCAGCGGACGTGGCTTCGCCGCTTGTCGGCCCCAACTCCGGGCGCACCGAGACCGATCGTGATCGACGCAGAGACCTTGCCCCGCGATCGGTGGCCTGAACTCGTGCTCGATTCGCTCAGCATCCGGCGTTGAAGCGGGTGATGAAGTAGAGCAGATCGTCGATCGTCACGGCGTCGTCCATGTCGCCGGTTCCCGTGCCATTATCGACGTCGGCCTCGACATTGCCGGCGTTGAACAGACCCAGGTAGTGGATGAGGTCGTCGATGGTGACGGCGCCGTCGGGAACTCCCACCCCCAAGGCATTGTCGACGTCGGCGGCGCAGACCGGTGGATATGGCGGCTCGTCGACCAAGACGAGCTCCTGGGCGATGAGACCCGAGTCCTGGAAGACGAGATAGCGTGCACGCTGAGCGAGGAGTTGACGCCGCTGGTGGGCCGAAAGCGTTGGCTCGAGCCAGGGATCGACAAGAACGGTCAGCCCAAAGTTGTGATGGTGCGGTGTGCCGGTGAGGGCGTCGGTGTTGTGGATCACGATGGGCTGTGTGGTGACACCGGTGATGGTGGCCTCGCCAAATCCGACGACGGGAGCGGTGTACCCGGCGACAATCTCCGCGGGTGCACCGCGGAGTGAGAACGTGGTGTCGATGGTTTCACCGCCGGCCGCCGTCTCGTTCCAAGGTGAGAACGAGAGGGGTTCGAGTTCGCGGACCAGCCCGAGGCCGACGCCATCCTCCAGCGTGGTGTCGAGGCCTTCCCAGGTGAGAATGGGCTTTGGTGTAGAGTGTCTGACACCCAGCCCGAGGACTCGATGCCCGCCGCTGGTTCCATGGCCAAAGTCCGAGGCGAGGACGATGGGGCCCTGTTCGACGCTGCGTCGGAGGGGGACATCGGGAATGGTGAGCGAGTAGACGCGATCCTGGACGCGCCAGGAGTGTGTGGCCGTGAAGGTAGTTGGGGTGAGCGTGCGCGTGTATTGAGCCTCGGGGAGCGTGGCGAAGTGGCCATCGATGTGCGAGGCGCCGCTGTTGGTCTTGAGGTCGCCCGTGATGGAATGGAGAAGGCCACCCTGGTTCACGACCTCGTCGGTGAGCCATTGTGATTTGACGGCGATGTCCAGGCGCGTCTTGAGGCGATGCCTTCCCACCGCGTCCCAGCCCTCGCCCTCATAGGTTCGATACGCCGTCGGCTCGCCCAGCATGAACGGCACCAGCGTGGGCGTCGTCGAGGCCTGGGGAAGCGGCCTGACCTGCTTGATCTCTAGGCCCTCGACGCCCGGCCCGCCGGCGATCGTGGTCTTCTTGAACTCGAAGTCAAGGTGATGGTCGGCGGGGCCGCCCTCCTGCACGAATCGTGCAGAGGCTTCGGCGAGAAGATCCGCGAGGCGGGTGTAATCCGCCGGATAGTCCATGACCATGTGCCCGAGTTGGGTGAGGTTCGAGTAGGCACGAATATTGGTGTACGTGCCGAAACTCAGTCGATCGATCTCGACTTCCTCGGGGATCTGGCCCGGTTCGGGGTTGGTGACGGAGTTGGCGCCGGGCTGGAGCGTCACGCGGATGCTGACGCTGCCCGCGAGCCCGCCACGGCGTTCGACGATGGCGACGCCATTGGCAAGCTCGGTGTCGTCGGGGAAACTGTGATGGACGAGGACGCCCATGCCGACCTCGTGCTCATGGACCCCCAGACGCAGACGCTGCACAAAGGCGTTGTCGTTGTAGAACGAGGCGTAGACACGTTTGATCGCCCGGAAGACGCCACGCTCATTGGCCTCGGTGGGGTCGCACACGCTTGGGCCGACGGTGTCGGCGTCGAGGTCGTCCTGGAGACACCCGGAGTACGAGTCATAGAGGCCCGCGCCGGTGTACGACGCCGAGTCCTCAACATTGGTCGAGGAGCGGAACCGGATCTTGGTCTCTGGGTCGAGTTCATAGACGGGGCTTTGGAGCGTGGTGATAATTGCGTTTCGCAGCGCCGGCGAGAAGTCGGTCTGGCTGCCACGGATGAGGTCGCGAATGCCCGAGAGCGTGGTGGCGAGTGAGGCCGGCTCGGGTGGCCATGAGTAGCCGCTGAGCCGATCGTCGATCTCCTGGCGGAGAGTTCGTCCATTGTCGAGCGTCTGAGCCATGAAGGCGTTCCAGAGGTCGAATGTGAACGCGAGGCCCGGGCGTGTGGATTCGGGGATGGAGCGTCGCAGGAGGCCGTAGTTCGCGGCCTTGCCGCCGACGCGCGCGATGTCCGCCGGCGTGAGCAGATCGACGCCCAGCGCAACGGCGCCGGTGGACTGCATTGGGGCATATTGGAGCGGTGTGACGGCCTTGAGTTCGAGGAGTTCCGCCCACTGGACCTCGGTGATCGACGCGCCGGAGACCACGTCCACTCGAGGTCTGCCGAAGTCTTCGCTGGTGCGAAGGACCACACGCGTCCCGACTTTGGCCATGGCGGCCTGCTGAGCGGCGGGATCGATGATCGCAGCGAAGGGGGTGCCATAGGTCCGCGCGAGGATCGCGACATGGGAGTTTGGCGTGGCCGGTGCAAGGCTCACGATTCCCGCCAGGAAGGGCAACTCGGCGGGAACACCGTCGGTGATGAGGATGTCATCGGGTCCGATGTCACCACGTGCGTAGGCCTCGCCAATGTCGCTCGCGGCGACGTGCTTGAGCGTACCGATCGCCCAGCCCTTGGTGTAGACGCGATTTCCCGAGGCCCAGCGCGAGATGCTGGAGACGGGGAAGCCGTTCGCGGCTAAGAATGCCGCGTCCTGTTCGGCGGCGGCCTGCTGCTCGAACGCGGGCATGTAGAACGCGAGGCGATCAGGAAGATCGAGACTCGCGGCGACGGCCTGGAGTTGGGCGAGCGCCTCCTCCCGCGTGTACGCATCGCGACGCACGAGTTGGATGCCATATTCCGGAGTGCTCCAGTTCCGGCCGGTGGGGAAGAGCACGGCGCCAATCATCGCCTGCTGACCCGTCGCGTGGAGAGTGGCGGCGTCGTACTGCGCGCGCGTCATGCCAAGCAATGGGCGCAGCCAAGCCGAGCCGAAGTCGTAGTGGAAACGGATGTCGCGCGAGTTCTGGTAGTAGACGGTGCGGTGCGTGCCGGGTGCGGGCGTCTCGCAGGCGAGCATGGTGAACTTCACCCACTGGGCGTCGGCGCCTGGCTCTCCATAGACGACGAAGCTGTCGAACGGATCCGACAGAACGGATTTCCACGCGGAACCGGCGATCGCGCCGCACTGGCCCATCGTCTGGGCGCACCACATCACAGCGGCCAACGCGACAATCATCCTCGACAAACGCATCATCGCTTTGCCTCCCGGGCTTCGAGCCTGTTCCCCACGATGCGTCGTCCGCCGGCTTCGACCACTTCATGGTCGAGGCTCTCACCCCCTGCCAGTACGCTCAATGGCGTCTGTCAACACGGACACTCTCAGCCTAATCGAACTTGCTTCATGGTGCCAACGGTCATGCCGCAGAACTCACTGATTGTGACAATCCCAATGCACGAATACCGTACGTAATACGAACACATCGGACTTTCCTTGACATTCTGCCACACGCTCCCTTTCCTGTTCCCGCCGGTGGCATCATCTATATGTGTTCGCTGTTGCCGTACCCAGCCTTGACAAGCATCCCCTATGGCCAAGAAACCTGCCTCGAAATCACCCTCGCGCACCAAGAAATCGGCCGCTCACAAGGCGGAAGGTTCGGCGACCGCCGCGACCAAGGCTCCCACGAGATCGGCCGCTCGAGGGCGACGGCGCGGGCCGGCCCGCGGGACGGGCTTCAGCACGGGCGACGCCAAGAATCGGCACCTGGTGATCGTCGAGTCGCCCTCGAAAGCGAAAACCATCAACAAGTACCTGGGCAAGGACTACCTCGTCCTCGCCTCGGTCGGGCACGTCCGAGACCTTCCCAGCAAGAACCCCAAAGGCGTCAAGGCCCCGGTCCCGGGCGTGGACCTGGAGCACCGCTTCAAGCCGACGTATGTCGTCAGCGAGGACAAAGAGAAGGTCATCAGCGATCTGAAGCGGGCGGCGAAGGAGACACTGTCCTCGGGCCGCGAGGTCTGGTTCGCGACCGACTTGGATCGCGAGGGCGAGGCGATCGCGTGGCACCTGGCGCAGGAACTGGGGATCAGCGCCAAGACGGCGAAACGCGTGATCTTTGCCGCGATCACCAAGGGCGAGATCGAAAAGGCCTTCAGCAATCCGCACCCGATCGATGAGGATCGCGTGAACGCGCAGCAGGCGCGACGGATCCTGGACCGGATTGTGGGATACCAGGTCTCGCCGCTGCTCTGGAAGAAGGTCGCCCGCGGTCTGTCCGCGGGGCGCGTGCAGTCGGTTGCCGTACGACTGGTCGTCGAGCGCGAGCGGGAGATCCGGGCGTTCATCCCCGACGAGGAGTGGTCGATCGGCGCGAACTTCGCACTCACGCAGAAGGACGCCGAGAAACTCGGCCCCGGGTGGCGGGCGTTCCTTGCGACGCGCGACGAGAAGAAGAATCCACCGACGGTCAAGGCCCAGAACGCGTGGCTGTCGGACCACCACGCCATCCGCGCCGACCTCGTCGAGTACAACGGGAAGAAGTTCGATTCATCGATCCGCATCGACCAACTCCTCGGCTCGATCGCGGACTTCACGTCGGACGCGATCCGCGACCGGCTCGAGCGTGCATCGGCGGAGTTCTCGACCCCCGAGAAGCACGATCTGAGCAAGGCCATCACGAGAATCGCGGATTCGCTTGGCCTGCGCGACGCGCGCGCCACGCTGCGCGACGAGCCGACCGGTCGCGGGCCGGCACGATGGGTCCGCACGATCACGGGCAACCCCGACCCATCGCTCAAGTGGCTGGTCGATTCGATCGAGACCAAACGCACAAAGGTTCGCCCCGCCCCGCCCTTCATCACGTCCACGTTGCAGCAGGCCGCCTCGAGCCGCCTCGGATTCGGCGCCCAGCGCACCATGCGGGCCGCCCAGCAGTTGTACGAGGGCGTCGACATCCCCGGCGAGGGTCCCGTCGGCCTCATCACCTACATGCGTACCGACTCGACGCACCTCTCGGGGGATGCCCTCTCGATGGCGCGGACATACATCGGCTCGACCTTCGGCGACAAGTACCTCCCCGAGAAGCCCAACTTCTTCACCAGTTCCAACAAGGCCGCACAGGAGGCCCACGAGGCGATCCGCCCGACCAATCCCGCGTACACGCCCGATCGCGTGCGCAACTCGCTCTCGCCCGACCAGGCGCGCCTCTATCAACTGATCTGGGAGCGATTCGTCGCCTGCCAGATGACGCCCGCCGAGTGGGACTCGACGACGGCGCTTATCAAGGGCGGCAAGCCCGGCACGACCGCCGTCTTCAAGACCTCCGGTCGCGTCCTCATCTTCGACGGGTTCTATCGCGTCTCGGGCGTGCCCAAGGGCGACGACCTGAACCTCCCCGCGCTCTCGACCCAGCAGCCGCTGCACGCCTTCGACATCCAGCCGAGCCAGCGGTTCACCTCGCCACCGGCCAGATACTCCGAGGCCTCGCTCATCAAGGTGCTCGAGGCCGAGGGGATCGGGCGGCCATCAACGTACGCGTCGATCATCTCCGTCATCCAGGACCGCAACTACGTGGAGGCGCTCGAGCGGCGCTTCTACGCGACGGACCTGGGCGAGGTCGTGACCGACAAACTCATCGAGGCCTTCCCCAACATCCTCGACGTCGGCTACACGCGCGAGATGGAGTCGCAACTCGACAAGGTCGAGGAAGACCACCTCGACTGGGTCGACATGCTCGCGCGGTTCTATGGCCCGTTCAAGCGATCGCTCGAAGAGGCCGAGACGACGCTCAAGCACGCGAAGGCGGAGACGACGCCCGCGCCCGACGAGTACAAGTGCCCACAGTGCGGCAGCCCGCTGGTCTATCGATTCGGAAAGAACGGGCGGTTCCTCTCGTGCTCGACGTACCCAGAGTGTAACTACGCCAGCCCCGTCGATCGCGAGGGAAAGCCGCGCCCAGCCGCCGAGACGGTCGATGTCGCGTGCCCGAAGTGTGGCAGCGCGATGACCAAACGTGTCGGTCGTTTCGGGCCGTTCCTCGGCTGCTCGAAGTATGGCGACAAGACGGCACCCTGCGACGGCATCCTGAATCTCGATCGCAAGGGTCGCGTCGTCGCGCCCTCGGCCCCGGCGTACGCCACGGACATCCCCTGCCCGACGTGCGAGAGCCCGCTGCATCTGCGCACCGGGACGCGCGGGCCATGGCTCGGGTGCTCGCGGTTCCCCAAGTGCCGAGGCCGCGGGAAATGGAACGATCTCCCCGAGGAGAAACGCGAGGAACTCCTCAAGGCGCTCCAGGCCCACGAGAAGGCGAACCCCGTGCCGGTGATCAAGACCATGTCGGGGAGGGCGCTCACGGACTCGAATGGCAAGCCCTTGCCCAATGCCGAGCCGATCGGGGTCAAGCCGGATGAGGAGCCAGCCGAGATGGAAGACGCGGCGGAGGAGACGGCGGCGTAATCGAGGTGTCACCCCTCCAGATCACCATCCTGGTCATCGCGTTCGTGGGCACTGACCTGCTCGTCATATCCTTTGTACTCTGGAGCGTGACCGGACAGATCCGCGAGTTGGCTGGGCGATTCCCCGCGCGCGACGCTTCGCCCGATGCGGTCACGCGCCGGTTCCAGTCCTTCCGCTTCGGGAGCGTCAGCCTCGGCGGGAGTTTCCACGTTGGCGTCGATGAAGCGTTTCTGCACCTCCAACCCACGTGGCTCGCGCGTCGCCTTGCGATTCCGGCGATGAGCATCCCATGGGATGAGATCCGACTTCGCGATGCCACGCCTCGGAAGTTCAAGGGCATCCTCGGCCTTCGGGCCACCATCGGGACCGGTCCGGGTGCGATCGACCTCAGCGGGCCGGCGTGGTGCCTGGAGTTTGCCGAGGCGGGCAAGCCGGCTCCTCGCGAAACTCTCTGACGGCTTCACTGGGCGCGCCTCACGATCAGCAACCATCAATCGCAAACGCCGGGTTCGCGATCGGCCGGAGTGCCAGCAGTCTCCATGACTTCGTGGTCGGCTTGCAGACAAAAAGAAGCACCCCGCCTTTCGACGGGGTGCCTTGAAGTGCTTCGAAGTTCGCGTAATGCGATTAGTCGATGAACTGGGTGACCGTCAGGGTCGTCGTGCCGGTGACGGAGACGATCGGACGGATCCAGTTGTTGCGCTGGGCGAGGGCGTTGGCCGCGGTGGCTTCCTGGACGGTGGTGGAGGCCTCGTTCTCGCTGACGAAGAGGTTGTCGGCGCGGCTGGTGCTGGTCGTGCCCGTGCCGAAGGTGTAGGTCTTGGTCTCCGGATCAGGACGGGTCTCGAAGATGACGGAGTTGTCGTTGTAGGCGATGTTGCCCTCCCAGGTGTTCTTGCCGCCGTGGATGGTCAGCGTGTTGGAGGGGGTGGTGGTGGCGGTGAGCTGCCAGACCTGTCCGGAGAGGGTGTAGGTCGGACCGCGGTTGCCGATGATGGCGTCGGTGGAGGAGAAGGAGTCCGTCCACTTGGGGAGGCGGTTGCCCATGAAGACCATGGTGCCGTAGGAGCAGGATCCAACACCTGCGGTGGCGCCAGCGCGGAGCGGGCCCGTCTCGGCGCCAGGTGTGGCGCGGAAGGTGGGATCCCACAGGGCGTTCTGGACGTTGGCGGCGCCGACGGGGTTGTTGTACTGGTAGCCGCTGTCCACGCGGATGGAGCCATTGGACTCGGCGGGGCTGACGCAGAGTTCGGGGCTGAAGAAGGAGTTGAAGATGAGGTAGGAGATGACGTTGCTCGTGGTGTTCTTGTTCTGGGCGGCGACGTTGAGGGTGGTGTTGCCCTTGTCGAGGTCGCTTGGGATGGGGAAGTTGCCGCTGTTATTGCCGGCGCTGGTGGCCATGCCCTGGTGGATGCCGCGGATCTGCGTGCCGTCCTTCAGCTGGCGAGCGGTGGCGCGCGCCTTGCCGAGGGCCGGGAGGAGCAGACCGATGAGCAGCGCGATGATCGCGATGACCACGAGCAGCTCGATGAGCGTGAATGCCTTGCGATTCTTCATTGAATACTCCTGAGTGTTCATTCCGGCGTTCGCACCGTGCGAAGACCGGTATCCCTACCAACCCTCCGACCCCACGTGGGAGAAACTGGGAGGGAACCCGACGATCTGTTGCGTGGCGGCCGTGGATTGCTGGGCCTGACTCGTGTTCCCCCGCGCTCGCGACGCGGCAGGTGCAACGGTTCAGGGGGCAGTCCCGGCCGACCATCGGCCCGACCTCACCTTGGCCCGTGATTCCGAAGGGAATCGCGTTCAAGGCGACCTGGGTGGAAACTCCAAGAACCCCCGGCCGATCGTCGACGCCGGAGTTCAGATTGGGAGGAGTCCCCATCCATTCCAATTTGTCGGCAGGTTCCCGTTTCTCTCGAGCGTGGATCATTCGGCGGCCGTGAAACCGCCCATGAGTGCGTCACGATTCGTTCATATCGCTCGAAAAGTCCCAAGAACCTCCACAGACGCGAACCAGACGAACAAGATTTCCTGAACCCAGCCAACGAGACCCGTGATCCTCATCCCGAGTCTCGATCGTCAAGGCTCACTCTTCCCCACGCTCCTGTGCCTCCGGTCGCGAGCCGTGTGGTCCAGGGAGATGGGTAAGGTACACGAATCGATACGCCTGTCAACCACGGCGGTTGCCGGAATCTGGGACCCATCGGGGATCCGGCCAGACCGTGAGGAAGGCCGCGGACTCGATCCATATCCTTGTTCTCGGCCTGTGAAGGATGTGAAGTTGGGAAATTCGGCGAGAACCTGCACCTAACTCGCTGTGCCGAAACGACCTGCGAACGATTTGCGAACGGAGGACCCATGAGCACGATTGAGACACGACTGGCGGAACTTCATGTGACCATTCAGTCACCTGGTGCGCCCGCCGGTTCGTATGTTCCGGCGGTTCGTACGGGGAATCTGGTGTTTCTGTCCGGACAGATCCCGAAAGTGGGGGGGCAGATGCTGGCGAGCGGGGCCGTGCCGTCGAAGGTGAGCGTGGAGAAGGCGCAGGAGTGTGCGCGCGCGTGCGTGGTGAATGCGCTGGCGGTCTTGAAGGCGGAACTCGGCGACCTCGATCGGATCCGGCGGATCGTCCGCGTCGGCGTGTTCGTGTGCAGCGATCCGGGGTTCACGGATCAGCCGAAGGTCGGGAACGGGGCGAGCGATTTTCTGGTGAGCGTTTTTGGGGAGCGGGGCAAGCACGCCCGGGCGGCGGTGGGAAGCGTGGCGCTGCCGCTGGGGGCGCCGGTGGAGGTGGAGATGATCGTGGAGGTGGAGTGAACTGAAGGCGAATCATGGCGAGTTTGGCATGGGGTAGAGGGGCCAGTCGTCGACGGCGTCTTTGTGATCGATGAAACTCCTGATCGCGGCGTCATCGAAGGGTGTGGCGGCGTGATCGTCGATCTTGTTCGGGCCGATGGAGTAGAGCACGTATGGATGCTTGGTGTTGGTGGAGCGGTGATAGCCGAAGGTGACGCCGGTGTTGGGATCGATGGGTGCCTCGGTGAGGAACGCGGGGACGAGTTCGGCGAGGGTTTCTGGGTAGGAACCGTGGGCGAGGCGGTGGCGTTCGAGGGCGATCTGGACGAGGAGGGTGTCGCGGGCGAGGTGGGCCTTGTCGGCCGTGGCGAGGTTCGATGGCTTGGCGAACATGGCGCTGGGGTTGGTGAGGACGAATCGGCTCGCGTGATCGATGGCGGCATCGAGCGGCGTGAGGTCCCGTTCAAAGGCTCGGGTTTCGGAGGCTCGTGTGAGTTCGGTGATGAGCGTTTGCATCGCCTCCATGTTGCTCCAATAGGTGCCGAGGCGAGTTGGTTTTGTCATGGCGGAGAGCGACCAGCCGAGATCCTCGGCTCCTTTGCCATAGATGCCGAAGCGTGCCTTTGCCGGCGTGGAGAAGAACTCGGCGATGTAGTCTTGCATCCATGGATCGAGAAGGGCCGGTGTGGGTTCAACAGCGGAGGGGATCAAGAGTCCTTGGCGGTTGTGGGCGGCGAGAATCGCATCGAGCGTTGTCTCGTCGGGCGCGAGTGTGGGGAGGCTTTCGATCAGGATTTCCAGTGCGGGGGAATCGAGTGCGGCTTGGAGGATGACGGAGTAGGAGCCGAAGAGTCGCTTGAGGAGAAGGTGGTGCTCGTAGGCTTGAAGGAAGGTGGGGAGATCGCGATCCGTGGCCGCGAGACGGAGGCGTGCGGGGACGATTCGGACCAGATACCAGGCGGTTGTGCGAGTTGTGGATGAGTAGTTGACGGTCTTCTCGGGATTCGCTTCCAGTATTCCGGTTGACTTGGGGCGCAAGGCGGCTTCGTCAAGCAACGTCCAGATCTCGGCGTGGTCGTAGGCCTTGAGGAGGCGGAGGGCCTGGTCTCGCATGAGAACCTGATCGGCGACCGGCCAACTCCCTTTGTCCCAAAGAGATTGATGAATGCCGACGTAGGCGAACTCTGGAGTTGCCGGCCGGCCGTCGCTGAGCCTCGCGACCTCAGTTGAGGGTGACGCGTTGATATCTTCGATTCGCGCGAGGGCGATGAGAATCGAATCCCACGCGTCGGGTTGGGTAGTGTCGGCCTGGATCGGGTCTGCGGCTCTGATCGCCTTGAGGAGATCGGCATTGGTGACTCGATTGGCGCGAGCGACCGAGGCCTGATATCGGAGGAAGATCTCGTAGAGGCCCATGCCGACACCGGGGAGGAGGACGAAGAGGACGAGGAAGGCGATCGCGGCTCGCTTGGTGAACTTTTTTCGTGCCGGCGTCCAGAACTCACGGGCGGAGACGGTGGAGGCGTCGGGATTGAACTGGACGTGGCCCTGGTCGTTGGTGACGAGTTCGCCGAGGGAGGGGTCGACCTCGGTGAGCGTGCCGCACTCTGGGCAGGCGACCTCGTGTTTCGCGTTGACGGCGAGGCCGAGGAGGGAGTAGGTGCAGTTGGAGCATCGGCCTCGGCTTCTGAGGACTTTTCGGACTCGGAGGCGGAGGAGGAGATCGCGGGCGATGATGCCGGCGAAGGGGCCGAGCACGACTGCGAAGATGAGCGTGGAGTAGACGGCGATGTCTTGACGATCCATCGCGTTGGTGTTGCTGCCGTAGACCTCTGAGAGGATGTACATACACAGTGTGGCCGACCCGATGAGGGTTGCCACGCTCAGGAGCACGACGAGGACGATGCGAACGGACCGCACGACGGGCGTGCCGACGGCGGCCTTGAAGAAGCGTTGGCATTGCTCGTCGGTGTAGGGATCGAGTTCGGGGAAGGCTCGCCAGATCTTGTTGCGGAGGAGTCGCATGGTCCTGATGGTACAGGAACCCGGAGTATGAGGTTGAGGGGGCTTTCGGCGACGCTCACGCGTGGTCCGTGTCGGGGTGATGGATGCTCATGTTGCACTTGGGACAGCGCGTGGTGCCGACGGCGTCGATGATGAGGCCGACGAGGGAGACGCCGCAGTGGAGGCACTTGGTGTGGATGCGTGGGTTGCGGACGAGGGCGTAGAGGGAGGGGTCAACCTTGGAGCGTGTGCCGCACTCTGGGCAGAGGACCTTGCCGCTGGTGTCGATGGGGAGTCCGACGAGGGAGTACTGGCAAGCGCCGCAGGTTGCTCGTTCGTCGAGGAGTTTGCGGATGAGGATTCGGAGGGTGATGTCGCGGGTGATGAAGCCGCCGAGGGCGAAGAGGAGGATGCCGAGAATGATGGAGGCATCGAACGCGAAGTCGGATCGGACGTTGCCGGCGTCGAGGAGGTCCTTTGCGAGAACAAGTGCTCCGACGAAGAGCGCGCCGCCGAGGACGATGTACAGGATGGCAGCGCCCGTGAAGATCCAGACGTTTCGGCCGGATCTTGATGCCTGGTCGACGAAACGCCGCGCCTGATCGTCCGGGTATGGATCGAGTTCGGGGAAGGCGCGGTGGAGTTTGAGGCGGAGGAGTCTCATGGGTGCGTGGGATTGTTGTCGGCGGGCTGTTTGGGCGAGGGGGCGATGAGTGTCGATTCCGGTTCGAGGGGAACAACTGTGCCGCACTCGGGGCAGAGGATCGCGTCGCTGACGGTGGGTGTGAGTCCGGCGAGGGCGTACCTGCAGGCTGGGCAGTGGCTCGGAGGTGTGGGCGGGCGTGGGCGTGGTGGGGGGATGTTGATCATGCCGCACTCGGGGCAGATCTCTTCGCCGCGTTCGTTGATGGGGACGCCCACGAGTGGGTATTTGCACTCGTGACATAATTCGGAGTGGGCGAGCACGGCGTCAATTGACTCGCGGAGGATCTTGTTTCGCATCGCAAGAGCGAGAAGCGTTGGTACGCCGACGAGAATACTCATATATATTGAGAGTTTGAAAGCAGCAAACCACCACACGGGGCTCGAGAAGTTCCAGACTCCCTCGTTTGGCGCGAGATTTGCAAGCCCTGGGCTGTGAATGGTTGGTCGCGTGATGGAGTCGATGAGGACGTTGAAGTAGGCGGTCAGCAGCAACCAGACCAAGAGTGGGAAGGCCCGCCGCATGATTCGGCATTCTCTCGCCGCGACGTTGATGACGTGTTGGCGCTGGTCGGGTGGAAGAGCCTTGATCTCATCGAAGTAGAGCCACGGGTTGGAGCGGGGGAAGTGCATGGCGGGTCAGGTGATGAATCGGGTGAGCGGGGTGCCGCATTCGGGGCAGGTGACGAGGAGCTGATCGTCGGGGATGAGTCCCTTGAGTGAGTACTGGCACTGCGGGCATTCGCGGGGTGGTGGAGTGGTGGGTTGATCGATGCCGAGGACTTGCTTGATGGCGCGGTAGTGGATGGCGTTTCGGATGGTCAGGCCGAGGAGCGCGGGGCCGCCGACGAACACGGTCACTCCTGTTGACAGCGCGAACGCCGCGAACCACCAGTCCGGGTTGCTGAAATCCCACTGGCCGTAGGACGTGATCGGGCATCGCGAACACCCAAACTCTGGCAGGATGAGCACGGCCAGCATGATCCATGTGAAGCCGGTGACGATGGACGGCACGAAGAATCGACTCGGCGTGCACAACTTCGCGGCTTGCTGGATCACGTTCTGCTGCTCCTCGGGCGGGAGGGTCTTGATCTCGTCGAAGATGAGCCAGGGGTTGGAGAGGGGGAGGAGCATGGGGACCTCGGTCCATGGGACGTCCGCCGGGCGTGGGTCCGTCGTGTTGGCCCTCTCGAATGGGTGGAGAGGAACGGATGTCGGCCGCCGCGTCGGGAAGGGCGGGGGGTGCGGGGGCAGAAGAGATGTTCGAACCCTCACGAGCCGCGTGCACGCGGGAAGAGACTGGCGTGCACGGCACGAACTCACACACGAACACCTCACGATTCGCGTGTGGCGGCGGGGCGGTTGCCGGGAGTTGTCACGGCTGGGTCACGCGGGAAGACGCGTGGTGTGGGTGTTCAGGCGTTGATATCGCCCACGCCGAGTCTGTAGGCGGACATGATGGCGAGGAATCCCCAGAGGATGTCGAAGAGGCCGAAACTCTGGAGGAACGCGGAGACGGTGAGGGTGGAGGAGAAGTCCTTCCACGACTTGAGGCTCTCGTCGCGGGCCGTGGCGATGGCCTGTTCCTGCTCCTCGGGCGTGAGCGCGCTCCAGCGGTCGTTGGCCTTCTTCTGGATGTCGGGCGGGAAATCGGTGATGGACTCTGCGTCGTCGGAGGACTGGATGCCGTTGCGCCAGGCGACGGGCTTGCCATTCTCCTCGATCTCGACGGCGAGTTCGTAGGCGTAGTCGAGGACCATCGACTCGGCGTTGGTGCCCTCGGTGATCGACTGGACGACGTTGGCGTTCATGGTGTGTTGCATGGCGGCAACGGCGCCGTACTTTCCCAGGACGATGGCGGCGACGGCGATCAACGCGGCGAGGATGCCCGTGGCGGAACTGCGTTCTTCCTGGGCGCCGAAGTGCATCGCGAACCCGACGGCGAAACCGATGCCCCACGCGAGGATGCCCCACTCGGAGTTGGCCTTCCAGGAGATGACGGCCCAGAGCGCGGCCCCGGTAAGCCCGGCGAGGACGGCGAAGATCGTTCCTTTGGTGATTCCGGACATGGATGGACTCCCGTGGGGGGGCTTGGTGCAGTCGAATGGCAGTGATGGTACCGCAAGTCCGGGTCTCGTGCACAATTCTGTATGGGTCATCCCGAACTGGAAGAATGGGGAGTTCGGCGGTGAGGGATGCTTAGAACATTTACGAATGGCTTGGGCTACTTCGTCTCGAATGTGAAGTCGAATCCCGCGCCGGAGTACTCGAAGAGATCGATCACTCCGGGCTTGATATGGGTTGTTCCCTCGTTGTCGATGCTGTCGCTGCCGACGGACCAGATTCGGAACGCATCGATTCGGGGCTCCCCGCCGGTCGTGCGCGTGAGGGGGAGGTAGCGCATCGGTCTTCCCGACCACGGGTCGATGGGGATCGCGTCGATCCAGGCGGGAACGAGTTCGGTGAGGTCCTTGGGAAAGTGCCCGTTCCGTTGTTCGAAGCGATGGAGGGCCAGGGCGAGACGCGTGATCCGGCGGCGAGCACGGGCCTCGTTGAGTTTCTGCACGAAACGTGGAGCGATATCTGCAAAGTCGAGGATGAGGCGCTTTGCATCTGAAAGATCCGGCGCACGATCCTCGAATGACCCCTTCTCATTCGGCCACGCATCGAGCGTGCTCCAGGCGATGAGCGCGTCCACTTCGGCGTTGATGGCGGCAATATTCTCGCGATAGGCACCAAGGATCGAAGTCGAGCCTTCGTCCTCTCCGCCGATGTTCTCGATGTCCACGAGTTGCTCGATGGCGGGGTCGTCCATGCCGCGTCGGACGCGAGAGAGGTCGGCGAAATGGTTGGCGACCATGAGTTGCATGGAGGTCCTCAATCCGTTGAGGATGACGGCCGAGTCGGCCTCGGGTAGGCGGTCGATCTCGAGAGCCACTGCGTCGAGGAGCGCGGGTGAAGGCATTGCCGCGGCGATCTCGAGTGCAGCCTCTTGATTCTGCCTGATCATCGAATCGGTCACGAGTGCGGCAAGAAAGTTGGGGATCGAGTTGGCTGCCTCGATGAGGGCGACGTTCGCGAGGAGAGGATCGAGGATCTCGCGGGTGTCGAGGGAACCGGACCGGCTCCGGGCCGCCTCATCGATCGCCATGCTGATCCGCGCCCGGTTCACGCGGGGGAGTTTCCGCAGGAGCGAGAAGTGGCTCAACGATTTCGAGAGGTCCGTGACGCTGTCGGCGAGTTCAACTCCGCGGCTGGTGATAGGGGCCTCGCCGATCGTGACGAGGTCGCGAAGGAAATCCTCGGTCTTCAGCGTCTGCATGAATCCGAGGGCGAGCGCTCTCGACATCGCGTCCATCGCACGCTGCTCGTCGTCGGCGTTCGCTTCGGGTGATCGAGTGAAGATCGATGAAGGGTCGACGTAGACCTCGCGGCCACCGGGCGTTCGCGCCGAGTGCGTCTTGGTGTACTCGGCAAGGATGGAGTCGTACCGCGTGCCGAGATCCCTGAGTCTCGTCCATCTTGTGATCTGGCCGGGCAACGGCACAGGGGCGAGGGCGTCGCACTGGGCGATGAGATCCGCGCGGAACCTTGGCAGGTCGGCCTTCGCCCGGGCGACCTGGCGGCGGAGCGAGATTTCATGGGAGCCGAAGTAGGCGCCTACGCCAGAAACAGCGAGAACAGCAATGCCGATGAGTAGCCGGTGTGTTCGTCCCATGAACAATGATTGCGGGGCGAGGGGAGCGAATGACTGGATCACCCGAATTTCTACTTCTTCGCCGGATACTCGAAGACCCCGCGGCCCGCCTTGTCGCCCAGGCGGCCTGCTGTGACGAGTTGCTTGAGGAGGGGGCAGGCGCGGTAGCGGTCGTTGTTGAGGCCGTCGGCGAGGACGTTCATGATGTTGACGCAGGTGTCGAGGCCGATGAAGTCGGCGAGGCGCAACGGGCCCATGGGGAAGTTGCAGCCGAGGGTCATGATGCCGTCGATGGCCTCGGGCTCGGCGACGCCCTCCATCCAGGCGTAGAAGGCCTCGTTGATCATGGGCATGAGGACGCGGTTGCTGACGAAGCCCGCGCGGTCGCTGGCCTTGAGCGGTGTCTTGCCCATCGCTTCGGCGAGGGCGATGGTGCGGGCCGTCACCTCGGGTGAGGTTTGCAGGCCGGGGATCACCTCGACGAGTTTCATCAGCGGCACGGGGTTGAAGAAGTGCATGCCGACGACGCGGTGGGCGGTCTGCCCCGCAGCGGTGGCGATCTGGGTGATGGAGATGGAACTGGTGTTGGTGGCGAGGACGACGCGCTCGTCGGGGAAGATCGCGGCGAGTTTATTGAAGAGTTCGTTCTTGACCCGTGCGTCCTCGACGACGGCCTCGACGACCCAGTCGCTGCCACGCAGGGCGTCGAGATCGGTGACGAAGGAGATGCGCTTGAGGGCGGCGTCGGCGGTCTCCTGAGGGATCTTGCCCTTCTCGACGAGTTTGGCGAGGGAGCGCGTGTGGACGGCCTTGCACTTTTCGATGGCGCCGGGGAAGGCGTCGAAGACCTTGACGGCGATGCCGCTGGTGGCGGCGACCTGGGCGATCCCGCCGCCCATCTGGCCTGCGCCGAGGACGGCGAGTGTTTTCACGTTGTGGTTGGTGGTCTGATTCGTGGTCATGGCGGAGTTTACGCCCTGGGTGTGCGGGTGGTGACGGGGGGTAGGGGGGTGGCATTCGTGTAGGTGCGTGTGCAGGCCCTCCCTTACGGTCGGGCTTCATGCTTGCGGGGGTTGCACTACGATGGTCGCGTGCCGAGTATTGAGCAACTTGAGCGACTGCTGAAGGTGGATGAGAACGACGCCTTTGTGCACTATGCGCTGGCGATGGAACACACGAAGGCCGGTGAAGGGAGTCTTGCTCTGGCGATTGAGCACTTTGACCGGTGTCTGGCGATCGATCCGAACTACCTTTATGCGTACTACCACAAGGCGCGGGTGCTGATCGAGGCCGGGCGGAACGGTGAGGGGGCCGAGATTCTGCGGGCGGGGTTGGCGAAGGCTCGCGAGGCGCGGGACGGGAAAGCGATGGGCGAGATGGAGGGTCTGCTCGACTCGATCTCGTGAGATTGCCACGCCGGTGGGATGTGGGTGGAGGTTCAGGGCAGGGGACGGAGCCGGGCGATGCCGGCAACATGTGGTGTGGCGGCTGCGAACAATGACTGGTGCCTGCCCGAGGGCCACGTCTGACGGGCGGACTCTGTGGGGCCTCTTGAACAGTTGGATCATGCGACGATGAAGAGTGTGATGATGAACTCGACGACACGGCTTGCCCTCACGTCCGCGAAGCGCACGGGCGTGATTCTGGTGGCGGTTTCCATGCTGGGTGGGTGCCTGGCGGACAACGCCGGGGCGCTCGGTGGGCGGCGTGAGTTGCTGGTCATGCACGATCGGGCGGCGATCGCCGGCGTGGACGATCCCGCGGCGTCCGTTCCCACTGACGGCGTCTCGGTGACGGGCCTCTCACGCGACAACTGGGCGATGATGGATGTTGTCGTGCCCGTGGATCGGATCCGGCGCATGCCGACGTACACGTCGGTGCCGCCGCATGAGGTGACGTCCACCCGGGCGGCGTATGCGTTCCCGACGGCGGGGAGCGCGATCGAGAATCCTGATGCGTTGACGTGGACGAGCGTGGACGAGGCGCTGATGAGCCCGGTCTATGCGTTGTGGGATCTGGTGCGGATGCCGTACGCGATGTACAACCGCTCGCCGGGGCGGATTGATCCGCGTGGGGCGAATCAGGGGTATTGGCGGGCGCCGGTGACGGATCCGTCGCGGGCCTCGGACGCCTCGAAGAAGCCAGGGACTGCTTCGACACCGATGGAAGGACTGTGACCATGGCGACTGCTCGACCGAAACTTCAAACCAATGGCCTTCCGATTGGTGAGAGCCTGCGCGAGGGGCTTGAGATCGCGCCGTGCGACTTCGCGGAACTGATCAATCACTCGGCCACGCGCGTGGCGATCGTGGATGTGCGACTCAAGGAAGAGTTCGATGCGGCGCGCGTGCCGGGGTCGATCCATATTCCCGTGGACGAGATCGAGCGTCGGGCCGACGAGGTGCGTGAGTTGGAGGCCGATGTCATCGGGGTGATGTGCCATCATGGCGTGCGGTCGCTGCGTGCGGCGAGTGCGCTTCAGGCGCTGGGCGTGCCCCAGGCGCGGTCGATCTATGGCGGGATTGATCTCTGGTCGTGGGCGGTGGACCAGGGCGTGCCGAGGTATGAGCGCAATGGAGCACGCGTGTGGCTCGTGGATCCCGCGACGCCTCAATGATGTTTCTCACACGGGCGTATGGACATCATCGGAGGAGTGGGCTCAGCACCCGGCGTTGAATCGGGTCAGGTAGTAGAGCAGGTCGTCGATGGTGACGCCGCCGTCGGGAGTGCCTGTGCCGGTGCCGTTGTCCACGTCGGCGCCGATCGCGCCCGCGTTGAAGATGCTGAGGTAGTAGAGGAGGTCATCGATGGTGATGCCGCCGTCGGGCGTTCCCGTGCCGCTACCGTCGTCGACGTCGGCGGGGCAGAGGTTGACGAAGATCTGGAACTCGGTGGCGCAGACGCGGGCGTTCTCCTGGACGGCGAGGACGACGATGCGATTGGTGCCGTGGACCAGCCCGGTGACGGCTCGGCTCCACTCCTGGCGATCGACGCGAGTGGCGGCGTTTGAGGTGGCGACGAGCGTCGTGGGATCGAACGCGGGGTTCGGATTCACGAGGACGTGGACGCCGGGGGAGGAGACGCTTCCGACGACCGCGGGGAGAACGGTGCCATCGACCGATCGAATTGTGGCCTGGAGCGTCGTGGTCGTGTACGGCCCGGGGGGAAGCGCGAGTTGGACGGTGGGGCACTCGCGGTCGATGTAGACCACCTGGCGGAACTCGCGGAAGAGCGGGGCCTCGTTGCCGCTGCGCTTGCGGAAGGCGATGACCGAGATGTAGTTCATCCCCTCGGGGAGTTGCGTCGCGTCGATGGTCTGGGCGTATTGGCCCATTGTGTTGGCGGTGTTCGCGAGGGGCTGGTGGAGCGTGACGAACTGCTCATACCCCGGGACGACGGCGTTGGTGTGGTCGATGTCCACGCCGCCTGAGTTGTTCCAGTCCTGATAGCCCTGATTGATGCGGAAGACGGCGTTGTCGTCGGCGTTGTCGTTGTTTGCCGCGCCGGCGTCGCCGTTGGTGGTGGTGAGTTGGATCTGGAAGGAATCGGCGGTGATGACGGGGACGGAGGTGAGGCGACGGCGTCCGACGGCTCCTGTGGTTTCGGAGGAAATGGTTGACGCGACGTTGGTCACGCTGAGCGTGCCGTTGGGGATGGCCGGGGCATAGACGACGAAGCCGAGATTGTGCTCGCCGGCGCTGCTCGTATTGCGGGGGACACGGAACTGGACCTGTCCTGTGGGCCCTACGACGAGCACGTCGGCGATGTCGTTGACGGGATCGACGGTGCTGCTTGTGGCGTTGCCGGTGAGTTCGATGAGGCGTGTGCCCGCGGGGAAACTGGTGTTCACGGTGCGCTGGTCGTATCCCGAGTCGTACCGGTCGCTGGCGCCGACGAGGCAGTTGCCCGAGTAGTTGCCGCCGCCGAGGGGCGTTCGGCGTTCGAAGATCATGACGTCGCCGTCCTGCCAGCGGGGCGTGAACTCGCCTCGGCCGACCATGTTGGAGAGTCCGACGAGGTTGGTGAGGACGGGATTGAGGGCGCTGGCGTTCTGGTCATAGCCGAGGGCTATGGGTGTGCCCTCGCGCGGGTAGAAGCCGGATCCCGTGCGCCCGACGAGTCGTGCGTTGTGATAGACGATCGACTGGCCGGTGCGCATGAGGAGATAGGCATGGGCGAACCAGCCCTGCTGGCGCGAGGTGGGGACGCTGGGGACGGAGGAGCCGTTGCCCTGCGAGCCGTTGTCGTGGCTGAAGACGTGGTTGACGCCGACGGATCCGTTGTTGAAGCCGTCGTCGATGGTGTCGAGATGCGAGCCGGTGATGTCGGTCCAGGTGCCGAAGCCGCCGGCGTTGATGAGATTGCGGAGTGAGCCAGCGCCGGAGAGATCGAGGGCGTCGCGATTGCCGAAGGCGTCGCCCGCGACGAGTCGGCCGCTCGTGCGTCCGTTGGGCTTACGGATGTAGCGGTCGAAGATGAAGTCGTTGCCCGCGACGCACTCGCCGAAGGAGAACGCCGTGACCTGGCGCCCGTCGGGCGTGATGCGGGCGTTGTGCATCACGGAGTCGAAGTATGAATCCCAGAACCAACTCGGGATGTGCTTGGCGGCGTCGAGACGGAAGCCGTCGACCTTCTTGACGTCGAGCATCCACTGGGTCCAGCGCATGAGGTAGTCGGTAGCGTTCTCGGGCTCGGGGTCGCCGGCCGTGGCGTTTGCGATGTTGAACCGTCCTCGTGTGTAGGTCGTGGATGGCTCGTTGCGTGCCGGGACATCACATGGGGGGGTGTACGCACCCGTGGTGAGCGCCCCGGCGAAGGACATGCCAGGGTTCGAGACAGAGTCGGTGCCTAGCGCGGAATCGAAGTAGAACCGTGCGTTGTTCGGGTCTGGGTTGTTGAAGTAGGTACCGCCGGGGAGGTTCAGTGGATTGCCGGCTGCGACGGGCTGGCGGATGAACATGTTGTTCGAGGCCTGGTTGATGTCGATGAGCGCGACGAGGTCGCCGCTGAGCAGGCAGTAGTTTGGATCGTTCTCGTTGGTGGATTGCGGGTAGCCCTGCGCGTTGCCCGGGTTGAAGTCACCCCAGTTCGACGTTGGAGATTTGTTCGTCGCGGGCGTGGTGGGGGCCATCCAGAAGCCGGGATATCCGCCGTCGTTCTGGAACCCCGAGCCGGTCTGGCGAGCGGCGTTGTGGTTCAGAATCGAATCGACGTAGAACTCTCCATTGGCGCGATGGATGGCCTCGACAGCGGCATCGAAGCCGGCCTCTGTGCCGTAGGCCGTGCGGGCGTTGGGCTTGCCGAGGTCGAAACGATCGAAGACGTCGTACCCGGGCGAGGTGGCGTTCTGGTTTGAGGAGCCGGGCCAGATATAGGGTCGAGAAACAGGTGGAACCCAGACCGAGCCGTAGCCAGCCATGAAGAAATCGGGGGCGCGGTGCTCCATGTCGTTCCAAGGGCACTCGAACCACTGGAGCATCACCGGGGGATTCTCGTTCCAGTCGGCGAGCGCCACGCCGGAGCACGCCGAGAGGGCGGCGGCGAGGAGCAGCGACGAGGTCACGAGACGATGTGGGGAATGCAGACGCAGGGTCGTGGGCATGGTGTGTTCCGTCATTACGGGAAAATGGAGTCTCTTCAAGTATCCCGCATCTTCGACTCCATGCCAACCCTGGTTTTCGGGCAATGTAGAGAATTGTGCATCATCATCGGTGAATGTGGCGGCTTCTCGGGCGTCATGTGTGGGTGTAACCGTTACACAGCGGGTCCTGGCATGATCGGCGGGATGTCCCGGCGTGCGATTGGCTTTGGTTTCCGCTACGCTCACACCACACCGATTCCGCCTGAAGTGAATCGGCATTGACCCCGGAGACCACGCCTATGTTGACGATGTCAGCACTCCTTGCTTCGACCGTTCTCGCACTGTTGGACCCAACACCCGCGCCCGGCGTCGTGGTCGAGCGATTGGGAGATCACACGGTTCGTTACTTCGCCAGCCCCGACGCGCGCGAGAACGCCTTGCCGTCGTACGCGATCGAGAACGACCAGCCGGGCCAACTCGGTGCTGAGGCGGGCGCCGTGCAGCCCGTCTTCCTTCGCATCGACGAGAAGCCGGCCGTTCGTATTGAGATCTCGCCCGACACTTCGCTTTATGGCACGGGTGAGGTCCCCGGGCAACTCCGGCGCAACGGGCGTCGCACGACGTGCTGGAATACCGACGCGTATGGGTACGACGACGATGCGCCATCCTTGTATCAGTCACATCCCTGGGTTCTTGCGGTCCGCGCGGATGGAACGTCATTCGGTGTGCTGGCCGACACGACCTACCGCTGCGTCGTGGACACGGGATATGCCGATCCGTCGCACATCGAGTTTGTCGCCGAGGGGCCGGAGTTTCCGGTTGTGGTGATCGAGGGTGAGACGCCGCAGGATGTTCTGAAGTCTCTTGCGGATCTCACGGGGAAGATGCCCATGCCACCCAAGTGGGCCCTTGGGTATCACCAGTGTCGGTACTCGTACTACCCCGACAGCCGCGCCCGCGAAATTGCGCGCGGTTTCCGCGAGCGGGATATTCCGTGCGATGTGCTCTGGTTTGACATCGACTACATGGAGGCCTTCCGCGTCTTCACGTTCGATCGCGGCTTCTTCCCCGACCCGAAGGCGCTCAACGAAGAACTGCTGTCGATGGGGTTCCACAACGTGTGGATGATCGATCCGGGGATGAAGTCGCGGACTGATCGAGGTCCGGCGGATCGCAAGGAGGCCGACCTTGCGAAGGAGTCGCAGGCTGCGCGCGACGCGAGGGCGAGGGAACTCGAGACGTTCGCGTCGATCATGGCCTCGGGGAGGGCCGCGGATGTCTTTGTCAAGCGGGCCAATGGTGAGGTCTACGAGGGCGAGGTCTGGCCTGGTTGGTGCCACTATCCCGACTTCACCACGCCTCACGTGCGTCAGTGGTGGGCCGGGTTGTACACCGATTTCATGGCGAACGGCATCTCGGGCGTCTGGAACGACATGAACGAGCCGGCGGTCTTCAATGTTTCGTCGAAGACGATGCCCCTGGACAATCGTCACGCGGGCGACCCCGCGATGAAGCGGCCTAGCGGTCCTGCTCAGGGAGATGCCGCATCGGGCGATCACGCGCGGTACCACAACGTCTATGGCATGCAGATGATTCGCGGCACGCGCGAGGGGATCGCTCGGGCCAACCCCGAGGTTCGCCCCTTTGTGCTGAGCCGAGCGAACTACATCGGCGGGCATCGATACGGCGCAACCTGGACCGGCGACAACACCGCCAACTGGTATCACCTTGAGTCGTCGATCCCGATGGTGCTGAATGTCGGGCTTTCCGGGCAGCCGTTCAGTGGGCCCGACCTCGGCGGCTTCGCGGGCAATGGCGATGGTGCGCTCTTCGCTCGCTGGATGGGATTCGGGGCGTTGCTCCCCTTCGCCCGCGGGCACACCGGCAAGGAGAACATCGACAAGGAGCCCTGGGCGTTCACGCCAGATGTCGAGGAGGCGTGCCGGCTCGCGCTCCAGCGTCGGATGCGGCTCATGCCGTATTTCTACACGCTCTTCCGTGAGGCGCACGACACGGGCCTTCCTGTGGCGCGCCCGACGTTCTTCGCGGATCTCAAGGACCCGGCGTTGCGTTCAGAGGACGACTCGTTCCTCCTCGGGAGCGATCTGCTCGTTGTCGCGAATGTGATTCCCGACTCGTCGCGCGCGGTCGTCATGCCGCGAGGATCATGGCGTGAACTGAAGTTCCAGGTGCCCACGAACACGAAGAACACGACCAAGGGCTGGGACGATCACAAGGACGTGCCGCGACTCTTTGTTCGGCCTGGCGCCATCATCCCGACCGGACCGGTGATGAACTTTGTCGATGAAAAGCCCTTGACCGAGGTCACACTGATTGTGAATCTCGACGACACCGGCGCCGCGACCGGCACGCTGTATGAAGACGCCGGCGACGGGCATGGCTGCGATCATGGCGAGTTCAGGAAGACCACGCTCCGCGCGACGAAGGAGGGCGGCGAGGTCAAGGTGCGAATCGTGAAGACCGAGGGGTCGTTTGCTGCACCCGAGCACACGTACAACGTCCGCATCCTCAATGACGAGCAGGGAGCACCGAGTGCACCGACAGGTCTACGCGTCGTGCCATAGAGGTCCATTTCTTCGCGTGATTAATGTTGGCGGGTCACGACAGCATCGGCGAGCATCTCGAGGACGTGGCGAGCGCCGCTCGCGGGGAGTGGCGTGAGTTCCGCTTTCGCTTCGTCGATGTAGGCTTTGGCACGTGATTGCGCGAAGGCGACGCCGCCGGCCTCGATGAGCCGCTCGCGGACGCCGCTGCCTCCGCGTCCCTGGGCGTGGGCCGCTCGATCGAGTAGTTCGAGGATCTCGCCTCTGGTCCACGCGTCGGCGTCATTCAAGGCGGCGATGAGTGGGAGCGTGGCTTTGCCCTTCGCGGCGTCGACGCCGAGTGATTTTCCGACGACCCGCTCGTCGCCCACGAGATCGAGGACGTCGTCCTGGATCTGGAACGCCCGGCCCACGAGCCGGCCGAAGCGTTCGAGTCGGTCGGCGTGCGAGAGACGCGTTGAGTCCATCGGGCCCGAGGCGATCACGCCGAGTCGGCACGCCGCCGCGATGAGGGCCGCGGTTTTGCGATCGATGATCTCGATGTACGTCGCCTCGTCGAGCGAGAGGTCATTTCGGCGGCTCAGTTGGAGGAGTTCACCCGTGCAGGTGACGACGCTCGCCTTGGCCACCACGCGTGCGGCATCGGGCGTGGGGAGCGTGGAGCACAGCGCGTAGGCGCTCGCGATCAGGAGATCGCCCAGGATCACCGCGGTCTCGTTCCCTTCGAGCGCGTTCACCGTGGCGGCCCGGCGGCGTGTGTCGGCCTCGTCGAGCACGTCGTCGTGCACGAGTGTTGCCATGTGCACCATCTCGACGACCGCGGCGACCGTGATCACGTCCTCGGGCGTGCCAGCATCGTCGTGTTGGGTGTTGTCACGCGTGGCGAGCGAGGAGAGGATCGCCAGCGTCGGGCGGAGCATCTTTCCGCGGTATCCCTCGACATGGCGCACGAGGCGTTCGACGGCGGGCAGGTCGCTCTCGAGTGCTCCGTCGAACCTTTGGATCACTCGCTCGATTTCGCGTGAGACTACCTTCGCGACGTTCGCGATCCGGTCGCCGTTCCCCGAACCAACCTCGTCAAAGACTCCGCGCACTTGCATCTCCAGGGCTTCTCAGTCAGAATAGCGCACGTTCACGATCCACACAGGAGGTCCATATGTCCACCGAATCCCAGCCTCAGGAATCACCACTGCAACGCCCCGGGAGCATCGCGTGGGTGGACCTCACGGTCCCCGAGGCGACGCCCCTGCGGGATTTCTACACACAGGTCATTGGCTGGACGCACGTGGACGTCGGCATGGGCGACTATGCGGACTATGCGATGG
The DNA here is from genome assembly GCA_016699835.1 of Phycisphaerales bacterium. Lineage (NCBI taxonomy): Bacteria > Pseudomonadati > Planctomycetota > Phycisphaerae > Phycisphaerales > Phycisphaerales bacterium. The sequence goes on from CP064987.1 coordinate 3,239,719, forward strand.
TGCCCGTGGGAGCCGGGTCGCCGGTCGCCGGCGTCTGTCATGCCAGGGGCCTCAACCAGGACCTTCCTCCCGTGTGGCTGGTCTATGTCGTCGTCGAGGATCTCGCCATGTCGATCCGGGCCGTCGAGGTTGGAGGGGGGCGGGTGGTCTCGCCGCCGAGGACAATGGGTGGCGGTCGCATGGCCGTCATCGCCGACCCGACCGGGGCGATGATCGGGCTGTACCAGTACGTGGACCAGACCGCGTGAACGCCAAGGCGAACGCAGAGGACGCCGAGGAGAACGAGAGGAAGTCAGCGGGAGGAGATATGCAAGGGCAATGCCGCATCTCTCTCAACTCGATCGCCTCAGTCGCATTTCCTATTCTCCTCTGTATTCCTCCTCTTGACGTTTGTCTTCCTTTGTGTTCGCCTTCGAAGGGTCCGACATGTCCACACCCGCGCCATTCTCGATTCACATGGACGCCTCCGGCCCGCACGCCGGTGTTGCCGTCTTCCATCTTGAGCCCAACGTCGGCCCGATGGTCGTCCTCGATGACGTGCTCATCCAGCGTCTCGAGGCCACGCTCCGCGAACTTCCGCGCAACGCCATCGGGCTGGTGATGGCCTCGGCGAGCCCCCGCGTCTTTGTTGCGGGCGCCGACCTCAAGACGATCGCCGAACTGAGTGACGCCGATCTCGCACGGTATCTCGCCTTCGGGCAGCGCGTGTTCGGCATGCTCGCCGACCTGCCGTATCCCACCGCTGCCGCGATCCACGGTGCGGCTTTGGGGGGTGGGCTTGAGGTCGCGATGCATTGTGACGCCCTTGTCGCCTCGCCTCCCGCGCCGACGATCAAGGATGGGCAGACGATCCCGCCCAAGCCGTACCCCGTCGGTCTCCCCGAGGCCGGCCTTTCTATATGTCCGGGGTGGGGTGGCACGAACCTCCTGCCCGCACGTATCGATCCCGAACGGGCGATTCGAGCCACGTGCACCGGCGGCACGTTCACGTTCGACGAGGCCAAGGCTCTCGGCCTCTTCGACGTTGTTGCGCCCTCCAAGGACACCCTGCTCGACACGGCCAAGGCCTGGATCCGGGATCGTGTGAAGGCCAACCCTGGCTCGGCAAGTCTCACTCGCGACGGTGCGCCCTCGCGATGGATCGGGCGGGGTGATTGTGCCGCCAAGGTCCTTGCCGCCGTCGATGTTGTTCGCCGGGATCACGCCTTTGATCCCAGCGGTTCCTCGGCGACGGACTCCACCAAAGCGGTCATCGAGGCCATCGACGCCGGACTCAGTGGAGGCACCGGTGGGAGCACCGGCTGGCGGAGCGCCCTCGCCGTTGAACTCCGCCAACTCGTCCGCCTCCGGTCCCTCCCTGCCGGGAAGACGGCGATCGAGAAGTTCTTCGCCAAGTAGCGCGATCACCACTCGTCAAACGGTTTGTGACGGCTCCGCGCCCCGTTCGCATCCACATGGGGCATGGCCGGCGTCACGAGCGCAACTGGTGCGCAACGGCCATGCCGCAACCCTGGGGCCTTCCCTCCCAACAAACAGGCATGAACGAACGCCGCTCGATGCCGACTCGTACCTTCCGCCGTCTGGACACGCGGTCCACGCCACGCCGGGCGGTTTATACTCTGTCAGCCTATCCAAACTGACTCCACACGCTCGCAGGGGAGACTTGCTGAAACCATGGACCGTGATGCGTTCTGTTGCTTGACCAGGCTTGTCGCACGCATTTCGTCCACATGTGCGCCGAACGCCCCTTGCGTGAAGTTCATTGTCCCGATCCAGTACTGAATCCTCGGCGAGCCTGAATCCCACGCTCGCCCGACTCTCGAATCAGGAGCCGATATGAACACCGAACTGAGAAGTCATGTAGCACGCTTCACCGCACGGCTTGGGGCGTTCGCCCGTACCGGGGTGGCCTCGATCGCCATCGCGATTGCTGGAGCAGCCGCGATCGTGGGTCCGGCGCCAACCGCCTCGGCCCAGTTCCTGTCAGGTGGCATGAACATGGGGATGGACATGTCCATCTCGCGTCGGAGCCTGGATTCGTACGCGAAGATCCTGGACCTGACCGACGACCAGAAGACGGCCGCCCGGGCGCTGCTCGAGGGCCAGCGGGCTGCCGCCAAGGATCTCGCGAAGGAGATGCAGACCAAGATGGAGTCCATGATGGAGGAGGCTCGCGAGTCTTCCGACTGGACCCAGTTCCAGAAGAAGTCCATGGCCATCCAGGAAGAGATGGAGAAGAAGGCCACCTCGCAGGAGAAGGCCTTCTATGAGGATGTCAAACTCCTCCTGACCCCGGAGCAGGAAGCCCAGTGGCCGAAGATCGAACGCCACCGCCGGCGCGAGACCATCATGCGGTTCGGCATCGTCGGCGGCATGTCCGTCGATCTCTACAAGGTGCTCGATCAGGCCAAAATCGAGCCGGGTTCGGTTGAGGGTCTCGTCGAGATCCTTGATCGCTACGAGACCGATCTCGACACCCGCCTCAAGGACTTCGAGCGCATTGGCAAGGAAGCGCAGAAGAGCGCGGTGGGCGAGGGCATGATGGACTTTGAGGCCCAGCGCAAGGCGATCAAGGACGTTGAGGCCCAGGGTCGCATGATTCGCGACATCAACCGCGATTACACCCGCCGTGTGCTTGCCGTCATTCCCGAGGATAAGAAGGCTGAGGTGGAGTTGCTCATCAACCGCCGCATCCACCCGCGAGTGTACAAAGAGACCTACGCCGAGAAAGCGATGGCCGCGGCCCTTTCGATGAAGTCCCTCTCCGACGATCAGCGGTCCTCGCTCGCGGCCTACCAGACCACCTTCATGCGTGACCTCGCCAACGCGAATGACAAGTGGGCCAAGGCGAACGACGAGAAGGAAGAAAAGGCCGGGGGCAAGATCTCGGCAATGATGGACGGTTTCATGGGAGGCATGGATGGCATGGGCGGTGAGAAGGACACATCTGTCACCGATGCCCGAAAGGCACGCAAGGAAATCGAGGATCGGGCGTTAGACCGTCTGAAGTCCGTCCTTTCCGAGGAGCAGTACACCGCCCTCCCGGAGAAGAAAGCCGACCCTCGCGGGCAGATGGGCTTCATTGAGGACATGGGCATCATGATGGAGGAGGACGAGGACTAGCCGCCGTGGAGAAATACAAGCGATGTAGGACCGGTAACACCAAGGCGATCGACACCACGAACTCGCATGCCCAACAACACCCCTTCGAGCAATGGCACCGTGATCGACGGCGGCAACCGCCCGAGCGTGGCGGTTCGCTCTGCATCCACACCACCAGTCCTTGAAGAAGTCCCCAAGGTCGATCCGGCCGCCTCGGCCCTGCTCAACGCCGAGCAGGCCGTCCGCCTTCGCGCCGTTCCCTTCGCGATCCATGGCTCGCGGGTCCACGTCGCGATGGTCAACCCCGAGGAGACCGAGGCCCTCGACGAACTCTCGATCCTCACGCGCAGGCCCGTCACCGGTGTGGGCATCGCCGAGGAGCCCTTCGCAGAACTCCTTCGCTCAACTTATGGCATCACCGCCGCCCAGATGGCCGCACGTCTCGGCGGTCAGGCGGAGGAATCCGACGATCTCATCGCCAACCTCGAAGCCATCCAGGCCGAGGATCTCCACCGGATGGCCGAGCAGCCGTCCCTTATCAACCTCGTCAACCTGATCATCCTCGAGGCGATCCGTGAGCGTGCGTCGGACATCCACGTGGAGCCGTTCGAGCGGCACCTTGCGGTGAAGTATCGTGTCGATGGCGTGCTCGTGGAGCAGGACTCGCCGCCCAGGACGCTCCAGCCCGCGATCACCAGCCGCATCAAGATCATGGCGGGGATGAACATCGCCGAGCGTTACGCGCCGCAGGACGGGCACATCACGCTCCGCTTCGAAGGCCGAAAGATCGACATCCGCGTCAGCACCGTCCCCACGATCTATGGCGAGTCGGTGGTCATGCGTGTGCTCGACAAGGAGGCCATCCGCCTCGACCTCGAGACGCTCGGCATGCGTGAGCCCGACCGCGCGTCGATGCAGAAACTCATCGACCTGCCCCACGGCATGGTCCTTGTCACCGGGCCCACCGGATCGGGAAAGACCACCACGCTCTACGCGGCGCTCACCAAACTCTACGACCCGAGCCTCAAGATCATCACCATCGAGGACCCCGTCGAGTACGAACTCAACGGCGTGAACCAGATCCCCGTCAACCCGAAGCGCGGGCTCACCTTCGCGAACGGCTTGCGGTCCATTCTGCGCCAAGATCCCGACGTGATCATGGTGGGCGAGATCCGCGACGCCGAGACCGCCGAGATTGCCGTGCGTGCCGCGCTCACGGGGCACCTCCTCTTCTCGACGCTCCACACCAACAGCGCGATCAGCGCGCCGGGTCGCCTGCTCGACATGGGCATCGAGCCGTTCCTTTTGTCCAGCGTACTCGAGGGAATCCTCGCGCAGCGTCTTGGCCGAAAGATCTGCCCGCACTGCCGCGCCGCTGCACCGCTTCCCGAGGAACTCCTGCATCGCTTGTCCGAGGTCGAACTCGCGATGTTCCCCGGGCGCCGCGGGTCCAAGGGCGTCGGGTGCGAGAAGTGTGACGGCACGGGCTATCGCTCGCGCATCGGGTTTTATGAGATGATCCTCACCAACTCGCCCCTTCGCCAGGCGATCTCGCAGCGTCAGAGCGCCCACGAGATGGTCCGCGCTGTTGGGCCCGGGTTTGTCACTATGCGCCGCGACGGGATGATCAAGGCTGCCCAGGGGCTGACCACCGTTGATGAAGTCCTCCGCGCCACACAGGATGCCGAGGATCTCCCGGGTCTCCTCTCGGCGAATGCGACGAGTGGCGGCGGTGTGAGTGGGAGTGGTGGGGGAACGACCGCGTGACGACGTTCGCGTACAAGACGCTCGCCTCGCGCGAGATGCAGACGATCGACGCCCCCGATCGGGCCTCGGCCTTGCGTCTGCTCGCTCGCATGGGCGTCACCCCGGCCTCGATCGCGTCGGTGAACGAGGCCCAATCGATCGCGGTCGCCGCGTCGGGAGATCCCACCCACCGGCGTGAAGAGGCCGCCGCGTTGCGCCGCGCCCACAGCATGTCCGGCGCCAATCTCGCCGCGCTCGTCCGTGAGATCGCGACGGCCCTCTCTGCGGGGCTTCCGCTCACGACGGCTCTTCGCGCGTGCGCCGGAAGGAACACGACCTCGCGACGGGCCGTCATCATCCGCGCCCTTGTCTCCCAGATTGAGCAGGGGCGCAGTTTCGCCGACGCGATGGAGCAGTTCGGGCGTCCGTTCACGGAACTCCTCGTGAACCTCGTCCGTTCCGGCGAGGCCTCGGGCAAACTCCCCGAGACGATGGAGCAGTGCGCCGACCTTCTCGATCGCGACGTGAAACTCAAGCGGTCGATCGCCGGCGCCACGCTCTATCCCGCGATTCTCCTCGTGCTCATCGTGATCGCGATCGCGATCGTCGTGCTCTTCATCGTGCCGACGCTCCTGAAGAAGACGGGCCTGAGCGTCGCGCAACTTCCCCTGCCCACAAGAATCCTCAACGACATCGCGATGTTCGTGAAGGTCTATTGGCCATATCTCGTCCTCGCGCTCGGCGCCGGTTTCTTCGTCCTCAAGGCCACGCTCGCCAAGCCCGACGTTCGACTGAAGGTCGATCGCTTCCTCCTGCAAGTCCCGCTCCTGGGGCCGGTGTTGCGCGATGTCGCCGTGGCCCGGTTCACGCGCACGCTCGCGACCCAGGTCGGTTCCGGGCTTGGGGTGCTGACCGCCCTTCGCATCACCAAGGGCACGCTGGGCAACAAGGCGATGGAGTCCGTCATCGAGCAGGTCTCCGACGACGTCGCCGGCGGCAAGACCATCGCCGAACCGATGGAGAAGTCGGGCTACTTCCCCGAGATGCTCGTGCAGATCGTTTCGCTCGGCGAGAAGTCTGGGCGTCTCGATGAACTGCTCAAGCAGGCCGCCAAGTCCTTCGACGATCGCGTCGAGGTCAGTCTCAAGGTCTTTACCGCCGCCCTCCCGCCCATCCTCGTGGTGATGGGCGCCTTGGGCGTCGGGTTTGTCGTGCTCTCCATCCTCCTCGCGCTCCTCGAGGCCCAGAACGCCACGGGAATCCGCTAGCCCTCAGGAACCAGGTCCATGCGCCATACACGTCGTCACTTCCGCCGAAGCGCCTTCACGATCATCGAGGTCCTCGTGATCGTCGCGATCATCGGGATCATCGCAACGGTCATCGTCAGTCGCCTCGGCACCACACTGGGCCAATCCAAACGAAAGATTGCGCAGACCAATGCAACCGCTCTCGCCAGCGCGATCAAACGATTCACCATCGATTGCCGCAGCCTCGAGCCGGGCGACACCCTCGACATCCTCCTCGAAGCACCCGGCGGCGACACGGCCAAGGGATGGCAAGGTCCCTACATCGATAACGCCGACGTCCTGCTGGACCCCTGGGGGCGACAGTTCGTCCTCATCGTCCCTGGCAACTTCAACACCGACTTCGACGTTGTCTCCTATGGCTCCGACGGCGTCGAGGGCGGCGAGGGCGAGGCCGCCGACGTCATCCATGGCAAGCGAGACTGATCCACAAAAAGGAGACCTCTTCTCCATGCGTCGCGGCTTCACCATCATCGAGGTTCTCGTCGTCGTCGTCCTCATCGGGCTGATGGCGGCCGTGGTCGTACCTCGCCTCACGGGCACACGCGCCGATCTTGTTTCGGAGGCCCAGAGCGTCGCCAATCTGCTTGAATCCGCCGCCCTTCGCGACCAGGTCAGCAGCCAGAGCCTCGCGATCTCCTTCACCAACGATACGTTCTCTGTCCTCTCGCTTGCCGCGCCCGATCCCAAGTCCAACGACCTCTCCTCGCATCAGTGGCAGGACGACCGTCTCGCCTCGCCGGTCCACCTCGAACGCCTCATGTTGAAAGTTGCCCGGGCCGATGGCGTTCCTCTCGACGAACGCACGTTCCGCGTCGAGTTCTCTCCCACGAGCATCCGCCCGGAACTGATCCTCACCCTCGTGAACCCTTCGAACTCCGACAACGACGCCTGGACACTCACGCTCGCGCCCTCGGGCACCACCGTTGTGGTGACCGAGGGGCTCGAGCCGCCCGACCACACCACCGTTATCGACCTCGACGCCCAGGGTTCCGCGAACACGCCGTTCTGATCGTTTCACCCATGCACCTCACGCCGCGACATCTCCCGATCACGCACACACGCCGCGGCGTGCTCCTGATCGACACGCTCGTCGCTGTGGTCATCATGGGTGTCGCCCTTGCCGTGCTCATCGGGATCGCGTCTTCTGCCCTTCGCGCCCAGCAGCAGGGTGAACGCCTCCAGATCGTTGCGATGCTGTTGGACGAGAAACTCGCCATGGTCGTCGCCGTCGGTCCTGACACGTTCGCCCGCGAGTTCGACGAGGCCGGCTTGTGCGACGCCCCTTTCCAGGACTACCGCTACACGATCGACGTCTCCTCGACCACCGATGGCGATCCTTACTCCGTCGTCGCCACCATTTTGTGGAACGAGTCAGGCCGTGAGCGATCCGAGTCCATGGAGGCCCTGATCGCGCCGCGACTGGGCGATGATCCAGACCCCGATCGGCGCCCGCAGGAATCCGTCGAACGCACCTCGGAGAACGCGCCATGAAATGCACGCGCGTTCACCATCGCCCCGCGTTTACGCTCGTGGAAGTGCTCGTTGCCCTCGTTCTCTGCTCGCTCGTCGCCGGCGGTGCGGCCACCGCGCTGAGCGCCCTCGCCCGATCCCGTGCGACCTCACGCTCGCATCGTGAGGCGTTCGCCTCCGCCCAGGCCGGCGTCACGCGGATCGCCCGCGATCTGCAATGTCTTTGCCGCGATGCGGATCTCCTCCAGACTCACCTCACCATCACCGATGGCGGCGCCGACATCGAGGCCCTCGATGGTGGCTCGGGCGCCGATTCCATCCTCGTCCGTTCACGCTCTATCCGACCTCTCCGTGATCCCTACACCGCGCCCGACGGCGGCGAGCAGATCGTCGAGTATCGCGTCGGCGGCGATTCCCTCGACAATCCGTTCCCCACGCTCTGGCGCCGCGCCGAGATGGCGCTGGGTTCCAAGGCCGACATCGGAGGCCTCGCCTGGCGCGTCGCGCCCGGCATCGAGACGCTCGCCATCGATGCCTTCGACGGCTCCGAGTGGTTCCCCGAGTGGGACACCGACCACGACGGCATGCCCCACGCTGTTCGTATCTCCATGACCACGCGCTCCAGCGATGGACTCGCCTCCGCGACCTATCGAGCCGTCGTGCCCGTCGATCGCGTGCCCATTCCGTTCACGCCCGAAGCCGAGACCACTGACGAGACCGACTCCGGCAACCCAACGACGCCATCTCCAAACGCCACCACTGGCACCGGAGGCACTGGGAATGACTCCGGTGGCTCTGGCGGTGGAGGCGGATTCATACGTGAAACTCCCACGACCGGCGGCGGCGGTGGTGGAGGAGGTGGAGGTCCAACAACCGGCGGCGGCGGCGGCCGAGGCACCGGCGGCGGGAACACCGGTGGAGGAAACGGCGCAGGCGCGGGTGGACCACGCGGCGGCAGCACACCACCGGGCGGTGGGGGAGGTGACCGCCCATGATTCCCGCAATCACACGCCGCTCGGTCCTCATTCCACGCACGCGCCGCGCGTTCGCGCTCCTGCTCGTCCTCTGGACGTTCATGCTCTCGGTGGTTGTCGTCGGCTCCATCCAGGCGACGGCCTATGCGCAGGCCGTCGGCGGGCGTGAGGCCCTTGCGCGCACGCGTGCCTACTGGGCCGCCCGCAGCGGCGTCGAGGCTACGCTCGCCCGCGTCGAGAATGCCACGCTCGACTCCGATCAGTCCAACGCCTTCCGCGTCTTCGATGATGCCGCCCAGGTCGCCGAGGGGGCGATCGACCGCGCTGTTTACACTGTCGTCCACTCCACACCCACCGGCGAGGTCCTCGGCCCCGCCGACGCCCACGCCAAACTCAACATCAATCGCCTCACGCCAGAGCAACTGCTCAATATCGAGCCGCTCATGTCCGAGGACATTGTCGCGAGCATCGTGGACTGGATCGACGAGGACGATGAGTCCCTCGCCCTGGGCGCCGAGTTCTCGTACTACAACTCGCAGACCACGCCGTATCAGCCGCGGAACGCGTTCTTCCGCTCGATCCAGGAACTCGAGCTCGTCGCCGGAGTTGCGGTCGATGAGGTCCGCGGCGAGGACTGGAACCTCAACTCGCTCCTCGACCCCAACGAGGACGATGACGACGCCAGCCTTCCCTGGGACAACCGAGACGGCACGCTCGACCTGGGCTGGGCCGGCGTGTTGACCGCCGCCAGCGTCGAGAGCCACTTCACGTCCACCGGCGAGGAGTATGTCGATCTCAAGACTGCCGCGACCGCCGACCTCACCAAACTCATCGGCGTCGAGGACGATCAGGCGCAGATCATCATCGACCACGCGAGCGAGAGCGGCGCCACGATGGCCGACTACATCCGCACCACGCTCCCCCAACTCCAGTCCCAATCCGGCACCGGCGGCGACACCAACTCCTTCGGGTTCAACTCTGCGCCCCAGGTCGCTCCCCTCACCGACGAGCAACTCACCAAACTCCTCGATACCTGCTCCATCGGCGTCATTCCCGCGGGTGTCATTCCCGGGCGACTCAACATCAATACCTGCGAGCGTGAGACCCTCGAGATGCTCCCGGACATCCCGCCGGAACTCGTCGACGAGATCATCGCCGAGCGGGACACCCGCCCCGATGGGTTCGCCTCGATCGTCGAACTCGCCGAGGTCCAGGGAATGTCCCGCACCCGCCTCGCCCAGATCTACGATCTGCTCACCGTCCGATCGAACGTGATCGAGGCCACCGTCCGCGGGCGCGACGTCACCACCGGCATCGAAGTTGAAATCGTCGTGACGATCGATCGTTCATCCGTCCCGGCCGTCATCAAGGAGTTCCGAGTTCAATGACCGCGACGGTGGAACCCAAACCCAACGCCCTCCGAGCCGCGCCCGCGTCCCGCGCCAAAGGCCCCGTGCGCGTGGTCGCGGCGATACACGTCCAGGGCGATACGGTCGTCGCCCTCATCGTCAAGCGCAACGGCAAGCCCGAGATCCTCGATTCCCAGGAACTCCCCAAGGCCCAACTCTCCGCGTGGCTCGCCAAGGCCGCCCGCCAGCACGAGTTCAAGGACATCATCGAGATCGCGCCCGGCGGCAGCACCATCGCTCGGTCCGTCCCGATTCCCCAGGCGAGCGATGCCGAGACACTTTCCGCCCTGGAACTCCAGGCCGAGACGCTCCTTCCCGAGTCGCTGCCCTCGCATCGCCGGGCCGTCGGCATGCTCAACCCAACATCGACTGACGCCCGCACCGGCCTCTTGACCGCCCTCGTTGCCGATCACCCGCACGGTTCATGGTCGCCTCCCAAGGGCACACGGGCAACATTCATCGCCCCGATCTCCGCCCTTGCCGCGCTCCGTCTCGAGGCCCAGGCCGCTGGCCTTACAGACCCATCCGACGACCTGTATGCCTTCGCCGATCCCGCCGATGGCAGCATCGCCCTCATCCACAAGAACGGCAAGGGCCTCGTCGCGCGGTCTCTCGTCGAGGACACCTCGACCACCGACGCCTGGGCCGACGCCGTACGTCGCGCGACCCAACTCGTCACCAACGTCACCAAGTCTGCTCCCTCGCTCGTGACACCCGAGGGCGCGCCCGCGTCGTTCGCTGAGTCCATCGCCGGCGCCCGCGCCAACGACATGTGGCTGCGCAAGAATGCCCTCGCGCTCGGCGGGGCGCTTGCGGCACTCTCGACCGTTCCCACGGTTCGCTCCTTCGCGGCCCTCCACGACAAGGCGCCGAAGATCGAGGAGCCACTGCTTCTCCGCGCGTCGACCTCGCTCTCTTCCACGAGAACTGCCGTCATTGCGGTCCTTTCCGCCGTCGCCCTTGCGATCGCGATTCCGTGGCTCACGGCGCTCGCACGGTCGGCCCTTATGCAGAGTAAGTCCGAGTCGCTCAAGGTCCAGCAGGCGCGGCGTGAGGAACTCAACAAGCGATCCAGCATCTACCAGGAACTCTCACGCACGCGCTGGCCCATGACCAAGATCCTCGCCGAGATCTCCGCGTCCACGCCCGTCGGCGTCACGATCACGAATCTCACCATCGTCCCGGGCCAGCCCATCCAACTCCAGGGCCAGGCCGACAACCCGGACCTCGTCGCCGCCCTCGTCACCAATCTCAACAACTCCAAGCACTTCTTCGCCCAGACCAAGCGCACGGAATCCCGCACCGGCGAGACGACCACCTTCGACATCGCGGCCACCGTCGCTCAGCCACACGCCTCGTTCTCGCTCCCGACCGCGCCCGAGGGCGAGCCTCCCGTTGATTTCGATTTCTCCAAGACGCCCCTTGCCGAGCGTCTCTATCCGGGCCAGAACGCCTCGAATACCGCCGTGGAGCCCAAGGCCGACAAGCCCACGCGAACTTCCCGCTCCTCATTCGGCGGCTCCAGCGGCGCATCCACGCCCGGCGCCAATCGCTCGACGGGCTCGAGTTCGCTCCCCAAGGAAGCCCCCGCTCCGATCGTCGATGCCGATATTGCCGCACTTGATCAATCGGGAACCATGAAAGAGTTCTCCACACGCTCCGCGTTCCTGACCGCCAACAAGAAGGACCTCGACAGCGCGACCAAACAGCGACTCGAGAGCGAGGTCTCCAAACTCAAGGACCGCCTCCGGGCCCTGAAAGGCGGTGGCTAATGGCCGGCATGCTCGCCTTCTGGAACCGCCAATCCCCCGTCATCAAGGTCGCGCTCGGCGCGGTCCTCGTCCTCGCGCTCTACTTCGGCGTGGTCGAGCCTGTGATCAACAAGACCAAATCCATCAACAACACGGCCGACGCCAAGGCCACCGAACTCGTCCGATTCGAGGCTGAACGCCAGGCCCGTCTCTCCGCCGACCAGGACGCCACCATCGGCGTCACCCGATTCGGAATCGTCGATGGCCCGGGCGAGCGCGTCGCCCGATCCGAGGACGTCAACCGCGCCATCAGCAAGATCCTCGCGGAGAACGACGTCCAGCCACTCCTGACGACGCGCGAGGTCCCCCTCGGCAACGCCAAGTCACCCCTGACCGCCTTCGCGAAGGACAACGAGCAGGTCCAGCGCCTCCAGATCGAGATCGCCTTCGATTCCTCGCCGGAGCAACTCGCCCGCGTCCTCGCCGGTCTCGAGCGCGAGCCCAAGATCGCCGTCATCAACCGCCTCCAGACGCGCATCGCCAGCACCGATCGCACCTCACGCGTGCTTCGGTCCACCATCAACGTCGAGGCGTGGCAGATCATCAAGAAGGCCGCGAGGACCCGCCCATGACCCTCTCCGACACGATCGCCATCGTCTGGCAACGTCTCGGCTGGCCGGGACGGATCGCCACCGCAGCCCTCCTTGGCGCCGCCGCCATCGCCGCGAACTCGGGCGTCGCGATCGTTCGCGCGATGACCGTTCCCGCCGCGACCCCACTCGGAGATGCCAAGAGCGAGAAGGCTCGCGACGAGAAGTACAAGGAACAGTTCGAAACTCTCATCGCCCACATCGACGGTCGGACCGTCTTCTTTACCCCCGCCGCCCCGCGCCCGCCCGAGGTCATCGCCGACGAACCACCCATCGACACCGGCCCGCCGCCCAAGCCCACGTACTACGGCGGCCCAACCCTCGTCGGCATGATCAACGGCGTCGCCTGGTTCGACAACGGCACGAAACTCAAAGTCGGTGCGGATCCGGTGGACGATCTCAAGATCACACGCCTCCTTCCACCGTGGGAGGCTGTCGTCGAGTGGAAGGGCGTCGAGTTCACCGTCGGCCTCTTCAAACGCGACGAACTCATCATCCCCGGTCGATTCACCAGGGCGAGTGTCCCCGCCACGAGAATGGCGACCGACGACACCCCCTCGCTCCCCAAGCCGCTCACCTCCAAGCCCGTCGCGACCACACCCACACCCGAATCCACCAGCGTCGTCATCGGCGACGGCGAGATCACCGTCATCCACGAGAGCGACGATTCTCCTCCGCCGCCCCCGTCCGAGCCTGCGCCCGCCCCGTCAGCCGAGAATCCGCCTCCTCCGCCATCCAATCCACCCCCAGACGACCGGAGCCGTCCATGACCCACGTGTCGTTCCGCGCCGCCCGAGTTCTCATTGCCGCCGTCGCCATCGCCGCGCTCTCGCTCGCGACAGTCGCTCGCGCCCAGGACGATCCGAGCGCCGACGAGATGAAGGCCGCCGTCGATCGCGCCCTCCAGAATCTCGACACCCAGCCCACCGATGCCCACGCCCCCGATCACGCCGACACACCCCCGGACGCTCCGGGCGAAGTTCTCGACGGCCCCGACACCACCCTCGCCTTCAAGAACGTCACCGTCGAGGAGATCATCCCCTTCATCGTCGAGGCCACGGGCAAGGTCGTCCTCCCCCAGTCCGACATTTTGACCCGCCGCGTCACCGTCCTCAACGATCGCCCCATCCCGCGCCGCAAGGCGCTCGACATGGTCTTCATCGCCCTGCTCCAGAACCAGATCGGCGTCGTCATCCGCGATGGCACGATCACCCTCCGCGACCTCGCCGAGATCCAGCGCCAGGACGTCCCCGTCATCAATCCCGACGAGTCCGTCCTCGAACTCCACGACTCGGGGTACATCCTCGAGAAGGTCTACTCCCTGCGTTACGTGACGAGCAAGAAGTTCGGCGACGCCATCAAGAACAGCCTCCCCGAATATGCCAAACTCACGATCGACGAAGAGTCCAACCAGATCACCGTCCTCGGCTCGGTCACGCTCCTGAAGCGCGTCGAGCGACTCATCGCCGCCCTCGATCGTCCCAGCGCCGGGGCCGTCGTCACCGAGACCTTCCGCCTTCGATACGCCGACGCGACCGTCGTCTCCCAGAACATCCAGGAACTCTTCCCCGAGGGGAACCAGCGCCGCAGCACCACGCAAACCAACCAGAACAACCGCCGACAGCCGAACAACCAGCAGCAAGCGCAGAGCAACACCCAGATCCGCGTCACCGCAAACACCCAGCAGAACAGCGTCACCGTCGTCGCCGACCCCGAGGTCATCTCCCAGATCCGCGAACTCGTCGCCAATCAGTGGGACCTTCCCCTCCCGGATGAGGCTGTCATCCCACGCACCTACGACATGAAGAACTCAGACCCCGTCAAGGTCAAGGAACTCCTCGAGGGACTCTTCGGCAAAGCCTCAACCACCACCGGTAACAACCGTAACAACACCCAGTCCCAGGGCGTCGGCCGACTCGCGGGCCAGTTCTCCTTCGAGGCCATCCCCGAGTCCGGCCGCCTCGTGGTCGTCGCCAAAAGCCCCGACAACCTCACCGTCATCGACGAGATCATCCGCGACCTCGACCAGCCGCAGACCATCGGTCTCCCCGTCATCATCGAACTCAAGCACGCCTCCGCCGAGGACCTCGCCGAGCAGTTGAACGCCCTCCTCGCCCAGGATGGCACACCCGCCACCGTTCGCCGATCCGTCCAGGGCCTTTCCGACGCCAGCCTCTCGGGCTCCAGCCCTTTCGCATCGACGTCCTCCACCGCGAATGCCAACTCCGACGCGAACTCCGCCGCCCAGACCATCTCCTTCTGGTGGCAGCGTGCCCGCCAGCAGGCCGATCAAAGAGCCGCCTCGAATCTCGTCGGCAAACTCCGCATCGTCCCAGTCTGGCGTCAGAACGCCGTCATGGTGATCTCGCCCCCCGAGTACCGCTCCTCCATCACGCAGCTCGTCTCCCAACTCGATCAGCCCGGTCGTCAGGTGCTCCTCTCCGCCATCGTCTGTGAGATCTCCCGCGACGACGCCACCGAACTCGGCTTCCGCTGGTCCAGCAGCAATATCTCCGCCACCAACACCGACAACAACATCAGCATCACCAACAACGCCTCGGGTACCGCCAACAACACCTTCGCCGGCAACCTCTTCGACACCACCGTCCTCAACTCCTCCATCAACCTCAACTTCCTCCTCTCCGCCCTCGCCCAGAAGACCAAGGTCAACATCCTGAGCGAGCCCAAGATCTTTACCAGCGACAACGAAGAGGCCGAGTTCTTCGATGGCCAGGACATCCCCTTCATCACCGATAGCCAGACCAACACCCAGGGCAACCTCGTCCAATCCTTCGATTACAAGGCCGTCGGCATCCAACTCCGCGTACGCCCACGAATCACTCCGAAGAAGGACGTCGATCTTCGCGTCAACCTCGAACTCTCCTCCATCGTCCAGGGCCAGACCCTCTTCGGCGGCTTCGTCGTCGATCGCCGCGAAACCACGACCCAGATCATCGTCCGAGATCAGCAGACCATCGTGATCTCCGGCATCCTCCGCTCCGACGATTCCGACGTCGTCCGCAAGGTCCCTCTCCTGGGCGACATCCCGCTCCTTGGATACCTCTTCCGCAGCCGCGACAAGCGTCAGACCACGACCGAACTCCTCGTCTTCATCACTCCCGTCGTCGTTGAGAATCCCGAGGAAGTGGACCAGATCAACGCCCCGTATCGCGACCGCCTCATGCAGCGCATGGATGAACAGGACCCCGATTCCACGCTCCGCACCACGCCCAAGCCCATCACCAACGAATCCCAGTCCCAGCAGCAACCCCAGCCCCAGCAGTGATCAAACACGTGTTGAAGTCCCAACCCACCCTCGTGGCACAGGCGTCTCGCCTGTGTCTACTCCTCCTACCTCTTGTTTCACTCTCGGCCTGCGTGGTTGAAGAATCGCCGAGCACGAACACCAAACGTCCCCTCTTCGCTCCTTCGACAACGACTTCTGCGCCCGCCAACATCCCCACAGGCTCCGTCGCCGCCCGCGATCCCTCCACACAAACCTCCGCCTCGCGCGTCCAGGCCATCCTCCAACCCCTCGGCGGCGTCACCTACGACGCCCAGGTCCTCCCCGTCATCTCTCCTGATGGACTCAAACTCGCCGTCGAGGAGGGCCTCGCTCCGGACTGGCCAACGCTCCTCGCGCTCCCAGACGCGGTCCCGTCACCGGGAACGCGCGTCGCCCTCTACGACATCTCCTCCTCGCCCCCAAAGCGAATCGATCTCGCCGACGATGTTCCCGCGGGCCTCCTCCTCGGCCGATCCGCCGACCACGCCGGCGTCCTCGTCGAGCATCCGCGTGACGACGGCTCACGCTGGATCGGTAAACTCCGCTGGGCCTCGGGCGCTATCGAGTGGCTCATGAAGTCTCCACCGGGAGTCATCAACGCCCACGCCATCCTCACACCCGCCGGCGACCTCGCCTTCACTCGCTCGACCATCGCCTCACCGTTGCGCGATCTCGTCCTCCTCCGCCCCGATGGCGTCGAGTTCACCCGAGCCGCCGGCAGTGGGGGGGCAGGGTCGTACGAGTTCCCCCTCGCCTCCGACGATCCAAACATCCTCTACGCGCTCGCGCGTGTCGCCGACGCCCTGGAGATCGAGGCCATCCGCCTCGCCCCCGATTCATCTTCCGCAACAAAGGTCCGTCTCGGCTCCACGATTACCCGCCGACTCCTCGCGGGACAAGTTTCTGATTCGACGGCCTACCAGGTCGCCGCGAGCGTCGCCTCGCCACTCCCCGCGCCTCCGAGAACATCCAACGCGCTCGTCAACGCCCCGCTCCCGCTCGCCCTCCTCCATCCCGTCCTGGGGCGAATGGTGATCTACGACCTGCAGCGAAACGCCCTCGTCCCACTCGCCGCGGACTCCTACGCCGCCATTCCCTATGCCACGATTCCCGCCAATCGAAACGAAACGGCTGACGGTTACTTCTGCGCAACCGCTCAGGGCCTCGCCTTCGAGCCGGTCCCGGCCGCCACGCCGAACTCGTCCTTCACCGCCGTCCGCGTCGTGGCCGGCGCCGTCATGCCCCGCCGCGCTATCGGTTCGCAGCCCGTCGCGTTGACGCTAATGAGTGGGGGGGCCGCCCCGCCCCGCAGCATCATCGCCTTCTCGCCCTCTCGCGCCGATCCCCAGCGCCTCGAGATCACCGCTATCACCCTGGGCACCCAGGGCAAAGACCCACTCGCGCCGTGATCACGAGGTGCATCACTGCTTTGGTGGCATCGCACTCCAGAGCGGTGGCCGGATGGACGCCCCAATCCGTCTACCCTCTCTCATGGCACACAACCCAGTCGATCTCTCCCTCGCCAACAAAACCGCCGTCGTCTGCGGCTCAACCTCCGGCATAGGCCGAGCCTGCGCCAACACCCTCGCCGCCCTCGGCGCTCGCATTCTCCTCATCTCACGTGACCAATCCAAACTCGACGCCGTCAAGGCCGAGTTGCCGACCTCCCACGCGCAATCTCACGCCACCCTCGCCGCCGACTTCAGCAAGCCCGCCGAACTCGACGCCCTCCTCGCCGAACGCGTCTCCAAAGGCCTCGCTGTTCACATCCTCATCAACAACACAGGCGGCCCCCCCGCAGGCCAGGCGATCGACGCCGCACCCGACGCCTTCCGTGCCGCCTTCGAGGCCCACCTCATCTGCAACCACATCCTCGCGACACGCCTCGTCCCGGCCATGAAGGCCGCGAAGTATGGCCGGATCATCAACATCATCTCGACCAGCGTGAAAGCCCCCATCCCGGGCCTGGGCGTCTCCAACACCATCCGCGGCGCCGTCGCCAGTTGGGCCAAGACTCTCGCCAGCGAACTCGGCCCCTTCAACATCACCGTCAACAACGTCCTCCCTGGATTCACGGCCACCGAGCGACTCACCTCCCTCGTCGAAGGCCGAGCCAAGAAGGCCAGCAAGACCAACGCCGAGATCGAGGCCGACCTGAAAGCCACGATCCCCCTCGCCCGTTTCGCCGAGCCAGCCGAGACCGCCGCCGCCGTCGCGTTCCTCGCCAGTCCCGCCGCGGGCTACATCTCCGGCATCAACCTCCCTGTCGACGGCGGCCGCTTGCCGACGCTCTGACCTTCCGGCGGTGTCGGATGACGCAGAGAACCCTGAATCGGCGTCCATGAATACGACCGGGATGCCCCAGAATCAGGTCTACAGGAGTGTATTTAACATAACCTATCTTATAGGACGTTGTATTTCGACCGAGGTTCCTCGGTTTTCGACTCTCCAAGGCCCCTCGCCAACACTTCGCCATGCCGCCAACGACCCAGCCGCCTGTTCGTCTCGATTCCTCGGCCCTTGCCATCGACGACGTCCTCAGCGTCGCCCGCCACAACCGGGCCGTGGAACTCACCCCGGACGCCCAGGGCCGAGTCCGCGAGTCGCGCCACGCCCTCGAGGAATGCCTCTCCGACGGCCAGCCTCACTACGGCATCAACACCGGCTTCGGCTCCCTCGCCCGCCAACGGATCGGTGACGCCGATCTCGCCACACTCCAGCGCAACCTCATCGTCAGCCACGCCGCTGGCATCATGGAGCCTTTCCCGGACGATGTCGTGCGCGCGACCATGCTTCTCCTCGCCGCCTCGCTCGCCAGGGGGCGATCCGGCGTCCGTGTCGAACTGGTCACACAGATCGTCGAGATGCTGAATAGGGGCGTGACGCCGATCGTGCCCAGCGTTGGTTCTGTTGGCGCGTCCGGCGATCTCGCCCCGCTCGCCCATATCGCCCAGGTCGCCCTGGGTGAAGGCCGCGCGCGCGTCGCCGGTGTTGAACTCTCCGGCGACGAGGCCCTTGCCAGAGTCGGCCTCTCCCCCATTGTTCTCGCCGCAAAAGAGGGCCTCGCCCTCATCAACGGCACGCACCTCATGGCCGCTCGTACCGCCCTGCTCCTCGCCGATCTGGACAATGTCCTCGACGCTGCCCTTATCGCCACGGCGATGTCGATCGATGCCGCGCGCGCGACAGACGCGTTTCTCGATCCGCGTCTCCACGAGGCTCGCAATCAGCAGGGCCAGCAGCGTGTCGCCAGCGTGCTCGCCGCACTTCTCAAGGGCAGCACCATCATCACGTCCCACCGCGAGAACGACACCCGCGTGCAGGATCCGTACTCGTTTCGCTGTGCGCCCCAGGTCGTCGGTGCTGCACTCGACGCGATCACCCACGCGCGCGTGATTGTGGAACGCGAACTCGGTGCTGTTACCGATAATCCGCTCGTCTTCGACAAGGACTCCATCCTCTCGGGCGGGAACTTCCACGGCATGCCGATGGCGATCCAACTCGATTGCCTCGCGATTGCCCTTGCTCATATCGCCGGGATTGCCGAGCGTCGGCTCTTCTGGATCCTCTCGGCGTTCGACAAGGACGCGGGCCTGCCCCCCTACCTCGCTCCCGCCGGTCGTGCGGGTGTGTGCTCGGGGCTGATGATCGCGCAGTACACGGCGGCGGCCTGCGTGAACGAACTTGTCGGCCTCGCGAATCCCGCCAGCGTCGCCAACATTCCCACCGGCGCTGAGATCGAGGATTACAACTCGTTTGGGCCTCGCAGCGCGGCGAAGGCCACACGTGCGTTGGATCTCGTTCGTCACGTGGTCGCGATCGAACTCATGACGGGGGCCGAGGCGATCGAGCGTCATGCCCCGCACACGACCAGCGATGCCCTTCGCCGAGCGATCGGTGTCGTTCGCACCCACGTCGATCCCTGGGCCGACGACCGATCGCCGGCACCCGACATGTCGCGTCTGGCGAGCGCTATCTCCCGGGGCGAGTTTGCCGCACTCCAACTCACGCCTTCGCCTCTCTAAAGAAGGCAGTCATTCAGCCCCCCCACGCCCAACCGCCAACAATGCGGTGTGGCATCACCAAAGACCAAATCCCGTTCGTCGAGTCCCACGACTCCCAAGCCCCCCCACTCCCAGGCCTTGTCGGCTCTTGATCACGCCGATCGCGTCGTCCGCGCGCCGCGCTCCACCACGCGGACCTGCGCCACGTGGACGATCGAGGCCGCCCGGCGGATGCTCATGAACAACCTCGACCCCGAGGTCGCCGAGGATCCGTCGCGTCTCGTGGTCTATGGCGGACGCGGGCAGGCGGCACGCAACTGGAAGAGTTTCGACGCGATTCTCGCGACACTCGAACGCCTCAAGCCCGATGAGACGCTTCTCGTCCAATCGGGCAAGCCCGTCGGCGTCGTCCGCACCCACGCCGACGCTCCTCGCGTCCTCATCGCGAACTCCAACCTCGTCCCCCACTGGGCGACGCAGCAGCATTTCGATGAACTCGCCGCGAAGGGCCTCATGATGTACGGGCAGATGACCGCGGGATCGTGGATCTACATCGGAACGCAGGGCATCCTGCAGGGGACGTACGAGACGTTTGCCGAGTGCGGGCGGACGGAGTTCAACGGCTCGCTCAAGGGGCGACTCTGCGTCACCGCAGGTTGCGGCGGGATGGGCGGCGCGCAACCACTCGCCATCACCCTCGCTGGCGGGACCGCACTCATCGCCGATGTGGACATCACGAAACTCGAACGTCGACGAAAGGACAAGTACCTCGACGAGATCGCCCCGGATCTTGACGCCGCCATCGATTCGGCGCTCCGCTATTCGCACGCGGGCGCGCCGATGTCGGTTGGTGTCCACGCGAACGCGATCGAACTCCTCGAGCGTCTTCTCGAACGCGACATCACGCCCGATGTCCTCACCGACCAGACGAGCGCCCACGATCCGCTCTTGGGGTATGTCCCCGTCGGCATGACCGTTTCCGAGGCCGCGGAGGTTCGCGTCTCTGATCCCGACGGCTACCAATCCCAGAGCCTCAAGTCCATGGCGCGACACGTCCGCGCCATGCTCGAACTCCAATCCCGGGGCAGCATCACCTTCGATTATGGCAACAACATCCGCCAGCGTGCTCTCGATCAGGGAGTGAGGAACGCCTTTGACTTCCCGGGCTTTGTGCCGGCGTACATTCGGCCGCAGTTCTGCCTGGGGCGTGGGCCGTTCCGCTGGGTGGCGCTCTCGGGCGATCCGCGCGACATCTACGTCACCGATCACGCGATCCTCAAGGCCTTCCCGAAATCCTCCGGGCCCTATGGCGAGCGACTGCACTCCTGGATCCTCGGGTGTCACAAGAATCCCGACGCGCTGCTCGCGGGGGACTTTGATCGCTGCGAGCCGAGGTTTGCGTTCCAGGGCCTGCCCGCGCGGATCTGCTGGCTGGGTCTGGGCGAGCGTGACAAGGCCGGGCTTCTCTTCAATGACCTTGTTCGTGATGGCAAGGTCAGCGCCCCGATCGTGATCGGGCGCGATCACCTCGACTGCGGGAGCGTCGCGTCGCCAAATCGGGAGACCGAAGCGATGAAGGACGGCAGCGATGCCATCAGCGACTGGGCCATTCTCAATGCCCTCGTCAACACCGCGAGCGGCGCCTCGTGGGTCAGTTTTCATCACGGCGGCGGCGTCGGCATCGGATACTCCCAGCACGCGGGCCAGGTCATCGTCGCGGATGGCACGCCCGAGGCCGCACGCCGGCTCGAGCGAGTCCTGCGCAACGATCCGAGCATGGGCGTCTTCCGCCACGCCGACGCCGGGTATGACGATGCGGTTGTGTGTGCGAAGAACCTCCACGCCGACATCCCCATGCTCGACGCCTAGGGACGAAATCTCGAACATCATCATGCCCACGCTCTACCTCATCGACGGTTACGCCGCCTTCTTCCGCTGCTACCACGCGATCCGTACGCCTATGACCAGCCCGGTCACGAAGGAACCCACGAACATGACGTTCGGGTTCGTCGGGCTGCTGCTGAAGCTCCTGCGTGGCGACGGTCTGGGTGCGCCGCTCGCCCCCGACGACATGATTGCGGTGGCGCTCGACGTCTCCGGCGATCGCGGCACCTTCCGCTCCGAGTTGTATCCTGACTACAAGGCGACGCGTCCCCCACCGCCGGAGGATCTGTTTCCCCAGGTCGAGCGATGTCTGGCGATGCTGGGCGAGATCGGTATTCCGGTCATCGGGGCCGAGGGGTTCGAGGCGGACGATGTTTCCGCGACGCTCGTTCGGCAACTCCTTCTTGCCCACAAGGATCTTCGCATTCGCCTGGTCTCCAAGGACAAGGACCTCAAGCAACTGCTCGATGATCTCGGCCGGGTCGAACTCTTCGATGCGCACACGGCGACCGCGTTCAGTGCCGAGACACTCAAGGAGCAGACCGGCCTCGCGCCAACCCAGATCGTGGACATGCTCGCCCTCATGGGCGACACAGTGGACAACGTCCCGGGCGTCACCGGCGTCGGCGAGAAAACCGCGATCGCCCTCCTCAACGAGTGGGGCTCGATCAAGAACGTTCTCGCCCACGCCGACGAGATCAAGGGCAAGCGTGGCGAGAACATCCGTGCTGCGGCGTCGCTCCTGCCGCTCTCGCAGCGCCTCGTGACGCTTCGCGATGATGTCCCCGTGGAACTTGATGATGCCGCCGCGAGGGTTCGTGCGTTCACGCTCGACAAACTCATTCCGATCCTCAAGGAACTCGGCTTCAACCGGTATCAGGACGATGTCCGAGCGATCCTCGGCCTCGCCCAAGCCCCAACGACGAGAGATTCGAACGCATCGTCTTCGACCTCGCGCTCCAACACCCCCCCGCCACCGCCGACCCAGACGACACCGACGAAGCGATCCTCACGCAAGAACGAGGATACCTACACCGCGGGTCTCTTCACCGATGCCAACGCTGCCGTCGCCACGCTCATGCCCCAATCCGGCGAGTACACCGCCATCACAACCGCCAAGGCCCTGAAGGAACTCGTCACAAGGCTCGAGCGTGCACCTGTCTTCACCTTCGACACAGAGACCACGAGCCTCTCGCCCATCGACGCGAAACTCTGTGGACTTTCGATCGCCATTGAGCCGGGGAAGGCGTGGTACATTCCTGTCCGATCGCCCTCGCCGGGCGAGCACCTCGATGAGGCGGCGGTGCTCAAGGCGTTGCGTCCGATTCTCGAGGATAACAGCATGCCCAAGGTCGGGCACAATCTCAAGTACGACGCGCTGGTTCTTCGCAGCGCCGGAGTCATGCTCCGTGGGTTCACGACGCCACCCGGCGGCGACAGCATGGTCGCCAGTTACTTGATCGACGCCTCCCGATCGTCGCACAGCCTCGACGCCCTCGCCCTTGCCCTGCTCAACCGCACCAATATCTCCATCCACGATCTCATCGGCAGCGGCAAGAACCAGCGCAGTTTCGAGACCGTTCCCGTCGATCAGGCGACGACCTATGCCGCCGAGGACGCCGACGTCACGCTCCAACTCTTCTCGATGATGGCTCCGCAACTCAAGGCCATGGAACTCGAGTCGCTCTTCCACGGCGTCGAGATGCCCCTGGTCGAGGTGCTCGCGGAACTGGAGTTCAATGGCGTGCGCGTGGACGCCGACGAACTCTCGCGTCAGGAGGCACGCCTTGTCACGCGACTTGGCGAGATCCGAAAGGAACTCGACCGGGTCTCGGTCGAGACAATCGGTCGCACGTTCGAGCCCGATTCGCCCAAGCAGTTGGGCGTGGTGCTCTTCGCTAAAGCCACCGACGATCCGCCGGGCTTGGGTCTCAAGCCGCTCAAGAAGACCAAGACCGGGCATTCGACCGACGCCGAGGTCCTCGAGAAACTCGCCGAGGATCCGGACATTGAGACACCTATTCCCAGCCTCATCCTTGAGCATCGCCAACTGAGCAAACTTGTCTCGACATACCTGGTGGCTCTTCGTGAGGCCATCAACCCCAAGACCGCCCGCGTGCACGCGAGTTTCCACCAGACTGTCGCCGCCACGGGGCGCCTTGCGAGCAGTGATCCCAATCTTCAGAACATTCCCATCCGCACGGACATTGGGCGGGAGATCCGCAAGGCGTTTGTGGCGGACACGGGCAACGTGCTCATCACGGCGGACTACTCTCAGGTGGAGTTACGCCTCTTGGCGCATCTCTCGAAGGATCCGGCACTCATCGCCGCCTTCAAGGCCGATGAGGACATCCACACCGCCGTCGCCGCCCAGATCCACCAGGTGGCGCCGGATCAGGTCACGCGCGACCAGCGCAGCGGCGCGAAGATGGTCAACTTCGGCATCGTCTATGGCATCACCGCCTTTGGGCTTGCGCGCCGGCTCAATATCCACGAACGCGACGCCGCCGAGATCATCACCGGCTACAAGAAGCGGTTTCCGGGCATCACGACCTTTCTGCAGGAGTGCGTCGCCCAGGCCGAGCGAAACGGTTTTGTCGCGACGATGCTCGGCCGGCGTCGCCCGATTCCAGACATCCACAGCACCACCCCCGCGCGGAAGGCCCTCGCCGAGCGGCTCGCGATCAACTCCGTGGTGCAAGGGTCGGCGGCGGACCTCATCAAACTCGCCATGGTCGATCTCCACAAGCGTCTCGCCGAGTCGGCCTCGCACTGGCGCGGTGGGAAACCACCTGAGATTCCCGGGGTGCGCATGCTTCTGCAGATCCACGACGAACTCGTCTTTGAGACCAGGAGCGACGTTGCCGAGAAGGCCCGCGCCCTCATCGTCTCCCGTATGGAGGGCGCAATGGATCTCCTCGTGCCGCTCAAGGTCGGGTCGTATATCTCCTCCAACTGGTACGATGGCAAGTGAGCACCCACCGTCCCCATGCCGGGCACCAGCCCCCCCCACCGCCGCACCCCACGGGCCGAGCCGCCGCGGAGACGCTTCCCGGCATGCGGGGCGAATCACCGTGGACGACGCGCCGACTCCTCGCGTGGATGGGCGAGGCCTTCACCGCCAAAGGGCTCGACTCGCCTCGGCTCTTTGCCGAGATCCTGATGTCGCACGTCATCGGTTGCGAGCGACTGAAGTTGTACACGGATCCAGACCGCCCCGCGAACGCCGACGAACGGACGCGACTCCGCGATCTCGTCGCCCGTGCCCTCAAGCACGAGCCGGTCCAGTACCTTGTCGGCGAGGCGTGGTTCTTCGGCCTTCAGTTCCATATCGATTCGCGGGTCCTCATCCCACGTCCCGCCACCGAGGTCATTCCAGAGACGATTCTCCAACGTGCCCAATCCACCCACGGCGTCGGGTTCGATGGCGGCGGCCTGCTCATCCTCGACGTTTGCACCGGCTCGGGGTGCATCGCGATCGCCACCCTCAAGAAACTCAAGGCCGCCCGTGCCGTCGCCACCGACATCAATCCTGACGCGATCTCGCTTGCGAGTGAGAACGCCGCCCGGCATGGCGTTGCGGATCGGGTCGAGTATGTGCAGGGCGACATGCTCGTCGCGCTCCACAACCATCCGATCGCCGGGCGCGAGAGCACCTTCGACTATGTCGCGAGTAATCCGCCGTACATCCCCGACGACGAGTGGGACGCCGTCGCTCCCAATGTGAAGGACCACGAGCCGCACAGTGCCCTCCGCGGCGGGTCCGACGGGCTCGATTTCGTCCGCCAACTCCTGACGCCGACGCCGCCCACAATCCCCGCGCCGCGACTCCTGAAGCCGGGCGGCATGCTCCTCATCGAGGTCGCCGACTCGCGCGCCGAGATCGCCAGGGAGATGCTGGCCGCCGATCCGCTCCTCGAGAGCCCGCGCGTTCTCAAGGACCACGAGGGGCTTCCCCGCGTCATTGTCGCGACGCGGCGCGAGTAGTCATCAGCATTGCACGGTCTGATCTAACACCCCGCGGCAAAGCGTCCCAGGAAGAAGAGCAGGTCATCGATCGTCACCGCGCCGTCCACGACGCCCGAGTCTTCGGCGTCGCTCTGATCCGCCGCGAGTAACCCCGTGAGGAATGACTCGAGATACTCGGTGAGGTCATCGATCGTCACGGCGCAATCGCCCGTCACATCGGCCCGGCATGGCATCACCCCCGTCGCGCACGAGTCCACCACGCCATCGCCATCGCAATCGCGCCCCAGCCCGCCGCCGCTCGCCGCCGGCTCCAACTTGTAGATCTGCCCGCTGATATACCGCGCGAAGTAGACCTCGCCACGTGCGTCCTGCCCGAAGACCGACGTCCCGTTGATCGAGTTTGTAGCCAGCCCCAGGTTCGCGCTCGACCGGAGCGAGACCAGCGACGCGCGCGCGGCCGCTGTGCCCACGCCATCGAGCGTGTCGCCCGGTCGCAACATCCCGATCCAGTCGTTCGTGAAATCGGCGAAGAGGAAGAGGCCGTGGAACTCGGACATTGCGCACCCGCGATAGACCACACCGCCGATCACTGTGTTTCCGCTGGGTTCCTCGCCGGTCCGCAGATAGTCGAACATCGGCATGCGGAAAGCCGGGTTCTCGCACGGCGGATAGGGTGACATCGGCACGATCGTTCCCTCGCACACCGGCCAGCCGAAGTTCACGGCCGGCGCATCCGGCTCCAGGCGATCGATCTCCTCGCGTTGGAAGTTTCCCACGTCCCCGATCCACACGTTCCCGGTCGTCACATCGCGCGAGCATCGATAGGGATTCCGCAGGCCCAGCGCCCAGATCTCTTCGAGATATCCGTCGGTGTTTCCCACGAGCGGATTCGATGGCGGGATCGAGTAGTTCCGGTTCGCGTCGTCTGGGAACTGATCGTCGTCGGTGTTTCCGGGGATGTTGTCCAATCCATCGACATCGAGGCGCAGCATCTTTCCCGCGTAGTTCGCGGCGTTCTGCGACGGCGCGGTCCCCGGGCCCATCTGGTCCCCGGTCACCATGAGGAGGTAGCCATGTGAATCAAACCCGATCCACCCGCCGGTGTGCTGGGACGCCTGGTCATCGATAAAGAGCACTGTCGTGATGCTCGACGCGTCGGCGACGTTTGTGTCGGTTGCGCTCACCACGCCCGTGATCAGCCGCACCTTCCCTGTCGTCTCCTGCGTCGAGATATAGAACCGTTCATTCGTCGCGAAGTCTGGATGGAACGCCATCCACAAGACGCCGTTCGCCCCGCCGGCGTTGGGGACCGTCAGGAAGGGTTGATCGAGGAACTGTTCGTCGGGCAGTTTCAGGATTCGGATCGGTCCGCGGTTCGACCCCACGAAGAGCCGCGTGGCATCGCCCGGCGCCGACACGATCACCGTCGGGTTCGAGGTCGTCCCGATGAGCCGCGCCCGCATCGCTGTCCCCTGCGCACTGGCCACGCCAGCCAAGCATGTCACACAGGCCAGACCGACAGCCAAAGAGTGCCTTTTCATGGTCCACCCTATACCACGCAACCACGCCCCCTGATCCATCCGAGTCGACCGATGATCGGCCAAATCATGGCGTGACCCGTCACCCAGGCCCGGATCGTCGGGGCATGGCGTTTACACCAGCAAACTGGAGAGATGGGCAACCCCAGGACCCGCTTCAGCCGGGCCTGATTCCCCGATACAGCGCTTGCACCCGGTCCACTTCCTGCTTGCGGACCGTGTCGAGGATCAGTTTCGGGATACGCCACTGCTCCTCCGCCCGCGTCACGTTCGAGCAGTGCTCTGTCACGCAGCGGTACAACAGTTTGAAGGCGTCGCGTGGCTGGTGCATCTGGTCGAGGGTGTCCACCAGATCCTGGCGCGTCACGTCCTCGGCGAAGATGTCCAGCAGGGACGCCGGTCCACCGGCCGCATCTTCCCGGCACGCGTTCAGGCGCGACTCGCAGAGGTCAAAGAGCATCGCCCCCGACCACGTCAGCCGCTCCACGAGGCTCTGCTTGTCCAGGCGAGCCTCCTGGAAGAACGCCGACGACTCGCGGAAGAGCATGTATCGCAGTTCCACCGGGAGGAGCAACTTCACCCCAAGCCCCGGATGCTGCAGGAACTTGTTATTCAGCATCGGCCACACGAGCGCCCGCATCCGGTCCGGATCGCCATTGACAAGCGTCGGCTCGTCCACGCGATCCACGACCACCATCACGCCCGTGTACCCCAGCGGCAGCACGACCCTTCGCAGCATTTCCAGAGCCTGGAAACGCGTCTCGTCAGTGTCCGTCACGGGGAGAGCCATCGCCGGTCGCAGTCGTGGCGAGAGTTGCAGGAGCGACCGCACCAGCGACCGCTGCCCGCGGCCCAGCGTTCGCAACTGCCGACGGATCTTTCGTGCCGTTGAGGCGAGGACGCCCCGATCCCATGCATAGTGCTTCACGAGTAGCACGCCGCACGCCGCGGTGATCCCCGCGAGCACCCACCACGCCCACTCGGGCTTGAACCGCGCCGGCGCGAAGAACAGTCCATAGACCGCCGCCGCCCCCACCGCCGCCAGTCCGAAGAGCGCCACCGCGTTCGTCAGGATCGCGCCCCAAGGCGGTCCGATCCGCAGACGCGACCGCAACTCACGCGTCCGCGAATCCGCCACGGTCGGGCGGTCATACAGCGCCTGCAACAGCAGCAACTCCTGACGTTGGCGAAGCGAGAGTTTCCGCACGGCCTTGCGCGGATCCGCCCCAAGGTCGAAGGCGAGCGAGTCGGCGGGCTTGCCCAGGAGCGCGTCCACCAGACGGACCACCGCGTTGTGCAGGAGCGCGTCGATGTGGTCGACAAGGCGGATCTTCTGGACCGTCTCCAGCGGCGACTTGCTCCCGTGGAACTCGTGCAGCGGACCGAGCACGCCATTGAGATCGTCGTACGAGATCAGGAGCACCTTCTCGTTGGGGTGCTGGGCGTTGTGCTCGTGGACGCGGCGTGTGATCTGCAGGCGGATCGCCGTCTTGCCGCTTCCCTTCTCGCCGAAGACCACTGACGCCGAGGGGCGGCGCAGATCACCCACGATCTTCTCAAAGTCCGAGTGGTGCAACTCGAAGGATCGCGACGTGGGCGTGGCCACGCGCTCGGCGGGCTGGTTGTGGCCCATCCGCGCGAAGACCGCGTCGGTGCGTGCCTCCTCGCCCCGGAAGGGGTTCTCGATCAACCGATGGTGCTGGAGAAACTCGTTCAGCGTCATGCCAGATCTCAGGACTTATCCACACGTCCCATTCCAAAGTTCCCAATGCCCAGTGCCTAATGCCGAGTGCTTCTTGCTAGTGATCCACTTTTCGCCCAAGCCCTGGCGAGATCTTCGCGAGCGCCTTCTCCAGCGTCTTCTGATCCTTCGCCTCGAGATTCAGGCGGAGCAGCGGCTCGGTGTTGCTCTTGCGGATGTTCGCCCACCAGCCGTCCTTCGCGAAACAGTCGATCGTCACGCCATCGAGTTCGTCGATCGTCGCGTGCTTCCCGGCGTACTCCTCTTTGAGCGTCGCCAGCGCCGCGTCCTTGTCCTCGATCTGGAAGTTGATCTCCCCGGACTGCGCATACCGCGCGATCGGCGAGATCAACTGGCTCATCGTCTTGCTGCTCTTCGCGAGGATCGAGAGCGCCACGCACATCGCGATCGCCCCGCTGTCCGCGTTGAAGTTGTCCTTGAAATAGAAGTGCCCCGACAACTCCCCGCCGAAGACGGCCTGGTGCTCCGCCATCGCCCCCTTCAGGAACACATGCCCCACCCGCGCCCGCACCGGAGTCCCCCCGGCCTTGGTCACTTCCTCCGCCACGGCCTTGGTCGAACGAAGGTCATAGACGATCGACGCCCCGGGATTCTTTGAGAGGAAGTGCTTCGCCATCAGCGCCGTCAGGTGATCGCACCCGACCGCCTTGCCCTTCTCATCGATCAGCACGCAGCGGTCGGCGTCGCCATCGAAGCACACGCCCAGATCCGCCTTGTGATGGAGCACCGCCTCCTGCACCTGCTTGAGGTTCGCCGCCACCAGCGGGTTCGGCTCGTGCGCGAAGGTGTTCTTCGTGTTCTCGAAGTTGATCTCGATCACGTTCAGCCCGGGCGCCGCGCCCATCGGCCCCTGCTTCCCGAAGATCTTGGGGAACATCGTCCCCGCCATCCCGTTGCTCGCGTCGACCACGATCTTCAGCGACTTCCCGCTGGGGATGTCGAGGAATGACCGCACGTGCTTCGTGTACGCCGGCCAGAGATCGCGTGACTCCGAGCGACCCGACGGCTTCTGCACCGAGTGCTTGTCCACCATCGCGGCGAACTTCCGCACGTCCGCCAGGCCAGACATCTCCCCCACCGGCTTGGCTTGGCGCTTGGAGATCTTGAACCCGTTGTACTGCGGCGGATTGTGGCTCGCCGTCACCATCACGCCCCCGGCACAATCCAGGTGGTTGATCGCGAAGTAGATCATGCTCGTGTCGCACAGGCCCAGGTCGATCACGTGCCCACCCTGCTCGTTGATCCCCAGGATCAGTTGCTTGGTGAGCGACGGGCTCGACGACCGCATGTCCCGCCCCACGACGATGTTGTGCATCATCGGGCTGGTCTCCCCAGCCGCCGCCGCGTCGGCGATCAGGAACCTCGACACGCCGAACCCGATCTGCCAGGCCATGGTGTCATTGAGAAGATCCGGGTAGGTCCCGCGGATGTCGTACGCCTTGAAGATCCGGCCAAGCATGAAGTCCAGGCTCCTGTCCAGAAGTGGATCGCCGCACACGGAGGCCCGGCCCAAAGCCTGAACAATCCGATACGGGCGAAACGTGAAGGGTAGGGTTCCACACTCCCAAAAAG
The DNA here is from genome assembly GCA_016699835.1 of Phycisphaerales bacterium. Taxonomy (NCBI): domain Bacteria; kingdom Pseudomonadati; phylum Planctomycetota; class Phycisphaerae; order Phycisphaerales; species Phycisphaerales bacterium. The sequence continues at coordinate 3,270,143 of CP064987.1, forward strand.
CCCCCGAACATCATCGCGCTCCGCGACTTTCTGCTCTCCGTGGGGACTCGCCGGAGGGGGCTTTGGGGCAAGGGGCTCGCTGTTCGCCACAGGCTCGACATGCCTCGCCGCCCGGCGAAGGTGCCGAGCGATCGCCCTTCACGCACTACACTCTACTGCGACATCGGTGCGGCCCATCGCCGCCGAGCCATGCGGCCCCGCCCGGTCCACAAGTCGCCACCGTAGCTCAGTGGTAGAGCAGTGCTTTTGTAAAGCACGGGTCGTGGGTTCAAGTCCCTCCGGTGGCTCTTCCTTCACGAACGCGAGAACCACGGCCCACGGTGCGCCGTTTCTGCCGTGCCGCAGACCGAAGGTCGTTGCCCGTTCGGCCCTCCCGGGCTAAACTCGCCTCCCTCGCGTCTCGCTCCCTCAAGGAGAGCACGCCGCGACGGGCGTGTACCGAAGTGGCCAAACGGGGCAGACTGTAAATCTGCTGGCTTACGCCTTCGCTGGTTCGAATCCAGCCGCGCCCATTCACCCTTCCCGACCTCCAAGCCCCCGTCGCAGGCGTTCGGCGCGTTGTCGCGTTCCTCTCCGGCGGCTTGGTCCCACGATCGGCACCCCACTCTCCAGGTTCCTCGCGAGTTCCGAGCGTTTTCGGCGGATTCTCCCCGGATTCTGCTTGATTCTTCCGGATCTTGGTGCAGATTCCTCCTATGACGACCCCCTCCCCCCTATCGATGGGCGTCCGTCCTCGGAGTCGGCCATGCATCCACGAATCCCGAACTCGCCCGCCACGCTGCCCAGACCCCTCGCGCTCCGGCGGGCTATCCACGCCGTGGCCCTCGGTGGGATCGTGCTCACCACGCCCGCCCTCGCCCAGACGCCGAGCCTGCGGTTTATCCAGCCGAGTCCGGGATATAGCCGTCTCTGGCTCGAAGACATCGCCGACGATGGCACCGTCGTGGGGATGAGTTACAACGGTGAGTTCCTCGGCTTGACCGAACCGGTCTTCCGAGAGACGCCCGCGGGCGTGCGAACGGAGTATGGCCATGGGATCTACCCGCGCATCTCCGGCGATGGTCATGTCGTGGCCGTGTATCGATCGGGGCCAAGCCTCCTGCCCATGCTCTTTGATGACGATGGTTCGGTGTACGAAACCCCGACGACGACCTTCTTTGGGGTTCAGTCCAGAGGCCAGATCATCAACCTTGATCATGACGGCAGCGTTGCGGTGATCGGCACCAGCGGCGAACTCGCCCCGGGTGTGCCGACGGAGGGAACGTTCGTCTGGAACCGCGACGACGACACTGTGCGACGAGCACCCTTCCCCATTGAGAGCGCCTGGGAGCGGCACGGCTCGATCAGTTCCGATGGACGGTTCATCACAGGACAGATCGGGCCGTCCCTCTTCGGGCCTGTCTTAGCGTATGTCTGGGATATGACCCAGCCGGCCTTTACACCCATGTCTCTTCCCGATGGATCCCCGCTGATTACAACGGACGCGCCCGTCATCAGTGGCGACGGGCGAACGATCTTCGCCCAATGGACGAGCACGGTGATGATCCACGACGGTGTCTCGACGTACTGGAACCCGGGCGGACCACTTGGAACTCCCACACTCTTGCCGGAGTTCGTCTCCAACGACGCGAGCGTCGCGGTCGGATTCTCAGGCCTGTTTGGCGGATGGATCTGGACGGAAGAGACCGGGGCCATGCTAGTCGTGGATTACATGAGATTTCTGGGAATCGATCTCCCGGCAACAGCACGATCGGGCAGACCATTGCTCTCTGGTGACGGATTGCACATCGCGGGCACGCTGATCGCCGAAGGAAGCGGCGGGAAGTTTATCCTCACGATCCCATCGCCCGGTGTCTGGGTTGTGCCCGTTGCAATCGGTGTTCTTGCAACCCGCCGACACCGACGACAATAATCGTATTCGATCTACTCGTGTCTCACTTTGAAACGGATGGACGTCACTGTCCAATTTCATTGTCACAAAGGAGTGTGTGCATGCGATCACGGACTGTCTCTCTCTCATCGTTATCCATCGCGTCAGTTCTTGCCGGATCCGCGCTCGCCCAGCCCGAGCCCTTCTATCCGCGCGTGAACCTGACCGGCTGGCCCCACCCCGGCGGGTGCAGCGCCAACTACACCGACAGCACCATCTTCAACCCCTTCTGGGCCGACGAGCACCGCATGGGCGTGGTCGTCAAGCCGGGTGCCGGGTGGCATGCGGGGTGCCGCGTTGATGGCGGTCGGCATGGAACGCCGCCCACGCGACGGAGTCTTCTCTGATCGTCCATCGTTCTCGGCCCTGCCCGCGGGCGTGATCGGACCTCACTCTTCCGCGCGCGGGGCGGGCTTGTCCGCGTGATGGGCGGGCGGGCGAACTCTTCCTACGCCCGCCGAAGGTCGTGCGGCGTCCACGGGAACTCCTCCGGAGCCCGCCGGAACTCTTCCGGAGCCCTCGAGAACTCCTGCCGAGCCAGCCGGAACTCTTCCCCGGCCCTCGGAAACTCCTCCGGCGTCCGCCGGAAGACCTCCGGAGCCCGCCGATGTTCCATCGGAGCCCGCCGGAACGCTTCCGGAGCCCGCCGGAATCGTTCCCGTTTTCGATTCGGACGTTGCCGTGTTCTGGGCGGGGCCACGCCGCCATGAAAGAACCGCGGCGGACCCGAACATCGCGCTCCGATCGGGCCCGAGAACGACGCACTCGGCACCTTCCACACTCAACGGGCCTGGGCATGGCTCTCGGACCGTCGAGTGATCCCCCCTCCCCACCCAGCCCCACCCCGCCCCGATCATGGTGCGGGCATCTTGCCCATCGGATCTGTCGTGACGCGGCGTTCGAGGCGTGGGATGTCGCGTGGCCGCTCGTGACGCCGCCGTGGATGGGGCGGTCGCGTTGTCCAACATGGCGGGCGCGATCGCCGCACTCTAGGGGTATCGTGACGGAGCCGGGATCGCGGCGGCTCCTGCACGACCAACGAACAAACCCTGCGATTGCAGGGCTCATCGCATGCTCCAAAGGACTCATGAAAGCAAAGCGGGCGAGGACGATCGAACTCCCGACATTCAGCTTGGGAACGCCCGGGCTACCGGGGCTGCATGACGTTCGATAACCCACATTGGACTGCCCATCTATCCACCAGTGGTTGTGGGTTGGCATCGCTTTCTGCGGACCGGCGTGTACACTTGGAATGCCATGGCAGCGGGCCGTGGCGGGTCAAGAGGCGGGCGGAAGCCCGAGGAGAGAGAAAATGACTGCCAAGATGATTCTGCGCGTGGGCGCTTCCTGCGTCGCCGGCTGTGGACTGTGCGTTTGTGCCGACGCGTCGATAACGTCGTTCACGCCGACTTCAACCGCGAGCGCCAGCCACAACAGCGGCCTGTACGCGACGAGTCAGTCGGCCCCCTTGTTCGTCTGGGATGCTCCCTACACAACAAGTAGTACCCCCTTTGGCTTCTGGGAAACGCGAGGCCGCCTGACCACCACACTCCCGATCAGCACCTCCACGCAGGTGCGCATGGAGGGAAACTACTTTGGGTTCGCGGGCATCACGACCACGCAAAACGTCGGCGGCTTCGCCGGAAGCGGCGTTCAGACGTCTGGGCAGCTCGTCTTCACCGTCGATACAGCCAGCGTGGTCACGCTCTCCTCGTTCAACACCGTGACCTCGGCAAGTGGATTCGGCGAGATCACGGCCTTCGGCGAGACGTTGGGCAAGCTCCGCTTCGAAGGGGTTGACTACATCTCCAACGCCGCGGACGCGAGCTTCACATTCAACGTGGGGCCCGGGACCTACACCGCGGAGTTCTTGACCAACACCGCCGCCGTAGTGTACACGGCCCCGAACTCGCAGTGGTTCTCTGAGCAAACTCAGACGTTCCGCATCGATGTTGTCTCACCTGTCCCCGCGCCGGGCGCGGCGGCACTGTTGGGCATTGGTGGGCTGATGGCCGTCCGTCGCCGCCGCTGATTCTCCTCTGAGCACGAGCCTGCTTCGCACCACTTTTTGCTGCAAGCGTCATCCACGACCCTGGCACTCAACACGCCGGGGTCGCTTTGCGTTGGCGAATCGGCAGCCTCTTCCCCACCACACCTTGCACACCCGCTTGTACCTGCGCTTGCACACGCGAGCGTCCGTCCAGGTCATTTCCTGTCATCGTCTGGCTGTTGGTCCCGATCCTGCCGTCCCCGCCAGCGTCGGAAGAACTCGCGGAATCTGCGGGCCAACTTGAAAGTGGGTCAACAAAAAGCCGCCGGTGTCATCGTGTGACATCGGCGGCCCTATATCGATCCAGAAAGCGGGCGAGGAGGATCGAACTCCCGACATTCAAGCTTGGGAACACCGGGGCTTGGTCTCGAACGCTTCGCGATTCTAGCCGATTCCGACGCGCCCCGCGACCGCTTGCACACGCGCTTGCACAAGGCCGCGCAAGATGGGGATTCTCGCTTCCGCGCCTTCCCCGCCACGTTCGCCCACGGGCGGCCCGGCCCGGCGCTGGTCCCGATCCCCGAGCCACGCCATGCGGCCGCACGTCGGGCCAACGTGGCGCGACGTGGGCGTCTACGCGTCTACGCATACAGAATCCGCGACGATGCCGTCGTTGGCGGGGTTTCTGTAGACGTAGACGCCCCACCGCCGCGTAGGTACTCCGCCGGGGGCGGACCGGTCTCGAAAGGCCTACGGGAACAGCCGCGCGGGGAGACAGAGTTTGTTTCGGTCTGGTGTGGGTACCAAGAACTCTCAGACGATGCCTTTCCCTCTTTCTGGTGCCATGCCCGAATAGACTCAAAGAATGGGCTGGCGATGGCGAAAAACCATCGGACGTGGACCGTTCCGCTGGACGCTGTCCCGGCGGGGCGTCGGCTGGAGTTTCGGTGTACCCGGACTCCGGTACGGGCACTCTCCGTCAGGACAGCCCTACGTTTCGGTCGGAATCCCAGGAACGGGACTGTATTGGATAAAGTACTTCAACGGTCGCGGTTCGGCATCCCGCCAGGGAGGGCGGTTTGGAAAAGGAAACCCAATGAACCAAGAGCCCTATTCCGGATTCAAAGTCACTGAACAGGAGTTTGCGGACAATCCAGATCCGCGTGTACCGTGCGTGCTGCTCTTGGACACTTCGGCTTCCATGTCCGGTGAGCCGATCGCAGAACTCAACGTGGGGCTACAGCAATACCGTGACGAACTCCTGATGGACAACCTTGCGTCACGACGCGTGGAGGTCGCGATCTTCCGGTTCGGCGGTGACGTGGGGCTAGAGCGAGACTTCGTCACTGCTCGCCAGTTCGACCCCCCAGCACTACAGGCGAATGGTCACACCCCGATGGCAGAAGCCATCATGCGGGGTATCAAACACCTTGAGGAACGGAAGGCGACGTACCAGTCGAACGGCGTCGCCTACTACCGGCCTTGGATATTCCTTATCACCGACGGAGAACCAACGGACGGCGACGATGCATGGCGGGTGGCTTGCGAGGCCGTCCGTCTTGGGGAACAACAGAAGAAGTTCACATTCTTCGCGGTGGGAACTGGTGCAGCCAACTACGACAAGTTGCGGCAGTTGTCCCCGACTCGCCAACCGCTTCGACTCAAAGGCATCGCCTTCCGCGAGATGTTCCGGTGGCTCTCAAACTCGCAGACACGAGTCTCGCAGTCGCAAGTCGGCACCCACATCGCGCTCCCGCCGGCAACTGGCGATGGCGGATGGGCCGATGTCCCAACCTGAATCATGCGACCGTGGCGTGTAGCACAGGCAGCCGCACTGGGCACCAGCCACCTTGCCGACTCAGTCCCGTGCCAGGACTCGCACCTGGTGGACTTCGTGGTCGCAGGTGAGCGGGCGAAGTGGCTACTCGTCGCCGTGGCTGATGGCGCGGGCTCGGCTTCGCTGTCCCACTTGGGCTCGCGCTTAGCCTGCACGACGGCGATCCTGCATCTGAAATCGAATGCCGACGCCCTCGCCAATGTCGAGACGGCGAAGGAGTGCGTCCGGCGGTGCTTCGCCTCCGCTGTCCGCGAAGTCGAGGATCTCGCCGAGCGCGAAGGGGCTTCCGTGCGGGAGTTTGCGACAACGCTGCAAGTTGCTGCCATTGGGGATCGGCATTCCGTCTTCGGACAAGTGGGAGATGGCGCTATCGTCTGGGGAGAGCCGGGCGAACTTCGCGTGGCGCATTGGCCCGACCAAGCGGCGCTCAACCTGACGGACTTCATCACCAGTGCCCCGCTTTCGGAAACGCTGCACATTGCCATCGCGCCTTCCACGATTCGCCGCGTCGCGTGCATGACCGATGGGCTTGCTCCGTTGCTACTCGACTTTCGCACGAAGGGCCCTCATGGTCCGGCGTTCGAACGGCTGTTCGCCACATGCACAGCCGCGCCCGACCCGTCGGACCTATCGGAGGACCTCGAAAAGTTCCTGGACTCACCACAGGTAAACCACCGCACAGATGACGACAAGACGCTCGTGCTCGCCGTGCGCGACGAGGAGGATGCTGCGTGACTCTGGCTCGCCTGAGCAGCGGGCAGGAACTCTCCCTTGGCCGCAAGCTCGCGGAGGGCGGCGAGGGGAGAATTCACGAACTCAACGGCACTGGCGATCGCCTTGTAAAGTTGTACCACAAGCCCGTGGACGACCTTCGGCACCGCAAGTTGGTCGCGATGGCGCAGATTCGCACTGCTGCGCTCGAAGCAGTCGCCGCCTGGCCGATCGACGTCGCATATGACGCACATGAGGACTGCATCGGCTTTGTGATGCCTCGCATCAGCGGCCCGGGCATCATCGACAAACTCTCGCACCCCGCAGAGCAGCGCATCGCGTTCCCAACGATCGACTACGGGTTCCTTGTACATGTGGCGATGAACCTGATGCGTGCAGCTTCGACCTTGCATGCTTCCGGCTGCGTAATCGGAGACGTCAACGAGAGCAACGTCTATATCCTTAACGATGGCACGGTGCGGTTCATCGACGTTGACTCCTTCCAGGTGCAGCATAAAGGCGACGTTTTCCCGTGCAACGTCGGCACCCCGATCTATACCCCACCTGAGTTGCAGGGCGCGACCTTCCGCGACGTGACGCGTACCCCCATCCACGACACCTTTGGGCTCTCGGTGCTTGTCTTCCAGCTTCTTGTGCAAGGCTGTCACCCCTTCGCAGGCGTACCTCGCGACGGCCGAGGGCGCACGATCGAGGAAGCGATTCGTGAAGGTCTATACGCCCACTCGGTTCACCGGCGGGACCGAGTGTCGCCACCACCCGATCGCCTTCCGTTGTCAGCGCTCGGCGAACTGGCCGACTTGTTCGAGCGATCATTCTTGGGATGCCAACGCCCGACGGCGGCAGAGTGGATGAATGCGCTCGACCGTACTCGCAGTAGACTCCGCCGTTGTGCAAAAAACCCTCGGCACAGCTTCGTGCATGATTGCGGCGCGTGCCCGCTTTGCCGACTGCCCCGCGACCCGTTCCCGCACTACGGTGAAGACGAGACAAACCCGATCGATCTGGGCGGACTCTCGATCGGCGACTTGATTCGCCAGGCCGGGCAACTACCCACGCTTCGGCCCCTTTCAGAGCGGTGCGGCGAGCCCGACATTCTCGCTTATGAGCGCTCAGTACCAACGACCCCGCCGAGTCTGCCAACGGCTGTATCGCCCATTCCGCAGTCCAAGCGGGACTCGGGCATCGGTACAGCGGGCGGGTGGTCCCTCTTCATTGGGTTCGTACTGCTCTTCATCTTCCCGCCTGCCGGCATCGGTGGCATCATTCTCGGAGTGATACTGCTCGCCGTAGCGAGCTCGCAAGCGAACGCAGAAGCGAGGGTCCGTGCCGAGGCACTTGCCCGAGCCGAAGCCGAACTCAAGGCTCGGCAGGACGCGGCCAAACAGGCATACGAACCGCTTCGCCAGGCCGCCCTGTTGGCGATTGAGAAGTTGGGGCCGATTGAGGCGCGGGCGCGGGAAGTAGATCGTTCAGCGAGCGCAGCGCTGCAGCCGATGGCGAAGGCGGCCGCGGAGGCGCGCGAGTGGTTGTCGAGCGCTGACCATCGGCTGCAGGCCGAACTTCGGAGCGCTGACGATGCATACCGAAAGCAACGGCTCACCGAGTACCTAGAACGGCAGATCATCGCCCATGCCTCCATCCCAGACATTGGGACGTCGCGGAAAGCTGTGCTCGCGTCATTTGGTGTTGAAACCGCCGCGGACGTAGAGCGGTATGCGATCCAGCGCATCGCCGGCTTCGGACCACACCTGACTGATCGCCTGTTGTCGTGGCGGCGCGGATGCGAGCAGAAGTTCTCCCCTCGTGGCGAGGTGAAGGCGCCTCCCGACTGGTTGCACCGCATCCGCCAGCAGCACAACGCCGCAGTGGCAACCAACGCCACCCGACTTCGAGGTGTACTTGCGGAGTATCGTGGTGTTCACTCGTCCTACGACAGACAACTTGCCACAGCCGCAGTTGAGTTGGACCGGGCTCGCCGCGAAGCGCGAGCTGCCCTGCACGCTGTCAAAACCGCATAATTCATCACAACTGCGTCGGAACCCGTTCGTATCCTTGTTGGACATTGACATCAGTGAGACTGCAGCATGTGGATTGTCGCCGTCATCATCATCGCAGTCGTCCTGTGGTTAGCCCTGCGCACCACCGGCAACAAGCGGAAGACGGCGAAGAAGAGTAGCTCGACCCCCTCGTCATATGTAACTCCGCGGCCGCTCGCCGATGTTCGTGCAGTCCCGCCACCGTCGCACCCGCGCTCCCTGCCCGAAACCGCCAACATGCAGTGGCACGGGAAGGGCACAACGCTTGATGTGGCTGGGATTCGGTTGCGGGATCCCCATGTCTATGCGTCCGCCGGCAGGCGGGGCAGCTACGACTGGGCAACCGACCCGTCAGAGATTCTCCTGAATGCCGATGTTCGGCGTCCGCGCGGCGTCGTGCCAGAGATGGGGTATTGGCCGTGGTACTCCCGCATCGAGCCCGAACACCGGTTCCTCTACCTCGATTGGCTCGCGAGCGGCAAGACGGCCCTCCCACCGGCCGAGGGTCTGCTGTTCCTCTATTACTATGGCATCGAACGGCGACTGCTTGTAGACCAGCAGGACAAGGAATGGGCGCTCAGGGAGATCGTTCGGCTGCGAAAGCTCGATGAGCCAAGAAAAGGCACCCGCGACGGCCGGTCGTTCAGGCTTTATTCGTCTGCTCTGCTGTGGTTCGAAGTAGCGCGGGCACCCGAACTCTTCAACGAGCGGGCCTTCGGAACCGTGTGCGATCTCACAGAGGCATGGAACGAGGCGATGATGCCCGCGCCGCTTTCCTGGCTCGCGCGGCACGACCGCCCGCTATCCGGTGATCTCGCGCTGCGGGTCGCCCGACTCAACCCCAGGTCGGTCCAAAGCGTTGTGACCAAGCGCGTGAGCGAGCAATTTGGCGATCTGTTCCGAAAGCGATACACCGAGAAGTTCGGGGCAGGGCTTGATCTAAGGGTATCAAAGCGCCCGCGCCGTCACACCTACCGTCCCGCCAGCGGCGGACTCGAGGAGGTTGCATGCACGATCGGCGATCCGACTGGGGTTCCGAGCCAGTTTGAACCTCTGGCCGACCTGTGGAATCAGTGTGTAGAGGACCTGCGCGGCCTGTCGCGGGTCGCCGCGGGCGTTGATGGCACGCTGACCGTGCAGGCATGGGAGGCAATGCCGATCGAACTCCGAGAGGGCGTGGACCATCCGCTGGCTCACGCCATTCAGAGCGTCGTTGCGAATGCTCGTCAGAGCGACATCAAAGATCATCAACACGCGACGCTCGTCTCGGCCGGTGCGCTTGGAGCGGCGATCGGGATCGAGCAGCGACCGAAACTGACTGCCTCGCAGAGTCGCCGCGTGGCGGACACCATTCAACATGCCGGATTTGCGATCGAACCGGACACGCGAATGACCGCTCGTGCCTACGCGTGGGATGATCGCGTCGCGGTGTTCCTGCCGAGCGATGCCACGCATTCCGATCGTTCACGGTACCTCGGCGCGGCGTGCTTCCTGCAACTCGGGCTGACCATTGCGGAGGCTGACGGCGTTGTCGATCCTGAGGAGTTGCGACGCTTGTCCGAGAACATTGATGCCGTGTTTCAACTCCCCGCCAGCGAGATGCAGCGTCTTAACGCCTTGCGCGCCGTCCTTCTGTCGTCCGGTGCCGACCTGGGCGCGGTGTCCAAGCGCCTTGAGACACTGCTCTCGCCAGATGCGCGTCGGCAGGCGGGCCGACTGCTGGTCGCAATCGCGGCGGCGAGCGGCAACATCGATCGCAAGGAGCTCACAGCGCTTCGTAAGTGCTTCCGAGCACTGGCTCTTCCCCCAGAACAGCTCGATGAGACCGTCGCCCAGATCCTGCCGCGGGCGGGCACCGACTTCGTCACGGTTGCTGCCGGCCAGTCCGGCGCGGGCGGGGAACCAATCCCGCCTCAACACGCGCTCCGACTGAATCGAGAAGCGATCAGCGCCATATTGGCCGAAACGCGCGAGGTCGCGACCCTCTTGGCCACGGCGATGAGCGAGGAATCGGAGAATGAGCAACCCGCGTCCGAGGTCACGGCCGTCGTTGTCACCGCTGAGCGAGTTTCCGCTGAGCCCATGGCGTCCCCCGCTGGTGCCGCCGCGGATTCTGGCTTGCCAGCCAGGTACGCTCCCTTCCTGTCTGCCCTGCGGGTCCGGCCCAGGTGGAATCGAGAAGAAGCTGTCGCGTTGGCTCGCGAGCACCGCGTGATGCTGGACGGCGCGATTGAGGCAATCAACGAGTGGGCCCTTGAATCCGGCGGGACTCCCTTGGTCGATGAAGTCGATGGCGTGCTGCTCGTCGACCTCGCGCCACGATAAACTACGCCATGTCCATCCCGATTCGCGAGAAAGAACGGTCTGCAATTCTGAGTTCCCTCGGGGCGGGGGTCGTGCCGTCAATCGGCCTTCAGCACGTCCAGGTCGGACGGAAGGCCGAGGTGAACGCGCTGCTCTCGGATCTACAGCGCGTGGAAGGTGGCGGCGCGGCGGTCCGCTTTGTCATCGGCCGATTCGGAGCGGGCAAGAGCTTTTTCATCAACCTGATTCAGACCGTGGCGCTCGAGCGTCGGCATGTCGTTGTTCGTGCCGACATCACGACCGACAGACGGCTCAACGGTTCGGGAGGCGTCGCCCGCGCGCTCTATGCCGAACTGATGAAGAACATGGCGACTCGCTCAAAGCCCGAGGGCGGCGCGATGGGGAGTCTTGTCGAGCGGTGGGTCTCGGAGGTGGCCCACGAAGTGACGGGCCGCGGTGGCACGGACGACGAAGTCCATCGCACCATCGCCGATCGCCTGAAACCACTCCAAGAACTTGTCAGCGGGTACGACTTTGCCGCCGTGCTGTCGGCCTATTACCGTGGCTTCTCAGAGCACAAGCCAGAGTTGCAAACTGCGGCGATCCGTTGGTTGCGTGCCGAATACTCAACCAAGACAGAGGCCCGTCAAGATCTGGGCGTCCGCTCGATCATTGATGACGACTCCTTTTACGACTATCTGAAGCTCATGGCGGCCTTTGTGCGCATCGCTGGCTACAAGGGCCTGCTTGTCTGCCTGGACGAACTCGTCGTGCTTTCGCATCGCCTCAACAACCGGCAGGCGAGAGATCGCAACTACGAATCCATCTTGCGCATTCTCAACGATTGCCTGCAGGGCGGCGTCGAGGGGCTCGCCGTCATCTTCGCCGCCACCGATGACTGCATGACAGACAAGCGTCGAGGCCTGTTCAGTTACGAGGCCTTGGCAACACGGCTCGCGGCCAACCGCTTTGCGAGTGAGCAGCTGGTAGACCTCTCTGGCCCGGTCATCCGCCTCGCCAATCTGACGCCCGAGGACTGTTTCGTGCTTCTCCACAACATTCGGCGAGTCTTTTCACGCGGCCAGAACGAGGAGACCCTCTTGCCCGAGGACGGCATCGTCGCCTATCTCGAGAGCTGTCAGAATCGCATGGGGGCGGCCTACTTCCAGACCCCCCGAGAGACGATCAAGGACTTCGTCGGTCTATTGAACGTGCTCGAACAAAACCCTGGCACCAACTGGCGGCAGTTGGTTGCGGCAATCAGCACGACTGCTCCCCAAACCCCAGACACTGACGCGGTACCCGATGAGGTGGCGGCTCCGGTGACGGCCGCGCCCCCATCAGCGCCGGAAACAGGCAAGGCCCCGTCAACTCGGGCGGCACTGGACGATGACCTGACGTCCTTCCGGATGTAGAGAATGGATTGTCCATGACGTCGTCGCCGCCTGATGCCGAGCCGCATGCATTCACCCTTCTTGCGGCGGGGGTACAACGTCAACTCTACTCAATGGGCTGGCGGGAGCTTCGGGCAATTCAAGCCAAGGCGATCCGAGCCTATGTCGGGACCGATGCCGACTTGCTCATCATGGCGGAGACTGCCGGAGGCAAGACAGAGGCGGCATTCCTGCCCGTGCTATCCGCTATCTCAACCGAGCCGAGCGGATCGGTGCGCGCCATGTACATCGGTCCTCTGAAAGCCTTGATCAATGATCAGTTCGGCCGTCTTGAAGATCTGTGTACGCACCTCGACGTCAAGGTGCATCGCTGGCATGGCGACGTGTCGGCAAGCCAGAAAGCCGCACTGGTCAAAGAGCCCAGCGGCGTTCTTCTCATCACGCCCGAGTCGCTTGAGTCACTGCTGATCAATCGTACCCGCCACCTTGGGGATCTGTTCGGAGGCCTGCGGGCGATCGTGGTCGATGAAGTCCACGCGTTTCTCTCCGGAGAGCGAGGGTTGCACCTCGCGAGCCTCCTCTCGCGCGTCAGGCGGTATGTGCGGCAGGATCAGCGGAGACCGCGAATGCTCGGGTTGTCGGCCACCGTCGGCGATCCGTCTGCGGCGCAGCGCTACCTCAGCCCACACGATGCTGGCCATGTCAGCATCATCGCTGATGACGGACCTGGAAAGGAGATCAAGTTTCGCATCCACGGCTACATCAAGGACACGGACGGCGAAGTAGGTGTCCGAGACCAGGGTGTGGTAGGTACCGATCCGACGCCGGCGCCGGACGCTGACCTAGTGACGATGCAACGCATCGCTCAGGATCTCGCCGAGCATTGCCGTACACACAGTAACCTCGTGTTCGCCAACGCGAAGGGCGACATCGAGTTGTACGCCGACATGGCCAATGAGTGCTGCCGGACAGATGGCCTGCCCGAGGCGTTTCTCGTTCACCACGGCTCGCTGGCGAAGGAGGTACGAGAAGACACGGAGGTCACGATGAAGGGCGGGCGGCCGATGACGACCGTGTGCTCCAGTACGCTCGAGATGGGAATCGACATCGGCTCTGTCTGGATGGTGGGTCAGATCGGCGCGCCGTGGTCGGTAGCGTCCTTCAAGCAGCGCCTTGGGAGGAGCGGACGCAAGGACGGTGAGCCCCGCCGCCTGCGGGGGTATGTGATCTGCGAGTCCAGCACCAACGAGAGAGATCCGTTGTCACAGCTCCCACTGGAGCTTCTGCAGACCGTCGCCATTTGTGAACTCATGCTCCGGCAATGGGTCGAGCCGCCCGCGCCTTCCTCATTGGATCTGAGCACCCTCGCGCACCAGATGATCAGCACGGTTGCCGAGACGGGCGCGGTGGACGCAGCGACGCTGCATCAGCGGCTCTGTCGTGATGGTCCGTTTGTGCACTTTGACAAACCGATGTTCGCCGCCGTGCTCCGAAACCTGGGCGCTGTGGACGTTTTAGAACAGGGGCCTGATGGCAATCTCATCCTCGGCCTTGAGGGAGAGCGACTTCGGGCGCAGAAGGACTTCTACGCAGCGTTCGCCAGCCGCATCGAGTTCGCGATTATCGCGGGTGATCGTACACTGGGGTCGCTTCCAATCGACACGGTCCCCAAGGTCGGCGAGCACTTGGTGTTCGCTGCGCGGCGCTGGCAGGTTACCGATGTCGATGCCGCCCGAATGAGTCTGTATGTGACGCCCGCAAAGCGCCGGCAGCGTCCAGTCTTCACTGGCGGGTTGGGTGACATTCATCCGACGGTTCGGGATGAGATGCTCGCTGTGCTCGCTGGCCATACGACGTTTGCCTACCTTGACCCGACGTCCGCAGAGGCTCTGGATCGAGCACGTCACGCTGCCCGTTCTCGAGGCCTCGGTCGACGTGCCCTAGTCGACCTGACATCAGAGCGCTGCCTGTGGTTGACCTGGACTGGTACGCGGCAGCATCGAACGTGCCTCGCCTTCTTGAACTGGGCTGGCGTAGACGTTATCGACCGGCAGGTAGCTATCGAGTGCCGTGCCAGCACGGAAGCTGTGCGACGACTCTTGAAGGAGGCAATCAAGGCGCCGCCTGCCCTCCGAGACCTCGCGCAGATGGTTGCGCCGAAGCAGTTCAGAAAGTTCGACCATCTTTTCGCTGAAGACCTCCTCAATGAGTCCATCGCAGTGGACAGACTGGACGAACGCTGGACGGACGTTTTCGCGGCGATCGCGAACGACTGACGTGTTCTGCGAGGGAGCCTGTGGTCATGGCCACTCCCAGGATGGGATTCGTCGAGCCGTCGTGAACCCAAAGTCCTGCGTGCGAGATGACCAGTGGGGACTCGGCGCGCCTCGGGCCGCTCGGTAGCCAGATTTTCCGGGCAGATGGCCCTTTGGCTGCATAGGGAACACACAGGGGGGCATGCGATGACCCCGCACCGACCCCTGCCACCCCAGCCCGAATCGGCCGAGCAGGCCGGACAGGGAACCGCGGCACGGCGTATGTAGCCGGGAGGGTTCACTGTGTGTTTCGCGGCACAGCCCAGGCCGGAAATGCATAAAGGGATGCAGGGAGACCCTCGCGGACCAGCCATGACAGGAATCTGCAATAAAACGCTCCGAGCCTTCGGGAAACCGCCCGCAAACGGGTTAGATGCTCTATGGCGGAATGCACCTGTGGCACGCGTTGGCCGGTTCCGCGCGACAGATTGCCGAGAACGACAGAGGGGTACGGGAGCTCAGGTCATGACGCACGACGACAGAAGCACGATTCCGCGCGACACTCTTCGGAGGTCGTGCACATATAGGGAGTACCGGGGCCCTCAACGTCCCGGCAAATCCTCCCAAGTCTTCGCCACTCCGAGTGGCTTTCGCGTAGATGGGTGAGGTGCAGCCTCACTCGCCTGCGCGCACAATCCAACCAGCCACCCAGCCCAACCAGCCAACCTGACCCGATCCATCACCAACCCGCCCCGCCGCACGGTGCGCCGGGGTTCCCGTTGTCCTGCGCCTGCTGGCGGGTTGAACCCGATCGCGGCGGCATTCTGGGTGCATTCATGGACGAACTGCAAGTACGGAAGACGGATGTCGCGGTGATCAACGTTCGCGAGGTCGCGGAACTCCTCGGTGTCAACGCTCGCACGATTTGGCGGATGGCCCAGAGGGGCGAGCTCCCCGCCCCGATTCGGCTGGGGGATCGGGTCGTCCGCTGGCGGCTCTGCGATCTGCGCGAGCACCTGGACCGCAAGGCGACGGGCGGCGTTGCCGTGTCCCGGGCGACGTCGGGGGGGCGGGGGGCCCGTCGATGAGCGAGGGGCTCGACGCGAACAACCTGCCCCCGGGCACGGGCGCTCACGGCTGGCTCGCCATCGGCGGCGAGCGGGTCGAGGGCGGCTGGCGCTATCCCGAGCGGAACGCCCAGGGCGAGCGGATCGGCACGCTCACGCGCTGGGACGCCCCGGCAGAGGGCTGTCCTCGCTACGCCGCCGCCAAGGGTGGCAAGCGCGGGCTGATCTTCCCGGCCGACGGCCTGCCCGCCTATGCGGGCACGAGCCCGCGTGATCCTGTCCTCATTGCCGAGGGCGCGAGCGACACGGCGTGCCTGCACAGCTTTGCCTTCACGGCGGTGGGCGTGCCGATGGCGGGCCAGGCGGCGGGCGAGTTGGCGTCACTGCTGCGAGACCTCCATGTCGTCCTCATCGGCGACAACGATGACGCTGGTCGGAAGAGCATCCAGACCCTGGCCGCCGCGCTCGTCGGCGTCTGCGCCTCGGTGCGCTTCACGTTTCCGCCGGACGGTCACAAGGACGTGCGGTCGTGGGTCGCCGACGGCGGGGCGGGTGATGCGGACATCGCGCAGCTGATCGAAGAGGCTCAGCCGTATGCACGGCCAGCGCCGGAGAAGGCCGACCGGCCGCCAGCGCCCGAGTTCGAGCCCTTCCCGACGGACGCGCTGCCGAAGGCCGCGGCCGACCTCGTGCGGGCCGGCGCGGTGTCGATGCAGGTGGATCAGGCGATGCTCGGCCCGCTCGCCTTGGCGGCGATGGCATCCGCGGTCGGGAATGCTCGCACCATCGCGCTGCACGCCTCCTGGCATGAACCCGCGGTTCTGTGGGTGGCGGTCCTCGCCCCCTCCGGCGCGGGCAAATCACCAAGCCTCGCACTTGTCACCCGCCCCGCCGAGCGCCGCGATGCTGCGGCGCTTCGCGAGCACAAGGAGGCGATGAATGAGCACGCCGCTGCGCTTGCCGTTCACGAGAAGGCGATGCGGGGCTGGGAGCGGGCGTCTGGTAAGGGCAACCTGACCGCGACACCGCCCGCAGCTCCGGAGGCACCGGTATGCGAGCGACACCTCACCAATGACGTCACGCTCGAGGGACTCGCGGCCATGCTCGCCGCCAGCCCTCGCGGGTTGCTGCTCGCGTGCGACGAACTGGCCGCGTGGTTCGGCTCATTTGGGAGATATGCGGCGAACAGTCGCGCCGCGGGCGAGGCCTCGCGCTGGCTGCCGCTGCACCGAGCAAGCTCGCTCCGAGTTGATCGTCGCACCGCGCCGCCACTGCTCGTTGAACGGGCCGCCGTGTGTATTGCGGGGATGATCCAGCCATCGGTTTTCGCCGCGGCGCTCACGGGCACGGACTTCGACTCGGGGCTGGTGGCCCGGCTCCTGCTGTCGATGCCGCCAGTTCCGACCCGGCGCTGGCAGCCCGGTGGGATCCCGCCCATCGTCGAGGGGGCGTACAACGCGATGGTCGAGCGGTTGTACGCACTCGATCTCGATGCGGATGAGCATGGCATCGCGATGCCCCGAGCCCTCGCGCTCGATGAGCAGGCTAGCGAACTGTGGGCCAACTTCTACGACTCCCTGAACGCAGACATGGCGGGCCAGGACGAGCGGGCTCGCGCGATGATGTCCAAGATCGAGTGCGCGGCCGCGCGCCTGGCACTCGTCATCCACCTCGGCAGGGTCGCCGCTGGCGAAGGCGCTATCGCCAATGTCATCGATTCCGAGTCGATGGATCGAGGCATCCGGCTGGCGAACTGGTTCCGCCGCGAGGCCGAGCGGACTTACTTGCGCCTCGCCGAGGGCGATGACGACCGTGAGGCTCGGCAGTTGCTCGACCTGGTCCGTCGCAAGGGCGGCAGCGTCAGCGGGCGGGAACTCGTCCAGTCGTCGAGGTCGTTCAAGACCGTGAAGGACGCCGAGGCCGCGCTGTCGCGGCTGGTCGATGCGGGGCACGGGAAGTGGATGTACCTGCCCCAGCGCGGGCCCGGCGCGCCCAAGGCCCGCAGGTTCGTGCTGCCCGGCGCTTCCGGCGATCCCGTCTACAGAAACCACGCTGGCGGTGTCGCGGAAGGGGATTCCGTTTGTGTAGACGCTGTAGACACGCCCACCACCGGCACCGCGGGAGGTGCCGAGTGATGCGATGGAGTGCCTACTGGCTGAAGGCCTTCAACGAGGGGCGGCACATCGACGGCCGCCTCAACGGCGAGTACGTCGCCCGAGTCATCGCCATCGAGCGGCTCTCGGGCATGCCCATCATGCCGCACAAATGCGGCCGCCAGCGCCGGCTCTACCTCGCGATGGCGTGCCTGCGAGGGGAGTGGGTGATCGTGGGTGTGTACGGCACGTCATGGTCAGCAAAGCGGGCGTGCGAGCGCACGCTCGAAGAGGCAACGTCATGAATCGATGGCAACGCAGTCTGCACGAGGCCGGTCGCGTGGTCGCGGCCTATGTGCTCAGCAGTCACAAAGCCGTGGCGAAGGTGTATCACGATGGCGGCGCGTGCTGGCCGTCGCGAGAACTCAGCCCAATGAACCGGGAGATCGTCCTGGCCATCGGGCCCCTGGCCGCGGCCATCGCCCAGCGAGAGCGTGAGCCGGAGCTTCCGCCGCACCTGAAGAACAAACCCATCGAGCTGCAAGCCGTAGGCCAAGTCGACATGTTCGACCACCAGTTCTGCGACTTCCGGGCAACCTCGGACCTCGCGCTAATCGCCGACTTCTGCATCGAGAGCCCGGATGACCAACCACAGCGGTGCT
This sequence comes from Phycisphaerales bacterium, assembly GCA_016699835.1. Classification (NCBI taxonomy): domain Bacteria; kingdom Pseudomonadati; phylum Planctomycetota; class Phycisphaerae; order Phycisphaerales; species Phycisphaerales bacterium. Next base: position 3,288,443 of record CP064987.1, read on the forward strand.
CCCAGAGCGGGGAGTTGGCAGGCTCGACCGCCGAGCAGCTCGTCAGCCAGCACCACGCACTCATCGTCAAGGCCGCGCGGGAGCTGTTCCTGCACGGCATCGTCACCGTCCCCATTCCCGAAAGGAAAGAGTCATGATGTCACTCACCCAGATCGCCCAGAACAAGAAGCAGCAGGCCCGCACCGCGTTCATCAACGCGGCGTGGTCGGAGGAGCCGCCGGAGCGCCTCGCGGAACTGGCCAACGAAGCCGGGATGGAGCTCGCGGCCGCGGACGCCATCCTGGCCCGCATCGCAGACGTTCGCAACGACATGGACGCTGCCGACAGCGTCATGCGTCTGCGGCGTGCAGCGAGCAAGGCCAAGGCCCACTCGGATGCGGTTGCTGCGCGGACGCAGGCCGCGATCGAGAAGCTCGAAGCGGAGGCGGAAGCGGCGGCACTCGAGACTGGCAGCGCGTTGCGCGAGGCTGGTGACGCTGAGTCCGCCGCGCGGCGGGTGCTGGCCCTCTACGCCGACGGGCTCATCCCTGTGTCCCGCCTGCCCAAGGACGTGGTCGCGATGCTCGAGCGTGAAGAACTGGAGGTCAAGGTCAACCAGGCCCACGCCGTGGTCATCGCCGCGACCAACAAGCGCAACAGCCTCCGCGAGGATGTGCAGCGGCTGGAGCGCGAACTGCAGTACCTTCCCATCTCCCGCGACCGGCAGGAGCAGGAGGCCCGGCTGAAGGCGGAGATCGAGCGGGCCAAGGCCGCCCTCGCGGCTGCGGAGACCCGGCTCAGCGACGCCGAGCGGGCGCACGCCAAGGCCCGTCAGGGCCTGTAGGCCCCGCACATCCCCACATGTCTCGCCCCCCGGTATAGCCGCCGGGGGGCGACTTGACCCGTGCCACCGGCGAGCCCTGACTGTGACCCCCAACCCCGGCAGCCCGCCGAGGTCGGAGCGATGGAGACCTCCGCCCGATGGGCACCGTGTTCCGCAAAGCCTGGACCGCACCTCTTCCGCCGAACGCGGAGATCGTCGTGCTGCGGGGCAAGCGGATGGCCCGCTACCAACTTCGCAACGGCAAGGTCCGCACCGCGGAGGTGTTCACCGCCGCCGACGGCCGCGAGCGCATCCGCGGCGAGACGAAGTCGTACATCGCCAAGTTCCGCGATGCGGCCGGGTACTGGGTCGAGCGGCCGACCGGCTGCACCGATGAGACCGCCGCGCGGGCGGTGCTCGCCCAACTCCAGCGCCGGGCAGAGCTCGTGAAGGCGGGCGTGATCACGCCGGAGGAGGACGCCGCCTCACGGCACGGTGCCGAGTCGATCGAGACCAATCTCGACGCGTGGCGCGACCACCTGCGGCTCAAGGGCAGCACCGAGCATTGGTACACGCAGGCCCGCCGCCGGGTGGCCCGCGTCGCCACTGACCGGGGCGTGAAGCGCCTCCGCGACTTCACCGCCGCGATGGTCGAGCGCTGGCTCCGGGATCAGGCCGACACCGGCATGTCCGCGGGCACGCGGAACGGCTACCGGCAGGCGTGCGTGACGTTCATCAACTGGTGCGTCCGCGCTGGACGGCTCACGCACAACCCGCTGCTGGCCGTCGCGGTGGCCGACCAGCGGGCCGACACGCGGCGGCAGCGCCGGGCGCTAACCGAAGAGGAACTGGCCCGCCTGCTCGACGCCGCGCAGCGTCGCCCGTTGGCGGACGCAATGACGGTGCGTCGCGGCAAGGCCAAGGGCAAGCCGCTGGCGAACCTCTCGCCGGAGACCCGCGAAGACCTTCTGCGAACTGGACGCGAGCGGGCGCTGATCTACAAGTGCTTGGTTCTGACCGGCCTTCGCAAGGGCGAGCTGACCAGCATCACGGTTGGCCAGGTGGATCTTGACGGCCGCGTGCCATGTCTCGTGCTGCACGCCCGCGACGAAAAGAACCGGCGCGGCTCCGAGATCCCGCTGCGGGCGGACCTCGCTGCCGACATCCGCTCCTGGCTGGCCGACCGGCTCGTGTGGGCCCAACAGGCCGCCCGCGAGGCGGAAGACCCGATACCGGCGGCGCTCGCGAACGACGAGCCGCTCTTCGACGTGCCGGAAGGGCTCATCCGAATCTTCGACCGCGACCTGGTCTTCGCCGGGCTGGCCCGCGTCGAGACCCGCAGCGGCAAGGAAGTCGTCGTCAAGACGGACGATCGCGGCCGCACGATCGACATCCACGCGCTGCGCCACACCTTTGGAACCCACCTCTCGAAGGCCGGTGTCCCCCTGCGGACGGCGCAGGCGGCCATGCGGCACAGCGACCCGAGCCTCACGGCCAACGTCTACACCGACCCGAAGCTGCTCGACGTGGCGGGGGCGGTCGCGAGCCTGCCGAATCTGCCGCTGGGAAGAACAGAGACGCCCCAAACTCCAGCGCTTCATGCGCAGCCATCACCCCCGAAGCACTTCGCTGATTGCTCAGCATGAAGCGAGAGCGGGAGCGTCGTGCGTGTGGATGGATGCTGAGTACGTCAGCTGGCAACCTGAATCGTCGGTTGAGCGAGAAGGATGTGAGCAGTTCCCTGCTGATTCTCGATAATCTTGAACGCGGCAGTTGACTGAAGCGTCAGGACGCAGGCATGGTGAACGGTGAGAATCGCGTCTTGGAGCGTGTCTGGCTTCTCGATGTCCACTATTGTCAGTCCAAGATCGCGTGCTTGGTCTCGCGTGATGTGACGCGAATGCGACAGGGTGAGCGCGTGACTGCCGAGTTCCTTGATGACTTTTCTGGCAGTCTTCTTCGCGGCAGACTGCGACTCATCTTTCAGCATGCCGGTGAGCAGCCACTTCTCGACCATCTCCTCCGACCATTTGATCGCTTTCTCACACTCGCCAATCAGAGTCGGGTGGTACCTGGCGATGATCGGCTGCCACACAGGAATCGCCTTTGGATCGGCCGCGATCTCCTTCTTGGCTCTCTCGAATTCCTCGACGATTCCGTGAGCAGGCAAGCCGCCGAACTGCGGATCGATCGGTCCGAGGTTCGAGTGCTTGCCCATGAGGATGGCTTTGCACGAACACGCGATCATGGTGCCCGCCGACATGGCGATCTGCGGAATGATCGCTCGAATGTCGTCCTTGAACATCTGCCTCAGGTAGTGGACGAGCGACTCGGTAGCCGCGATCTCTCCGCCGGGTGTGTGCAGAACCAAATCGAGACCTTTGGCACGATCGAGACCGTTGATCGCGGCCATGAAACCGTTCTTGTCGGAATCGTTGATGTCGAAACCCTGCACGCCCCGCTTCGCGAGTTCCGGCTTCTGCAACCATCCGGAGTAGTACACGATCACGTTGCGCTTGGTCTCTTCTGAGAGCGCGCGAATGGCTTCCCTACGGACCACATCGTGGGCCGAACCAGTAGCCTGAATCTTGCTCAGGACTTCCTTCCAGTTTGGCATGCGAACTCCCGGTCAGAGCAACGTCGATCCTGAAAGGACAATACGGTAGTGAACCGTGTGCTCCGAGGCGGGTGTGTACAGCTGGCGGACGCTCTGGCGGGACGCATCGTCGCCGATACCGAGCTTGTCAAAGACCTTCTGGATCTGCTTGACGCGATGAATAGACGGCTTCTTCGATGAACGACTTGGCTTCTTCCGACTCGCCTTTTCACGCTGTTTCATCGTGGAATCCTCGATATCGGAAGAGTAGCACGATTTGCGCTCCGCTGCAATCGGCTACAGGAGCCCTAGATCGGCGAGCATTATCGGTGCCAAGACTCCCAGTCCTGCAGCCATCGGGAACGCTCCCGCTCCGCCCGCACGATCACCCGCCGATCGGCAGCCTCATTGCCGCAACACCTTGCACACCCGCTTGCACCTGCGCTTGCTCAAGCGCTTGCACAAGCGAGCGTCCACCCAGGTCATTCCCTGTCATCGACCGGCTGTCGGCCCCGATCCCACCGCCCTCGCCTGCCTCGCCGGAACTCTCGGATTCTGCGGAGTTTGCCAACGAAAAGCCGCCGGTGTCATCGTGTGACATCGGCGGCAGACAAAGCGGGCGAGGAGGATCGAACTCCCGACATTCAGCTTGGGAAGCTGACGTTCTACCGCTGAACTACGCCCGCGGCCACGCACCACGGTCGTGCGTCTGCCTGCATCGTACACAGCACACCCCACCCTCGCCATCTCGACCCGTCGACGCCACCTATGCCGCTCTGCGTCGCACCCCAAGTCGCGCCACCCGCGTGCCCCCTTGGGCTTCGTGCGCCACACCTCGCCGCTACGCTCGATTGGCGAACACTGGCCGCCAATCCGTCGGCCACCACCACTCGCCGCACCACGCCCTTCCGCACGAGAAAGGAGCACCCATGGCCCTCTGGGGTGGACGATTCGAATCAGGTCCCGACGCCATCTTCCGCGAGATCAACGACTCGCTCCACTTCGACGCGCGACTCGCCCTCTGCGACATCGATGGCTCTATCGCCTGGGCCAACGCCCTCGCCCGCGCCCACGTCCTCACCGACGATGAAAACGTCCGCCTCCGAAACGCGCTCCTCGCGATGCGCGCCACCATCGCCGCCGATCCCCAAGTCCCTCTTCGCGACGGGCTGGGCAAGGACGAGGACATCCACACCTTCGTCGAGCGCCGACTCACCGAATCCCTCGGCCCGCTCGCCAAGAAACTCCACACAGGCCGCAGCCGAAACGACCAGGTCGCCACCGACCTCCGCCTCTGGACACGCCACGCCATCGACGCTCGCCTCGCCGAACTCAAGGCCGCCCGCGCCTCGCTCCTCGACCTCGCCGCCCGCGAGCGCACCACCGTCATCTCCGGCTACACCCACCTCCAACGCGCCCAGCCCCTCCTCCTCGCCCACTGGGCCCTCGCCTACGAGGCCATGCTCGCCCGTGACTCCGTCCGATTCAAGGACGCCCGTGCCCGCGTCAACCTCTGCCCCCTCGGCTCCGGAGCCCTCGCCGGCACGGCCTATCCCATCGACCGCTACGCCCTCGCTCAGGACCTCTACTTCGCCGCCCCCACCACCAACAGCCTCGACGCCGTCTCCGACCGAGACTTCGTCCTCGAAACCCTCGCCGCGATCGCCATCACCGCAACCCACATCTCGCGCCTCGGCGAAGACCTCGTCCTCTACGGCTCGCAAGAGTTCAACTTCTTTGAGTTCGGCGACCAGGTCTCCTCCGGCTCGTCGCTCATGCCTCAGAAGAAGAACCCCGACGCCGCCGAACTCATGCGAGGCAAGGCCGCCCGCACCATCGGCTCGCTCGTCACGCTGCTGACCGCTGTCAAGGGTCTCCCCCTCGCGTACAACAAAGACCTCCAGGAGGACAAAGAGCCGCTCTTCGACGCGATGGACACGCTGAGCCTCATGCTCCGGGTCACCCCCGTCGTTATGCGCACGCTCAAGGTCCGCGTTGATGTCTGCCGCAAGGCTGCCGAAGGTGGGCACTCCAACGCTACCGACCTTGCCGATTATCTCGTCGAGAAGAACATCCCCTTCCGCGAGGCCCACGATCTCGTCGGCAAGGCCGTCCGCCGCGCTCTCGAACTCGATATCTCCCTCGACCGCATGCCCCTGGACGAACTCCGAGCCATCTCCCCCGTCATCGCCCAGGACGTCTTTTCACGGCTCACGATCGAGGCCAGCCTCAACCGCCGCGAGGTCCTCGGAGGCACAGGCCCCAAGGTCGTCCACACCGCCTTGACCAAAGCCCAGGAACAACTCAACGCCGAGCAATAGCCCTCTTTGGTGGCACCACTCTCCAGAGTGGTGGCATTCAATTTGGTGGCACCACGCTCCAAAGCCGTGCTCGACCAACCCCCACTCGTAAAAACAAAGACCCCGCACCAAAGCACGGGGTCCATTCCAACACACATCTCAAAGCGGGTGAAGGGACTTGAACCCTCGACTTTCACGTTGGCAACGTGACGCTCTACCACTGAGCTACACCCGCGACTTGTCAACCCACAGAACCGGTCCGCGAGCCAAAGCCCACCTCCCGATTCACCGGGAGAGAAACGTAGCCGGGAGCCTCCGCCCTGTCAACGCCATTGCCCCATACTCCCCCGCCAACGCCCCCATCGCCCATGTTCCCGGGCCTCGATCACGAGGCCCAGACATTGCGAGCCTCACGAATCGACCTACCCCATCTCGTGGCACAGGCGTCCCACCTGTGACTACTCCTTCTACTCCCACACGCAGCACTCCTCGCTACGGCCCCACACTCGCAGACTTCCTCGCCACCACCACCCCCGCGTCATCCAGCGCGTCCCGCACCATCCCGATCGTGTATCCATCCCCCATCAACGTTGGCCCCTCGCTCGATCCCTTCGAATAGATCGCCAGGAGCGGGATCCCCGCCCACCCCAGGTCCTTGAGAAACGTCTGCCCAGCCGCGTTGTTCCCAGTCAGGTCCACACGTAGAGCCGTTACACCCGGCGCGTTGATCCGCGTGAAGATCTCCTCCCGATGCAGGACCCCCTTCTCCAGCGCATGGCAGTTCAGGCACCACTCCGCAGTGAAGTCCACCACGATCACATCGCCCCGCGTCTTCGCCTCCGCCAATCGCTCGGGCGTGTATCCCTTCCAATCGATCGGCCCACGCTCGTTGAACGACTTCGCGATCAGAACGATGCCCGCGGACGCCATCAGAGCAAACCCCACCACCACGATCTTCACCCACGTCCGCGCGTGATGGCGGAAGACCGCCACCATCGCCCACACCATCGCCGCCACCGAGATCGCCGCGATCAGCCACCAGTACCACCGGTTCGGCGGATCAACCGGGTTCCGAAGCAGCGCATCCAGCCCCGTCCCGATAAAGAACACACTCACGGCCGCGAGCAAAAGCCCCAGGATCTTCTTGAGCACCTCAGCCCCAGGCCCGGCCTTCGGCAGGTGCTTCAATAACCCCGGCCACATCACCAGCACCAGATACGGGAATGCCATCCCCACCCCGATCACCGCCATCGTCCCGATCGTCAGCGACTTGTCCGACTGCTTCGCCGCCCACGCCGACGCCGATGCCATCAGCGGAGCCGTGCATGGCGTCGAGAGCACCGCCGTCATCACGCCGAACATGAACGCCCCGCCCGTCGACTCCCCCGTCGGATTGATCGCGTAGACCCACTGGGGCAACTCCGTCGTGAACAACCCGAACATCCCGAGCGCAAACACAAAGATCAGAACCCCGATCGTCAGCGAGAACCAGTTCGTCTGAAACAGACTGCTCACCGCGTTGAACCCGCTGATGAATGAGATCGCCAGCCCCATCGCAAACCAGAACGCAACAACACCCACGCTCATCACCACACCCAGATACAGCAATCGTGCCGGGTTCCCCGCGTGCTTCTGCAGGCTCAGAATCTTGATCGGAATCACCGGCAGCACACAGGGCGTGAAGTTCAGCAGCAACCCACCCGCAAACGCCACCAACGCCAGAAGCGCCAAGCCACCAGCGTTCGACGGATCAATCGTGAACGAGTACTTCCCGAGTTGTACATTAATGACATCCCGCTTCTTCACCCCCACCGTTGCAAACGCCGTCGCGTCAAAGTTCGCAAACAACGGATCCGACGCCGTCACCACAGCCGTCGGATCGATCGTGATCGAGATCGTGTGCCGTCCATCCGACGAGTCCCCACGCACCGGCATCAGGCACGACGACTCATCACAACTCTGAAATCCAACGCCGAGCGTGAGCGTCGCCGTCCCCGTCGCCCCCGGCTCAATCGTCACGGGCAGATACGCCACGGCTCGAGCCTCGAACACGCCATAGGCCTCTGGCTTCCCCGTCCCACCAAGATCCAGTTCAATCATCACCGGCTTGGGCCACTGCACCGCCCCATACTTCAACCCCTTCGCCTCCACCACCTCGATCGTCGTCGGGATCGCGTCAAAGTCCCCCCATGATGCCGGCACCTTCGGCGCGTTGGTGTGCGAGTGCCAGTGCTCCTCATGATCCAGCACCACCGCCACCGCGAACTGTGCTCCCGGGGCTGCGGTCGTTCGTTGGGCCACCACCTCCACCTTTACCCGGTCCGCCGACGAGAACTGACCCAGCGCCCGCTCGCCGCACCCGACCCACACAGCCAATGCGACCACAATCCGAACGAACCACACTGGCCACACCCCCGCCTCAGACTTCGTTGCGCTTGATTCCATGGTGCATGATTGGATGCCTCCAACCCCCCGGCGATCCACCACACCCCGTCCTCTATAGCCAACACCACCAGCCAACCGATAACCGAATGTCCAGGGTTCCACACCGGGAGCGTCGGAGCACGCACACACCATGGCCGATGTCCTTGAACAAAGTGAGGTCGACGCCCTTCTCGCCGCCGCCGCCAGTGGCAGTGTCGAGGAGGAGCAACTCGAGGCCCAGGTCTTCACCCGCCTCAAGCGAGACCCGGGCTCCATCGAGATCAAGGACTACGACTTCAAGCGTCCCGAGCGCGTCAGCAAGGACCAGATGCGTGCCCTCCAGACGCTCCACGAGTCCTTCGCCAGAAACTTCGGCGCCTCGCTCTCGGGCTTCCTTCGAACCATCGTCGAGGTCAAAGTCGCGACCTGCGAGCAGATGACCTATTCCGAGTTCATCTCCGGACTCCCCAACCCGACCTCCTTTAATCTCATCGATTCCGACGGACTCGAAGGCCAGATGTGCTTCGAGATCAGCCCCCTCATCATCTATCCCATCATCGATCGACTCCTGGGCGGCACGAGCCAGGAACTCTTCATCCCCCAGCGTCCCATGACGCTCATCGAGACCCGCCTCATCAGCAACGTCACCAACCGAGGCCTCGACGCGCTCAGCGAGGCCTGGGCCAGCATCAAGCCTCTCACCTTCAAGATCTCCGCGTCCGAATCCAACCCCCAACTCGTCCAGATCGTCCCGCCAAACGAGGTGGTCATCGTCGTCGGTTTCGAACTCAAGATGTCCAGCCGCGCCGGCACGATGAACCTCTGCATCCCCTACAACGTCATCGAACCCGTCATGGAGCAACTCTCCGCCCAGAACTGGTTCAACTCGCTCAAGAATCAGAAATCCAAGGAACTCGAGAAGCGTCTGACCGGCTCTCTCAGTCGTGCCCCGCTCCTGATCACGGGCCTCCTCGCCGAATCCACCATCACCGTCCAGGACCTCGCCGACATGAAGCCCGGCGACGTCATCTCCACCGAACGCCTCGCCAACAAGCCCGTCGTCCTCTGTGTCGAGGGGGAGCGAAAGTTCGTCGCCCAGATCGGCCAATACCGCGGCAAGAGAGCCTTGAAAATTCTCAAAGCCCTCCACATCGGCGAACGCGTCTAATCACTACCTAATCACGTGGACTAGGCGGCCCGCCTGCTTCTCCATTCTCTTCATTTCCAGCCTCAACACATCCTCGATCCCCCGCATCCGCCCCGCTGGATGCCAATCCCCCAACACCCTATCATTCCCCGTCTTGCCAAAGCGCTCGTGCGCCCACACAAGACAGAGACATCGACCGGCCAAAGTCGACACACGGGTGCCGACCTCAACCGGACGGAGTATCGAATGCACGTGGTTACTCGCCATGCACGCTAATCGGCCGAGGTTGAGCGAAAGCTCGACGACTCGTCCGTGGGTCGCCCAGGCGCAAGGCCCCTCCACTTCGGAGGTGCCCATGCTCTAGGGATCGTCCCAAAGGGCAGGCGGGTGCGGCACGACCCTACAAGGTCACGCCGCGCGACGGCGTCGGGTCCAACCCCGGCGCCAGGCGACCACGAGCACCAACTCGTGGTTTTTCGTTTCACGCAAAGGTCCGCACATCCAGGCAACCCGACAATCAGACATCAAGGACAACCCATGAACACCCAGGAAATGCTCCGCATCATCGATTCCATCGCTCGCGATCGAAACATCGATCGATCCCTCCTCCTCAATGACCTCGAGCAGGCCATGGTCTCTGCCGCACGAAAGTACTTCAACACGCTCGACCTCGAAGAGTTCACCTGCACTGTCGATCCCATGGACGGCAAGATCGCCCTCTTCCGCCATGGCGAGCCGATGGAGATGCCCCCCGAAACTTTCGGCCGCATCGCCGCCCAGACCTTCAAGCAGGTGATGATCCAGAAGTTCCGCGAGAACGAGCGATCCAGCATCTTCGAGGAATACTCCAAGCGCATGGGTGAGATCATCACCGGCACCGCCCAGCGATACGAGGGCGGCTCTCTCGTCATCCAACTCGATGGCCGAGCCGAAGGCTTCATGCCCCGCAGCGAGCAAATCCCCGGCGAGCAGTTCAACGCCGGCGATCGTGTACGCTGCCTCATCCTCGACGTCCGCGACGCCGGGAGCCAGGTCAAGATCGTCCTCTCTCGAGGTAATCCCGATCTCATCAAGCGACTCTTCGAGGTCGAGGTCCCCGAGGTCGCCGAGAAGATCATCGAGATCAAGGCCATGGCCCGCGAGGCCGGCTATCGAACCAAGATCGCCGTCGCCAGCCTCGATAGCAAGGTCGACGCCGTCGGCGCCTGCGTCGGCGTCCGCGGTAGCCGCATCAAGAACATCGTCGACGAGCTCAACGGCGAGAAGATCGACATCGTCCGCTGGAACGAGTCCAGCCAGATCCTCATCCAGAACGCCCTCAAGCCCGCCGAGGTCGCCGAGATCTCGCTCTGCTTCGAGCTCGGCCGCGCCACCGTCGTCGTCCGCGATGACCAACTCTCCCTCGCCATCGGCAAGCGTGGACAGAACGTCCGCCTCGCCGCAAGGCTCACCGGCTGGGACGTGGACATCCTCACCCCCGAGGAGTTCAACAAGGGCCTCGAGGTCATGAGCCAGACCCTCCAATCCATCGAGGGCGTCACCGAGGAGATGGTCGACAAACTCGGAGCCATGGGCATGGTCAGCGTCTTCGATATCGAAGAGGTTGGGCCCGAAGTCCTGGAGCAGGAACTCACCATCGACAACGAACTCGCCGAGCGCATCGTCGAGACCGCCGCCACCCGCGCCAAGGAAGTCGCGATCGAGCAGCAGAAGGCCAAGGAGGAGAAGGAGCGTCTCGCCCGCGAGGCCGCCCTCGCCGGGCCCGTCGAGGCCGGCGAGCAGGCCGCTGACGCCATCCTCGGCGCCACGTCCCCGCCCCCCGAGCCTGCCACGGAATCCACCACCGAAACCAAGCCCGATGCCGACGCGGATTCCAGAGCCGCGGACATCCTCGGCCAGGGCTGATGCTCTTCATTCACCTCCCCACACCAACACCCCATCCACGCACACTGTTGAGTTGAGACCACGACCGTCCGGAGTAACGCCCTTTGGCAAAACGCGTATTCGAGTTGGCGAAAGAACTGGGAATCGATTCTAAGGCCATCGTGGCCAAGTGCCACGCCGAGGGAATCTCCAAGGACACCATCAAGGGTCACATGTCCAGCATCTCCGCCGGACTCGAGATGACCATCCGTGAGTGGTTCTCCGAGGCGACCCACGGCACGACCGCCGTCGAGAACGCCGCTCCCGTGGACCTCGAAAAGGTTCGCGTCGCCAAGCCCTCGCGTCGGAAGGCCGCCGCCAAGAAGGCCGACGAGGTCGATGCGCCGGAATCCGTCGAATCCGCAGTCGCCGTCGAAGACGCACCCGCTGCTCCAAAGTCGCGTTCTCGCACCAAGACAACGCCCATCTCCTCCGACGGCGCTCCCGAGCCACACTCGCAGGCCAATGCAGATCCAAAGCCCGAACTACCCAAGCCCGAAGCCCCCGTCGAAGTCGTCGATCCAGGCACGCTCGCGGCCACCAAGATCATGCCCACCATGCCGGTCTCGGAGCCAAAGGCCCCCGAAACCAAGGCTCCCGAAGCCAAGCCCGCCGAGACCACGGTCCGTCCTGCCGCCGTCGCCGACAAGCCGGCAACCACTCCTCCACCACGAGATGGTGGCTCCGCCGCGCCAACTCCAACACGCAAGACACCATCGGCCCCGCCTGCGCCCATGAATGTTCCGCGTCGGCCCAAGGTCATCGCCCCTGCGGGACCGCAACTCGAAGTCCGCTCTCCCGTCAAACTCGCGGGCCCCAAGATCGTCCGCGTTGAAGCGCCGGAACAGATCGAAGCCCCGCGCCCACGCCGCGCACCCGCGGGACCTGGCGGTCCCTCGCGAGGCCCGCGCACCGGGGCGGGCGCCGGCGGCCCGGCCTTTGACGATGACTCAGGCCGCAACTCCCGTCGTCGGGGCGCTGGTGCCGGTGCAGGCGCCTCAGGCCCCAACAACAAACGCTCCAGCGGCACAGGCGTCCCCGACAAGCGCCGAGGCCGCTCCGGCACAGACTGGGTCGGCTCCACCCAGGGCATCTTCTCCGAGCAGGACCTCATCGAGCGCGAGGCGCGCCTCGCCCGCGCCGGCGGCTTCGTCAAGAAGCACAAGCAGGACCTGCGTCGTCCCGGCCAGGGCATGCGCGACGCCGGCCCCAAGGACACCAAGGTCAAGATCGCCGCACCCTTCACCATCAAGGACCTCTCCGCCGCCACAGGCGTCAAGGCCGCAGAGATCGTCAAGAAACTCTTCCTCCAGGGCGTCATGGCCACCGTCAACTCCGGCATCGACCCCGTGAAGGCCCAGGAGATCATGATCGACTTCAACCTCGAACTCGAGGTTGTCGAGGCCAAGACCGCCGAAGAAGCCGTCAGCGCCCAGTACGAGAGCCGTGACTCCGTCGACCAGAGGCCCCGCGGCCCCGTCGTCACCATCCTCGGGCACGTCGACCACGGCAAGACCAGCCTCCTCGACAAGATCCGAAACGCCAACGTCGCCGCGGGCGAGGCGGGCGGCATCACCCAGCGCACCAGCGCCTTCCGAGTCCCTCTCACCGTCGCCGGCGAGCAGAAGGAAGTCGTCTTCCTCGACACGCCGGGCCACGAGGCCTTCACCTCCATGCGCTCTCGCGGCGCCAACATGACCGACGTGGTCGTCCTCGTGGTCTCTGCGCCCGAGGGCGTCATGCCTCAGACCATTGAGAGCATCAGCCACGCCAAGGCCGCAGGCGTCCCCATCGTCGTCGCCCTCAACAAGATCGACCGCCCCGACGCCACCGAGGCCCAGATCCAGAAAACCCTCGGCCAACTCGCCGAACATGGCCTCAACCCTGTCGATTGGGGCGGCGACACCGAGGTCGTCAAGACCTCCGCCACCACAGGCCAGGGCATCCCCGAACTCCTCGAAACTCTCGACTACCAGGCCCAACTCAAGGAACTCAAAGCCGACTTCGGCGGGCACGCGCGAGGCACCGTCATCGAGGCCCGCACCGAGGAAGGCCGGGGCACCGTCGCCAGCCTCCTCGTCCAGGATGGCGAACTCAGCGTCGGCGACTTCGTCGTCGCCGGGCGCGGCTTCGGCCGAATCCGCGAGATCCTCGACGACCGCGGCACGCGCATCAAAGCCGCCACGCCGCCGATGCCTGTCCTCATCTCCGGCATCGACGAGGTCCCCGACGCCGGCGATAAGTTCTATGTCGTCGACTCCCTCAAAGAGGCCCAGGAAGCCGCCGACCAGCGCCGCCAGCGCGAGCGTCAGGCCCGCCTCGCCCAGCCCAAGGTCACCCTCGACTCCCTCTTCGGGCAGATCGCCGACAAGGACATCAAGGAGATCCTCGTCGTCCTCAAGGTCGCCGAGCAAGGCACCGCCGACGTCCTCAAGGCCGAGTGCGAGAAGGTCAAAGGCGACGAGGTCAAGGTCCGCGTCCTCCACGCCGCCGTCGGCGGGATCACCGAGAGCGACGTCGTCCTCGCCGACGCCTCCAAGGCCATCGTCATCGGCTTCAACGTCATCCCCTCGGGCAAGGCCCGCTCCGTCGCCGAGCAGAAGGGCGTTGAGATCCGAACCTACCAGGTCATCTACGAGATCGTGGACGACCTCAGGAAGGCCGCCGAAGGACTCCTCACCCCCGAACTCCGCCAGGAGATCCTGGGCCACGCCGAGGTCCGAAAGGTCTTCAAGGTCACCAGGGTCGGCAACATCGCCGGCTGCTACGTCACCGACGGCACCGTCCAGCGCGACGCCTTCATCCGCGTCACCCGCAACGGCGTTGTCATCGAGAACGACCGCAAACTCGCCCAACTCAAACGCGTCAAGGACGACGCCAAGGAAGTCCGCGCTGGCATGGAATGCGGCATGAAGATCGACGGCTACGACGACATCAAGGAGGGCGACGTCCTCGAGTGCTACAAGCGAGTCGAGGTCAAGAGAACGCTCTAATACCCGCGAGTGGGAATGCTCATCGCCATCCTCCAGTTCGACCTCCTCATCCATGGCTCCACGTCCCTCAAGGACAAGCGCCGAGTCGTCTCCTCCGTCAAGGACCGCCTCCACCGCGAGCACATGGCCGCCGTCGCCGAAATCGGATCGCTCGAGAGCCACTCCGTCGCCCGCCTCGGACTCGCCCTCGTCGGCAGCGACGAAAAATACCTCGCCCAGACCCTCGACCGAATCGCCCTCAAACTTCGTGCTCTCCACGACGCCGAACTGGGTGATTGCCGCCGAGACATCATCGCCGGCCGCGAGCCAGACGAAATGGACCCCGTCGAGATTGACCTGCCCGACCCCTTCCTCGCCCAGGAACTCCTCCGCCACGCCGACTCAACCAACTCGGACCACAAAGCCCCGTGAGCCACAGACCAGAACAACTCGCCTCCAGCATCCACCACGCCATCCAGCAGGTCCTCGCCAAAGGCCTCAGCGATCCCCGCGTCTCCGGCCTCATCACCATCACCAGCGTCAAAGTCTCCAAAGACCTCCGCGACGCCACGATTCTTTTCTCCGTCCTCCCCGAAGATCGCCAGGATCTCACGCTTCATGGCCTGCGCAACGCCGAACGCCACATCCGTCGCCAGGCCGGCGAACTCATCGACATCCGCCAACTCCCCGCCTTCCACTTCAAACTCGACGTCACGCCAAAGAAGCAGGCCGCCGTTCTCGAAAGCCTCGAGCGCGTCCGCGAAGAGCACAACTCTCCGACCGCCCCGGGCTTCTCCTCCACGCCCCAGCCGGATCCAGACCGCGGAGCCACCCACTGATGGACACCGCGGGCCACAAAGCCCTCGACGCCCTCCTCGCGCGTCTCGCCAAAGACTTTGGTGATTTCCCACACCCCGCGCCTCCGCTCAACGACACCATCCCAAAGGGACTCGCGCTCGTCCACCACCTCCTCTACGACCTCCTCCTCTTCGAGGCCTCCATCGCCCAGGCCGATGCCGCCTATCCGAAACTCGTCGCCGGCGTCGTCTCGCTCAACGACCTCCGCGTCACCACCCCCGACGAGATCCACGCCCTGCTCGGCGACAAGTACCCACTCGGCCTGGAGCGCGCCACCAGAATCCGCTATGTCCTTTGGGACATCCACAAGCGCTTCCACGCCATCGACCTCGCGCCGGTTCTCGAACTCCCCAAGCGCGACGCCCGAGCCCTCCTCGAGTCGCTCGAGGGTGTTCCCCCTTTCGTCGCCCACCGCCTCGCCCTCCTCCGCCTCGACATCCACGCCTTTCCCGTGGACGATCGCCTCGCCACGCTCCTCCATTCCAACAACGTCATCGACGACGCGCACGCTCCGCTCGACAAGGCCTCCTCCTTCCTCGAGCACCACATCCGCGCCGCCGACGCCACCAAGGCCCACGCCCTCCTCCAGGCCTGGTCCGACCGCGACGGCAAAGCCCCTCGCGGCGATCGGGGGCTCGCCATACGCCCGCTCTTCGAACTCGAACAGGTCGACCACGCGGTCGCTCAGTCCGCACGGACGTCCTTGAAACGCACCAACAACGCCAAGTCCAAGCACGCTCCCCAATCCCAACCCAAGCCCCAGTCGCAGTCCCAGTCGCCATCACGCCGGAGGCCAAAGCCGTGACCACACGCCAAGGCCTCCAACCCACGCGTGTCGCTGTCTCCGCACTCGTCCTCCTCGTGCTTGCCTCACTCCTCTCGATCCATCTTGTCATCACTCCTCGACTCACACATGCGAGCACGCGCGCCGCAGATCCCATCGCCGACATTCGCGCGTCCGCGCAGCGCGAGCACGAGTTGCCAATCACACCCGTCAACATCGAACCACCGCCCATCATCGACCCCGCGGACATCAAGCCCGTCGCACCCGACGACCCCCGCGCCCACGTCCCTGCCGACGATGCCCTCGCCGAACTCTCGCGCGATCTGCCCGTCCCCTCCGTGGAACGATCCACTACCGCGCCGCGCGACGCCCTCCACCACTACGTCGACGCCCGCCTAGCCCTTGTCGAGCGCCGCACCCAGGACGCCATTGCGGAGTTTCAACTCGCCGCAAAGGCCGATCCCAACGCCCCCGAGATCTGGGCCTGCCTCGCCGACGCCTACCGCGCCGCCTCGCGCGAGAGCGACGCCGCCCGCGCTCTCTCTCGCGCCGTTGAACTCGGTCTCTCTACGCCCAACGCCCACTGGTTCCTCGCCAAGGACGCCGCCATCGCGCGCATCGTCCCCCTCGCCGCCCACCATCTCCTTCGCGCGCGCGAGTCGCTCAAGCCCGGCAGCGATCCCGCCCTCTCCCACCTCATCGCCTTCGACGCCGCACAACTCCTCGAAGGCCAGTCCTACCTCGCCGCCGCACGCGACCAACTCTCCCTCGCCCTCGATCTCCCGCCCCCGGCCCAGTTCCGCACCGAGTTCCGCCCCGAGATCGCCGAGGTGTATCGACGCTCCGCCGAACTCACCGTCCGCCAGGGTGATCTCTCCCTCCGCCTCGGCGATCACGCCGATGCCCTGAACGCCTACGCCAAAGCCGCCACCACGCCGGGCCTCGATCAAGGCCAGGCCCTTCCTCGCCTCGTCCTCGCCAACCTCCGCGCAGGCCGACCCAACAGCGCCGCCATCTCCCTCCTCGACAGCATCACCACTTCCAACAGCCCCATCACCGATCGACACGAGGCCCTCGCCTTCTATCTCGCCCGGCACGTCCCTGATACCGAGACCTTCGCCAACGCCATCGCCCAGGCCGCACGCGACAGCCAGTCCACACCCAACGCCAAACGCTCAGCCAGCGCGGCGGCCCGTGCCGACATCCTCGCTGCCGCCGTCGCCTCACGGCCCCAGGCCTCCGCCATCCTGAAGATCGCCCTCATCGCAAACCCCGACGACCCCGCTCTCGCCGTAGCGTTCCTCCGTCTCCACGCCGTGGACGACTCGTCTCTCGTCTCCGCCGCCGCCGCCGATCCCGTCGCCATCGCCGATGATCTCGTCGCCCTCACCAAGTCCTCGCCAGAGCACGCCCCGCTCTACGCCTCCATCACCGCCGTCCAGGGCGTTGCCCTCGAGTCCATCCTCCGCCAACTCCAGTCCCGCGATTCCGACGACGCCGCGGCCCTTTCCCGACTCTGGCTCCTCGACGCCCTCGCGATGGACCGTCTCGCGCTCGACGAGGCCCTCGCCCGCGACTGGTCCAAGCTCTTCTCCACCGCCGCAACCTATGCCCAGGCCCGCCTCGCCGACAACCTCGCCGAGCGCGACACCCGCGCCACGGCCATCGACAAACTCAAATCCATCGACACGCCGGCTGGTCGCCGCCTCCTCGCCCAGATGCTGCAACGCCGCCGCGAGTTCGCCGCCGCCGCAGACGCCGTCAAACCCCTCGCCGAGCGCGACGATCCCGCCCTCGCCGATCTCCTCATCTATTCCAGCAGCCTCGCCCTCGACGGCAGCACGAACGACGCCAAAGCCGCGCTCAACCGCGCCATCGCCCTCGACCCCGCCGACGATCGCCCGCGCGAGGCCCTCATCACCATCCTCTCCACGCCCGCCACCCAATCCCAACTCTTGGACGCCGCCCGCGACCTCCGCGCGGCCTCGCCCTCCAGCAGGCTCCTCCGCCTCCTCACCATCCGTGATCTCATCTCCCGCAATCTCGTCGACCAGGCCGAGCAACCACTCTTCGATCTCGCCGCCAGCGACCAGGCCACGCCCGGCGTCTACGACCTCCTCGCCTCCCTCGCCGCCAAGGCCGCGCGCCCCAGCCCCGCCATCCGCGACCGCGCCGAACTCTTCCTCCGCGACCTCCGCGCCCGCCGCCCCGACTCGGCCCCCATCACCAGCGCCCTCGCCGTCACACTCGCCGCAGACTCCACGGACGCCGCCAAGGCCCGCGAGGCCGAGTCTCTCCTCGCCGACTTCACCGCGCGATTCCCCATCCCCGAACTCCAGCGCCTCCGCGAGCGGATCATCCGCGATCGCCTCGCCGACTCCGCCGCCGCCGACGCCCTCCAACTCGAGCGCCTCACCCACGCGCCCCCCACCACCGAGAACACCCTCGAGCACATCGATCTCCTCGTCCGCACCAACCAACTCAAGGACCTCCCCGCCGTCGTGAGCACCGCGCTCGCCGATCGCGACGCCCTCGCCCCGGCCCAACTCGCCGTCCTTCGCTCCCTCATTACCAGAATCCGCGTCTTCGAGGGCAAAAAGGCCGTCCTCCAACCCGCCCAGGCCGCCGCCCTCGCCGACGCCCTCGATGCCCTCGCCGCCGATGGCCTCTCCCGCGATGCCGAACTCCTCCGCCTCCAGGCCACCGTCGTTGGCCATCCCGACGACGCCAAACGCCTCGTGACCGCCATTCACGCCGCCGCCATCGCGATTCCCGATCTCCCCGAGGACACCCTCGCCGAGTTCGTCTCCCAGGCGCTCCTCTTCCAGTCCAAATCGAGATCCCTGCTCGACTTCGCCCAAGCACTCTTCGAAGCCGAACCCACAAACGAGACTCGTCTCTATATCTGGTTCAACGCCATCGCCACCGTCGGCGACCACACCGACGCCAAACGCATCGCCGACACGCTCTCCGGCGAGATCCTCACCACCGCCGCCACCCTGGCCCAGGCCACACCGGGCGATGCCAAAGTCCTGTCCACCGTCGATCAGCGTGCCGAAGTCGTCTATGGCCTCGCCCGATTCATGTTCGCCAACACTCGAGAGCAGGCCGCCCTCGACACGCTCCGCCTCGTCCTTGAGTACAACCCGCGCCACGCCCTCGCCCTCAACGATCTCGGCTACAACCTCCTCGAATCCAAAGAGCATCTCGACGAGGCCGCCGATGCCATCGAGCGCGCTCATGCCGCATCTCCCAACGACCACCACATCGTCGACTCGCTCGCGTGGCTGCGCTACCACCAGGGCCGCCTCGCCGACACGCCCGAAGGCCCGGGCGCGATCACGCTCCTCCGCCGTGCCGCCAAACTCGCCGAGGACGAGAACGAACCAAACCCCGAAGTCCTCGGCCACCTCGGCGACGCCCTCTGGCGCTCCGGCGAGAAGGACGCCGCGATCAAGGCCTGGCGCGACGCCGCCAAACTCGCCCAGCCGTACATCTCCATGTTCGAGGCTCCGCTCCCCGACCCGATCGATCCCGACCCGGAGCAGCAGAAACTCGTGGACATGGAACGCGCCCGCCGCAAGAAGTTTCTCGAGGAGTACCGCGCCCACGCCCTCAAGGCCGCCGACGCACAGGCCGGCCGCGAGCCCCAGCTTCCGCCGCAGATCCTGCTTCCGAAAGCACCGTCGCCATAATCACACATTTCGTTCAAAGATTGCATGGAGGTTGTTTCTTTGGCCGGCCACAACAAATGGAGCAAGATCAAGCACCGCAAGGCCGTCGTGGACAAACGCCGCGGCAAGGTGTGGACCAAGATCGCCAAGACCATCATCGTCGCGGCGAAGAACGGCGGCGGCGACCCGGACTCCAACCTCGCTCTCCGCTACGCCATCGACGAGGCCCGCTACGCCAACATGCCGCGGGACACCATCGAGCGCGCCATCAAAAAGGGCGCCGGCGGCGGCGACACCTCGACCTACGAGACCATCCGCTATGAGGGCTACGGCCCCGGCGGCGTCGCCATCATCGTCGACGCCCTCACCGACAACCGCACGCGCACCATCACCGACGTCCGCACCACCTTCACCAAGTTCGACGGCAACGTCGGCGCTTCCGGCTGCGTGGCGTACATGTTCCAGCACCTCGGGCGGATCTCCATCGACGCGAAGGGCGTCGACGAGGAGCGCCTGATGGAGGTCGCGCTCGAGGGCGGCGCGACGGATGTTCTGCCGCCCGATGATCCCGTGGAGGATCAGCCCGCAACGTGGACGGTGATCACGCCGGCGCAGGCCTTCCAGGAGGCGAAGTCGTGTCTGACCGCCGCCGGATTCGGCATCACCGACGCCCTACTCGCGATGGTCCCCGACACGACGACGGCCCTCTCCGCCGACGCCGCGGCCGACCTCGAATCGCTCGTGGAGATGCTCGAGGACCTCGACGACGTGCAGGCGGTCTTTACCAACGCGGAGTGATTCCGTTCGTCGAGCCGCGGATTCTTCGTCCTGCACGATCAGAGTATTGCAGACAGGACTACGACCACCAATAACAACAGCACACAAAGGAAACCCAAAGACGCTATTGCCGTCAAGGTGAACAGGGTGGCGAATCGCGAGATTCGGTTCGAACGTCTCTGTGTCTGACGCAGTGCGAATCGCAGGTTGAACACGAGAAGTGGATAGCCGACAAGGATTCCCGACGGGACGTAGAGAATCAAGACGAAGAACACGACGCTCGCCACGACCGTGGTTGTGTCGGAACTCAGGATGGTTTCGATGTTCATTCCGAGTGTTGCGAGACCGATGAGGACAACGGAGGTCGCGGACCACCATGCGCCGAACCACGCAAGGCTGGCATTGATTTCTTCTCGCTTCGCGGAAACAGGTCGCGTGCCCGGGGTGTTGGCCCATGACTCGGTGCTGGCCGGGTTGAAGTGTCGGCCGCATTCGGGGCATCTGTAGTTTCGTGCTGCGGGGTCTCCGGACGCATCCTCGACTGGTTCGATGCCGACGAGGTTGTACGCGCAATTGAGGCAGTACATCCGACCATCGTACCGTATAAATCTGAATTCATGCCGCCAATGTCTCTCGCTCGAAGACCTCGACGACGTGCAGGCGGTCTTTACCAACGCGGAGTGATCACGAGGGGCCGCCTCTGCGGGCCGGCCTCTTTCGCTCCTCCCCGCCCCTCGACAGATCGACCGCTCGCCGCACGCTACAGAATCGTCTTCATCACCATCACAAACGCCACCCACGCGACCATGACCCCCAGCATCACCATCCACCCCGGCACCCGCCCCTCCCGCTCCGCGTGCCGAGCCCGAAAGTAGTTCCACGTCCGCGGATCCTCCGGCCCAAACTCCCGCCCGCACTCCGGGCACGTGGCCCTGCCATCGGCCCGCCGCGCCCCCTCCAGCCCCCGCAACTTGTATCCGCAGCCCTTGCAGTACATCGAATCATCGTACCGCGACACGCCGCCCTCACGCCGCGGCCATCTCGCGATCGTTCGTCTCCGTGATCCGCACCGGCGAGACCACTCCAACGCCCCCGGCCATCCCGCCCCCCAT
Organism: Phycisphaerales bacterium; assembly: GCA_016699835.1. Taxonomy (NCBI): domain Bacteria; kingdom Pseudomonadati; phylum Planctomycetota; class Phycisphaerae; order Phycisphaerales; species Phycisphaerales bacterium. Next base: position 3,309,812 of record CP064987.1, read on the forward strand.
CCCGCCCCCCACCCCCCCACCGCGCCCCTGAACCACACCGTCAGCACCGCCGACGCCGCCCCACGCGCCGCCCCGAGCGGGCGGTCACCATGTACTCCACCTGCATCGCCCCGGCGGGGATCGTCGCGTCGATGAACATCCGTTCGCCCACCGTCGCGATCGAGGCGAATCCATCGGCGGCCGCTACCATCCCCCCCGCGCCCTCGACCGCCGTTCTTCCATCCGCCATCAACATCTTGCCACAACGCGCGGGCCTGGTCAGTTCTGACGAGGCCGCTGCGTTCCGGGCGCCACTCGTGTGTCCCCCCACGCTCCGTGAGACTGGGTACTTCTTTACGCATACCAAACGCCTACCGATTCCCGCCCCTTCCACCCCGCGACCCTTATCCGAACTCACGCAACCCGTATCCACCTGGGCATTTCTGAAATATCTTCGTTCCACTGACATTCGTCCCCTCCCCTTCTCGCATGCACTCCTGAACCCACGCCGAAGGGGCATTCCGCCCCAACCGCGTCGGGTCGGGATCTGGAAGTGAGCACCCTGGACCGTGCCGTTTCCCAGGCGGTCGCCTTGGAGCACGAACGTCCGCCCTCTTCAGATCACCGTCGTGGAAAGGAGTGTCCCATGCTCGTTCGCGTTTCCAGTCCGTGCACCCTGTTGGCCCTCGGCCTCGCCGCCCTCACTGCCTCGTCCGCCCTCGCCCAGGTCGAGAACGCCGACCTGCGCATCCGCGCTCCATTCCGCACGCCCAACAACGGACAGTGGGGCGCCCGCGAGTCCGTCGGCCACGCCGAGTTCCGGATCGTCTCCCGGTTCATGCAGGTCTACTACGGTGGCGTCCTCCGCGCCGACGAGTACAAGTTCACCGTCCAACTCGATTACACCGGCATTTCCGGCTTCGACACCAACTATGCCGCCAGCCCATACAACGCCGACATGGACGTCTACATCAACAACGGTTTCGTCGGCCGAGTTCTCGCCAACTCCTCTACCTTCGGCATCGGCGAACTCACCTACGACAGCCGCCACGCCGAACTCCCCGATCTTCCCCTCCCCGCGGCCTTCCCCGATGTCGTCAACGTCGGCGACACCGTCCGCGTCTTCTTCGCCGGCGCCCTCCTTCCCTCCATTGGCGATCCACTCCCCACCGGCACCGCACTCTTCACCTCGCCCCTCGAAGAGCGCGACGCCCGCGGCGATGTGAACCAGGATGGCCACGTCGACGAGGACGACTTCGTCTACCTCTCCAACAACTACGACCCCTATCACCGCTCCAGCAACCACGTCGGCCCCGCCAACGGCGACTTCACCGGCGACAACCTCTGCGACAACGCCGACTTCGTCCTCTTTGTCACCAACTGGACCGAGAGCCAGGACGCCCCGGCCGAGCCGGCCGCCGTCCTCCCCCCATGCCCCGCCGACGTCGACGACGGCACCGCCAGCGGCATCGCCGACGGCGGCGTCACCATCGACGATCTTCTCTACTACATCAGTGAGTTCAGCCTCGGCCTCCCCGCCGCCGACCTCGACAACGGCACGGGCCTGGGCATCAAGGACAACGGCGTCACCATCGACGACCTCCTCTACTACCTCCAGCACTTCGCCGCCGGCTGCTGATCCACGCACGCACATCCAAATCTCGGCACGGCGCGCGGCCCGGGTTTCGTTCTACCCGGGCCGTCGCTTTGCGCGCCGCACGTCCTGCGTACCCCCACGCTCCGCGTGGGGTGCATTCACAAAGATCCACCCTACACTCGCCTCCCATGTCCACAACCGCTATCAATGCCGCAAAGCCCGCCCATTTCCCCCTCACGCCCGCCATCACCCACCGCTGGTCGCGGACGCTCATCCCCACGACCCGCGAGGCCCCCAACGACGCCGAGACCGCCAGCCACATCCTCCTCCACCGCGCGGGGTTCATCCGCCAGGTCGGCGCCGGCATCTACGACTATCTCCCCCTCGCTTGGCGCGTCCTCACCAAGGTCTCCCAGATCGTCCGCGAGGAAATGGACAGCGGCGGAGGCACGCCCCAGTGCGCCGCCAGCGAGATGCTCATGCCCGCCCTTGAGCCCTTCGAACTCTTCGAGGGCACCAAGCGCGACCAGGACTATGGCGACAACCTCTTCCGCGTGAAGGACCGCAAGGGCCGCATGAATGCCCTCGCCCCCACACACGAAGAGGTCATCACCGAACTCATGCGCACCAGCGTGAGCAGTTACAAGCAACTCCCGCTGAACCTCTACCAGATCCAGACCAAGTTCCGCGACGAGGCCCGCCCCCGCGCCGGGCTGCTGCGCTGCCGCGAGTTCATCATGAAGGACGCCTACTCCTTCCACACCATCGTCGATGGCGCCGGCGGCCTCAACGAGACCTACGACGCCATGTACCGCGCCTACACCAACATCTTCACACGCTGCGGCCTCACCTTCGCCGCCGTCGAGGCCGAGAGCGGGCCCATCGGCGGCTCCGCCAGCCACGAGTTCATGGTCATGTGCGAGAGCGGCGAGGACACGATCCTCACCTGCCCGAAATCTGGCTACGCCGCCAACGTCGAGAAGTGCGAGATCGGAAAACGCATCGCCAACCTCGCCGACGTATCAAACGCCCCCGACCTCTCCGTCATCACCACGCCCGGCCTCCCCGGCATCGACGACGTAGCCCGATTCATGGGCGTCAAGCCCGCCGACATGCTCAAGGTCGTCGTCTTCCAGAACAAATCTCTCGCCAAGGTCCTCCGCGAGCAGAACAAGGACCCCAAGGCCTGGGATATTTCCAAACTGCCCCCCGGCCCGCTCTTCGTCCTCGCCGTCGTCCGAGGCGATCACGACGCCAACGAGGGCAAGGTCCGCGCCGCTGCCGGCTTCGCCGTCGAGATGGCCGAACTCGCCCTGATGGAGAAGTTCCACTTCGCCACCGGCTTCATCAGCCCCGCCGTCATCAAGAACGACTCGGCCAATCGGGTCCTCCTCCTCATCGACCACGACGCCGCCCCCCCCCAGCCCAAACTCTGGGTCACCGGCGCCGACACCCGCGACCACCACGTCAAGAACTTCTCCTGGCGCCGCGATGTCGGCCCGATTCTCGACGACACCAACCGCTGCCGCGTTGCCGAGGTCCGCAACGCCGTCGTCGGCGATGCCTCCCCGCGCGCCGAGGGTTCCACGCTCGAGGCCGCCCGCGGCATCGAGGTCGGGCACATCTTCAAACTCGGCACGAAATACTCCGACGCCATGGGCTTCGCCGTCCTCGACGCCACGCAGAAGAAGCAACCCGTCATCATGGGCTGCTACGGCATCGGCGTCAGCCGAACCATGGCCGCCTGCGTCGAGATGTCCCACGACGACAACGGCATCCTCTGGCCCGCCGCCATCGCGCCTTACCACGTACTCATCACCCCCTTGAAACCCGACGACGAGCGCCAAAAGACCCTCACCTCCGACCTCGCGAAGCAACTGAACGCCCTCGGCCTCGACGTCCTCATCGACGATCGCGACGAACGCCCCGGCGTCAAGTTCAAAGACGCCGACCTCGTCGGCATCCCCGTCCGCATCACCCTCGGCGACAAGGCCCTCGACCAGAACAGCGTCGAGATGAAGGCCCGCAAGGACCCGGGCAAGGGCGACCTCGTGCCTATAGCCGACGCGACAAAAAAGGTTCTTGAGTTGCTTCGATAACCGCCATCGCCGACGAAACGCATCTACCAGATCGTTTTCGTCGCCATGCTCAACGCCGTGAGAAACGCATCAAGGAACTCGCGAGATCGTCCGTCGCGCGCTTCCTGCAGCCGCCGTATCGCCTCGGGATCGTGCAGCAACGTCTCCATGTTCCTGGGGATGCTCTCCCCGCCAAACTCGAGCAGGATGTGCCTCGCGACCGCGGGCCATTCGTCAACATCCACCCAGACAAACCCGCACGCCTTGCATCGGTCGATGATGACCCATTCGTCAATGCCGATCGCATGGCATCGTCCACGGCATCTCGCACACGAAACGGGCATCTGCGATTCGATGTCATGAACGCGCCCCTCGCGAACTCGGGGTGGCCCGTCACGCCAAGCAAGATTCACAGCCTTCCGAAGATGCCCGGCCTCAAACCCCACGCCGTAGCATCTCGTGCACGTCCACGACCGGCATCGCTCATCCACATCCAGCCGCAACGCCACGATCTCGTGCCCACGAGACCAGCATCTCGGACACATCGGCACGGTCTTGGAGACAGCCTCGCCGCACTCCGGACACGGACCATCAACCGCAAGCCCGCGAAGGTTGTAGCCGCACGACCGGCACGCCACATCCGTGGGAACCTCCTCATGCATTCTGTCGCGTGGTGCGCCCGTGTCGGCCATATGCTCACTCCGGCAATCAAAGAGACCACAACCAGATGCACGATATCCGCATTGCCGTCACGACCGACGATCTCGCCGCTATCCGCGAACTCTTCCTCGAGTACGCCCGCGCCCTCACCGTCGGCACCGACGAGACCTCCGCGGGTGTCCATATGAGCCTCCACCAGCAGGGTTTCGAACGCGAACTCGAGACCCTCCCAGGCCGATACGCTCCGCCCACAGGCACGCTCCTCCTCGCCACGCTCGACGCCACACCCGTCGCCTGCGGCGCGCTCCGTGAGATCCCCACGCTCCCCACCGACCGGGGTCGGGTCTGCGAACTCAAACGCATGTACGTTCGCCCCTCCTCGCGCGGCAACGGCCTCGGCCGAGCCATCGCCACCCAACTCCTCGACTTTGCCAGAACCGCCGGTTACGCCATCGCCAAACTCGATACCGAGCCGACCTTCGTCGAGGCCGTCACGCTGTATCGCTCCTTGGGCTTCACCGAGACCGACCGCTACAACGACGACCCGGTCCCCTGCACCATGTTCATGGCCAAAGAGTTGTGAACACCACGGAGCGTCGGATTGACTCGCAATCATGAACTAGGAGCGGGCGATTTCCTTTGCTCTCGCCGTGGCGGCAGCGATGGCGGCGTGGATGGTGGATGGAAGATGGGCGCAAAGCATGGTGTCGATCGCGGCGGCGGTGGTGCCGCCCTTGCTGGTGACGGCGGCGCGGAGGGACTCGGGGGATTCTTGTGATTGGAAGAGAAGTTCGGCGCTGCCGCTGAGGGTCGCGCGGGTGATGGCGTCGGCCTGGTCCTTGGGGAGGCCCTGCTTGATGGCGGCGTCGCGCATAGCCTCGGCAAGGAGGAAGAGGTACGCCGGGCCGCTGCCCGCAAGAGCGGTGAAGGGATCGAGAAGGGACTCGTCGAGATCGACCACGAGTTGGTGGTTGATGCCGAGGAGGGCGCGGGCAATGGTGCGGGCGGATGGGGACGCGGATCGGGGGGCGGATGAGGGGGCGGATGAGGGGGGGGCGTGTTCGACTCCCCCACTGCTCGCGGCGCGGGCGGTGGTGTTGGTGATTGGATCGATCGCGAGCGCGGAGACTCCTTTGCCAATGCGGAGGGCGAGGTTGGGCATGGCACGGGCGATGTCGTGGCGTGCGTGCGGCGTGTCAAAGAGAGTGTGGAGACGTGCGAGGGGGGTGCCGGCGAGGATGCTGATGATGCGACGCGAGTGGTGATTGCTCGCGGGGGAAACGAGGGGCGTGATCTCGCGTGCGACGTCGTCGAGCATCTGGGGCTTGATGCAAAGGACGAACGCGGCGTCGCTTTGTGTGAGGGCGAGGGCCTCGGCGGCGGTGGGCGCGAGGCGGAGGGCGGGGTTGAGTTTCGCGAGGCGTTCGCGGGCTTCTGCAGATGGCTCGGCGATGGTGGTGGTTGACGCGTCGAGGAGGTGGTGATCGAGGGCGCCCGAGAGGATGGCATAGCCCATGGAGCCGGCGCCGATGAAGAGGCAGGGCGGGAGCGGGGTGTGATTGGTGTGGGGTTGGGGGTTTGGAACGGGAGGGGGAGCGGGGGGCATGATGCAGCGTACGGGCGTGGTTCTCGACGAATCAGGGGCGTTGCCGATACACTTCAGAATGGCAGCCTTTTACCAGTTGGACTTTGAGAAGCCGCTCCTTGAGATTGATGCCGCGATTGAGGCAGCGGAGGGGCGGTTGAAGGAACGGCTTGGTGGCAAGCCCATGGGGCCGGGGACGCCGCCGGGAGTGGAGCCGTTGCCCGAGGAGCCGGCGACGGGACCTGCGGCCAAGGGCGAGCGCGACACCGAGGTGGGCGTGATCCGCAAGGAGATCGAGGATCTGCGAGCGAGGCACGCGGCGATGCTGGCGGAGGTGTACGGGAAACTGACGGCGTGGCAGACGGTCCGTGTGGCGCGGCATCCGCAGCGACCCCAGACGCGGGACTACATCTCGATGATCTGCCGGGACTTCGCGGAGTTGCACGGGGACCGGCGGTATGGGGATGATCCGGCGATCGTGACGGGGTTCGCGCGGATCGGGCACACGAAGGTGATGGTCGTCGGGCACCAGAAGGGAAAGGAGACGGCGGAGAAGATCGCGTGCCACTTCGGGTGCGCGCATCCGGAGGGGTATCGCAAGGCGCTGGCGAAGATGGAACTGGCGGCGAAGTACGAGGTGCCGATCGTGACGTTTGTGGACACGCCGGGGGCGTATCCGGGGATCGGGGCGGAGCAGCGCGGGCAGGCCGAGGCGATCGCGGTGAACATGATGGAGATGAGCCGTCTGCGGACGCCGATCGTGAGCATCGTGATCGGCGAGGGCGGCAGCGGCGGGGCGCTGGGCATTGCGGTGGCGGACAAGGTCGGGATGCTGCGGCACTCGTGGTACTCGGTCATCAGCCCCGAGGGGTGCGCGGCGATCCTGTGGAAAGAGGCCAACGAGCAGACGAACACGGCGGCGGCCAAGGCGCTGAAACTCACAGCGTCGGACAACCTGGAACTGGGCATCATCGATGAGATCATCGAAGAGCCAGTCGGCGGGGCCCATCGCAACGCCCAGCAGACGGCGGCGAACCTGCAGGCGTGGATCCTGGGGCAGTTGTCAACGCTGAAGCAGACCCCGATGGACGAGTTGCTCGAGGCGCGGTATCAGCGATATCGGAAGATGGGGGTGTATCTGCAGCAGGAAGCGGGGACTGGGGTCTAGGTTTGGAGGCGAGGGAGAGGGGTTAAAGAGGGAGCACCACGCGGAGCGTGGTGGTACCCGGTCAGTGCGATGTCGCCTTGGCTGCTGGTTCGCCTGGGAACTGCTTGATGCCTTCCTGGTTTGGGGTCTTGCCCGTGCCCCTGGATGTGGGGCTTTTCTCGGGGATGATAAACTCGGAGTTGGGGAGGGTGTCGTTGTGCTTCATCGCGGTGTCGGCGGCGGCGAGCATCGTCTGGTCGGCGTTCTCATAGAGTTCGCGCCAGTTGGTGCGGATCTCGAGTTCGGCGAGGTCGAAGAAGTGGATCGCGGCGGCCTTGTCGCGCTGGAACTCGGCGTCGTTGCCGTTGCCCGCGTGGGCGGCGAGGTCGGCGTCGAGTTTGGCGAGGGTGCAAGCGAAGGCGTGCATGAGCAGCGCCGTGTTCGCGAGGCGGGCCTGCATGGTCTGACGCTCGAGCATCTTGACGTCGAGACGCTTGCTCCAGGCCTTGAACTGGTAGGTGTGCTCGCGGGCGAGTTGGGCGAGGCGATCGGCGAAGGGCCTGAGTTCGGCGGCACGGACGCGGTTGAGTTTCGTGGGTGAGCGACGGATCCCGCCGAAGACCTCGAGGCCCAGGGGGATCGCGATCTTCATGATGCGGGTGTTGAAGGAGTTCTTGATCGCCTTGGCGAGGAATCCGCCGACGGACTCGTCGGGGTCTTTCATGAGAGCGTTCTTGACGCCCAGCATCTGCTCGGCGAGTTGCTTGCCGCCGTAGCCGAAGATGTAGGCCTGCATGACCTCGTTGGCGCCCTCAACGATGATGTTGATGCGTGAGTCGCGGAAGACACGCTCGATCTCGTTCTCGGTCATGTAGGACTCGCCGCCCATGATCTGGACGGCGTCGTTGACGGCACGCCAGCCCATCTCGGAGCAGAAGACCTTGCACACAGCCGTCTCGACCTGGATGTCCTCGTCGTGGCGGTCGAGCATCCCGGTCGTCATGTACAGCACGGCGTCCATGGCATATGTGAGGGCGGCCATGCGCGCAATCTTCTGGCGGACGAGTTCCTGCTTGGCGAGGGGCGCCTGGAACTGGAAGCGGGTCTGAGCCCACTTGATGGACTGGTCCATCGCCTTGCGGGCGCCGCCGAGCATTCCTGCGGAGAGGGTGCAACGCCCGTAGTTGAGGCAGGAGAGGGCGATCTGGAGGCCGCGGCCTTCCTTGCCGAGGAGGTTGAACTTGGGGACACGCACGCCGTGGAATCGGATGCGGGCCTGCCACGTGCCGCGGATGCCGCACTTGCTGCGGTTCTTCTGGTAGATCTCGACGCCCTGCATGTGGGGATGCATGACGAGGGCGGAGATCTTGCCCTTCCCGTCGGGGGTCTTCTCACGGGCCATGACGGTGAAGAGTCCGGAGAGGGCGCCGCTGGTGGCCCACTTCTTCTCGCCGTAGACGACGTAGTCGTCGCCATCACGTTCGAAGTAGGTCTCGGCGCCGCCAGCGTCGCAGCCGACGTTAGGCTCCGAGAGGCAGAAGGCGCTGAGCCAGTCCTTGGCGAGGTGCGGGAGCCACTCGCGCTTCTGCGAGTCGTTGCCGAAGAGCATGACGGCCTTGCAGCCGATGGACTGGTGGGCGGAGACCATGACGGCGGTTGAGCCGCAGGAGTGCCCGATCATCTCGAGGACGCGGTTGTAGGAAGTGATGCCGAGACCGAGGCCGCCGAACTCGCGGGGGATGGTCATGCCGAGGACGCCGAGTTGGAAGAGCCGATCAACGACCCAGCGGGGGATCTCCTGCTCCTGGTCGATGGCGATCGCCGGGTGTTCGGTCTTCAGGTATTCATCGAGGCGGGCGAGCAACTGGTCGCACTCGGCCTGCTCCTTGGCGTCGGTCCTGGGATAGGGGAAGTAGTAGTCCTCCTTGACGCGCCCCCAGAAGAAGTTCTTCATCGGGCCCATCTTGGTCGGCTCGGCACCAAGCCATTCCTCGGCCTGCTCGAGGAGTTTCTTGTCGGCGTCGGAGATGCCCTTGAGATTCTTGAGGTCGGCGGACATGGTCGGCTCCCGTGGAGAGGGTTGGAGTGGGTCGTGCACGCGATGGAGGACTCGGAGCGGGGCACGGCTGCGATAGCCATGCGAGGCATCGCCCCAAAGAAATACCAAACGCACGCAGTGTACTTGAGTTTAGGATCGAAAGACGCACCAGGCGGTCCCGAGGACATTCCGAACGTGGCTAACTGCCTGTGGGCACTATGGTGTTGGAATCATGCCGATCGAGAGCCTCTTGGCCATCTTCACACACACGATCCAGACGGGCACGGTGACGCTCGCCCAGTCGGCCACAGGCTCGGCACAACTTGGACGAGAGATCGCCCAAGAGGCGTCGAAACGCGGACTGTACCCACTGGTGCTGATCGTGGGCGGGATCCTGCTGATCGCGATCCTATGGATCGGCGTGAAGTACTCTGCGCGGGAGGATTAGTTCCTCGCAGCCTCGGATGCTCACGACGCTGCCGACTCATGAGAAGTCTGGTGACTCACCTCCCGACGTGCCCGCATTCGGGGCACGGAGCGAGGCGATCGAGACCCTTGAGGTCATAGGCGCATCTCGTGCAACGCCCTGACGCGCTGCGGCGGTGGCGGAGAATCACGCGGTCGAATCGAAGAACTCCCGACGCGGCGACGCCCGTGCTCGCTCCGAGGAGCCAGAGGGGGATGTTCAAGACGAACGAGCAGATGGTGTATGGGGTCGGGCTCGACGGCGCGGCGAACGCGAGCGTGCCCCGTTGCCAGTCGTGCCAGTTGTGAAAATAGGTCGCACGTTCGCGGAGGGGGACCGAGGCGACGGGGTGGCCGACGCCGCGCGCCGGGAAGGTGAAGGCGTCGAGTCGCCACGCGGCACCGAAGAGGCTCGGCGACCAGTCGATCGTGCTGTCGTGCGTGATCCGGCGATGGGAATAGAGAACACCGTTCTCGATGACCACCATCCATCGCTGGTCTGGCGGGAAAAATGTTGGCATGCCTCCTCCCCACCCGATTCCCCAGATACTTATTGGGATTCCACTTGGGCGACCCACACACTCTGTCGCGGTAGAAGGCTGCGAGGCCTCAATCCATACGGCGCGTCGCCAGGAGATCGGCCACATCACGAGCGATGCGGCACTGACGACGAGAAGAACGCCTCCGGCGCAGCGCCGCATGAGCACCAGCCCCGCGAGAATCCACGAGCCTGGATGGCGCGTGGTTTCGTGCGTGTCGGAAGAAGACTGCGACTGCTCCTCGTGTGATCCGACGTGGGCCATGTGAACGTCTGACGCGGGACGTGACGCGTGGTTCCGGCATGTCATGCGGACGATGTGTGCCATCACTGCTTTTGCTACGAGAGCCTGATGATCTCGCAGGGCGCCAAACGCCAGCGAGCCGCCCGCTTCTCGCGTGGTATAGGGTTTCGGGACATCGGCACGACCAGCGCGCGAGCGCGGAGCGAACCCGGAGGAATGACATGGCGAAGGCGGCGAAGAAGAAGGTCGGGTCTGGGCGTTCCGTAGGGAAGGCGACGGCGTTACCGGCGTTGCGGCCAACGGGTGCGGGGCATGCAAAAACCAAGGCCAGGGGTGCGAAACTAGCAACCGTGAGCAACGGCCCGCGTCTCCTCGCCGGCGGCAATCCGCAGATCGCGAAGGGCGATGGAGCGGGGCCTGTGCGGGCGTTCATCGACGCGATGCCCGGGTGGAAACGCGACGTCGGGCGGCGGCTGGACGCGCTGGTTGTGGAACTCGTGCCCGATGTGAAGAAGGCGGTGCGTTGGAACTCGCCGTTCTTTGGGGTGGAGAAGGAGGACGGCTCGATCGGATGGTTTATGAGCCTGCACTGCATTACGCGCTACGTGAAAGTCGCGTTCTTCGATGGAACGCGGTTGGAGCCAATGCCGGCGGAAGAGTCGAAGAAGGAAGGGATTCGATATTGCCACATCTTCGAGGATGTCGGCCTGGATGAGATGCAGATGCGATCGTGGATCATGCAGGCGGCGCGGCTGCCTGGCATGAGTTGGTTCTGATGGGCGGCATTGCCGATCAGGACTTCGCGACCAGCGAGGCGATGGCGGGCGCGAGGTGCGGGAACTCGAACTGGAAGCCCTCGTCTTCGAGGCGTTTGGAGACGAGGTATCGGCCATAGAGCGCGAGTTCCGGGTCGGTCTTGAGGAGGAGTGTGGCGCCGAGGCGGACCATCCATGACGTCGCTGGAAAGCCGATGGGCATCCCGATGGCTCTGCGGAGCGTGCGCATGAACTCACGCTGAGAGACGGGGTTCGGCGCGGTGGCGATGTAGGCGCCATGCATGGTGGCGTCGGTGATCGCACGCTCAAAGAGGCGATTCATGTCGGCCTCGTGGATCCAACTCATGCCTTGGGTTCCCGTGCCCACGGTGCCGCCGAGGCCGAGTCGTGCGAGAGAGATCAGTCGAGCGAGTGCCCCACCGCCGGCGCCACGATCGCGCCCGATCACGAAACTGGTGCGGAGGACGGCCTGCCTTTGTGTAGGAAGGACGCTCTGTGCAAAGGCTTCTTCCCAGGCGCGCCCGACGGTTGGGGCGAAACCGAGGCCGAATGGTGAATCTTCGTTACAGAGGACATCGGGAGGATCGCCGTAGATGTGGGCCGTGCTCATCTGGACCCAGACGGGCGGCGGCGATTCGACGAGTCGCATGGCCTGGCCAAGAACTCGCGTGGCCTCGATGCGAGAACGGAGGATCTCGTCCTGGTGATCCGGGGTCTTGATGCAGTCGACGGAGCGGCCGACGAGATTGACAAGGGCGCGTGCGTTGTGGAGTTCGTGGTGCCAGTGGTCGAGCGTTCGCGCGTCCCAGGCAACGTGCCGCCAAGGGCCGGTGGGCTTTGGGGCGTGACGAGAGAGGATGACGACGGTTGCCCCTTTGGCGGCAAGGTGGTGGGCGAGGGAGACGCCGAGGTATCCGCTCCCGCCGGCGATCACGATGGTGCCGGTGATGGGGCCCATGGGATGATGGTACTGGCGAATGGGCGCAGAGACTGATGCAAGGAAGCGGCTGAAATGGCGGGGTATTGTGGCGAAAAGTGGAGATTATTGACTGTGATTGTGGTTGGCGCTATTCTTCGCCCCTGATTGCGGGGTAGAGCAGCCTGGTAGCTCGTCGGGCTCATAACCCGGAGGTCGTAGGTTCAAATCCTACCCCCGCTATTGCCCGGGTCGTCCAGAAACTGGCCGACCCACCCGTTAGAAGTGAACGCCCCGACCGCAAGGCCGGGGCGTTTGCGTTTCCGGGCCGCGTTTTGCCGAGTCTCTCGACATGCCCCACCGCGGGAAGTCTCACTGACTTGCGCCGTGAGACTCACGGGGCGCGGCATCTGGCATGCGGGGACGCGTCCAAACCCCAAAAGTCTCAGAGTCTCTGCGTCTCACCCTGCACGCCGTTATAGCCGTGACCCGACAGCTCGTGGGTCGGCAACACATGGCGAGTTCGGCAGGGGCGACGGCGATTTCGAACGCAAACTCGGTTGGTGTGATGCCGACGCATCGGCTCGCTTCGCGTGGGCGTTCCAGCGAGCGTGCTGGCGAAGCTGCCACACGAATCGAAACCAGTTGTGCGTTCACATGCCCAGTGCGGACAGCCCGCCTCCGCGTGGCGTATGTAGCCGGGGAGAAGGCATGCCTTGCCTTCTCGCCCCCACGCCACCTCAATCGTCCGACGACGAGCCGGGAGCACCACCGATGGTTGCCAATGACGATGACGCCAATCTGTCCGCCGACCAGCGCCGCCGCGAGGTAATCGCCATCCTCGCGACCGGCGCGATGCGATGGCACCGGCGTGCCAAGGCGACGGGCCTTGTTGTTGGCACGGTTGAAGCTGCCACACACGCCCCGACACCGCAGCATCAAGAAGAAGCGGACATCGAACTTGAACTGGGCGAGGAAGCCGGCCTCAGTGTGTCTGACCGTACCGCGCGTTAGCGGTGCGGGCATCTGGAGACTTGCCCATGACGATAACCGTTTCGAAGGATCTCGCGGCGCTGGAAAAGATGACGATCGGCGAATTGCACGATCGCTACGCCGAGCTCTTCGGCGAGCGGATTCAGAGCCGCCACCGCATCTACCTCGTCCGCCGCATCGCGTGGCGCATCCAGGCCAACGCCGAAAGTGGCTTGTCCGAACGAGCCCGTGTCCGAGCGGCCCAACTCGCCAACCCGACCGACGTGCGGCGTACGCCGCCCAAGTGGGCCACGCTCGGGGAGGCCCCCAAGGACGCCAAGAAGGTCGCCCTCGCCGCCACGGCGGACCCACGGCTACCACCCGCGGGAACGGCGATCGTCCGGGACTACCGGGGCCAGACGGTGCGGGTCGTGGTGCTGGCGGACGGGTTCGAGTTCGAGGGTGAGCGCTACCGCTCCCTGTCGGCGATCGCCAAGGCGGTCACCGGATCGCACATCAACGGATTCCGGTTCTTCAACCTGGAGGGCCGTCGATGAGCAGAGGCACCCAGAACGGAAAGCACGCCGCCACTCCGCCTCCGCAATGTCGCTGCGCGATCTACACCCGAAAGTCGAGCGAGGAGGGGCTCAAGCAGGAGTTCAACTCCCTCGACGCCCAGCGTGAGGCGGCGGAGGCGTACGTCGCCAGCCAGCGGAACGAGGGATGGTCAGCGCTTCCCGATCGATACGACGACGGCGGATTCTCGGGGGGCAACGTCGATCGGCCTGGCCTCAAGAGCCTGATGGCCGACATCGAGGCGGGCAAAATCGACTGCGTGGTGGTCTACAAGGTGGACCGTCTGTCCCGGTCGCTGATGGACTTCGCGCGCCTCATGGAGGTCTTTGATCGCCACAAGGTTTCGTTCGTCTCGGTTACCCAGCACTTCAACACGACTCATTCGATGGGCCGGCTCACGCTCAACATCCTCCTGTCGTTCGCCCAGTTCGAGCGTGAGATCATCGGCGAGCGCATCCGGGACAAGATCGCGGCAGCGAAGAAGCGGGGCAAATGGGGCGGCGGTCCGCCGCCGTTCGGGTACGACGTCGACCGCTCGAACGGAAGCGCACGCCTCGTCGTCAACCCGGCTGAGGCGTCGCGGGTTCGCCACATCTTTGAGCGGTACCTCCAACTCGGGTCGTTGCTGTCGGTCGGTGAAGATCTCTGCAAACGCGGCTGGAAGACCAAATCGTGGCGAACGAAGGCGGGCGTGGTTCGCGGAGGCGTGGAATGGGACCGGCACTCGGTGTACTGCACGCTGACGAATCCGATCTACATGGGCAAGGTGGTCCACAAGGGCGAGACGTACCAGGGGCAGCACGAGGCCATAGTTGAGGAGGAGACGTTCCGGCGTGCTCACGTGCTGATGCAGAAGAATTCACGGACCCGCGGCAACGAACTGCGGAACCAGTTCGGGGCGCTCCTGCGCAAACTGCTGTACTGCAAGGGGTGCGGCAGCGCGATGGTCCACACCTTTACCCGGCGTGGGAACAAGGCGTATCGGTACTACGTCTGCTGCAACGCCATCAAGAAGGGCCGCGCTCGTTGCCAGAGTGGTTCGCTGCCCGCCCTTGAGATCGAGAAGGCGGTCGTCGAACAGATCCGGTGCGTCGGCCAGGACCAGAGCGTTCTGGAGGAGACGCTCTCGGCATCGCGGGCTCAAGCAGACGCGGCCATCGAGCAGTTGGACGCCGAGCTGCGCATTGTCAACCGTGGTCTGGGGCGCAATCACGCCGAGATCCGCCGCCTGGCAACCACCGAGCCAGCGTCCTCCAGGTCCGCGGGCCGCATCACCGACCTCAACGACCAGATCCGCGAGGCGGAGCGGCGGGCCAGCGACATTGGGGCCGCCGTAGAACGCCACCGAGCGGAAGTGCTCTCAGCCGAAGACCTCCACGCGGCGTTTGCCGACTTCGACAACGTCTGGACCGCGCTCGCGCCCCGAGAACAGGTCCGGATGCTCCAGTTGCTGATCAACAAGGTCGTCTTCGACGCCCTCGACAGCAGCATCGAGGTGTCGTTCTACCCGTCGGGCGTGAAGGCGCTGGCGGGCGGGAACGTGGAAGGACCGGAGGCCCAGGCATGATCACCGTCAAGACGAAGGTCTTCTTCAACCGCGCCGCACACGGGCGCAAGACGATCGACACGAAGCCCGCCGCTCGCGTGGCCGTGGACCCCGGCCGCGTGCCGCGGATCTCCCGCCTGATGGCGCTGGCGATCCATTTCGACGAGATGATCCGCGCCGGCAAGGTCGCCAACATCTCCGAGATCGCCCGGCTGACGCACGTCACCCAGCCTCGGATCACGCAGCTGATGAATCTCTGCCACCTCGCGCCGGATATTCAGGAGGAGATCCTGTTCCTGCCGCTGGTGATGAGTGGGCGCGATCCCATCCACGAGCACATGCTGCGCGACGTGGCCTGCGTGATGGACTGGATGGAGCAACGGCGGCGATGGGGATCGCTGCCACGCCGCTGACAACTACTTCTTCTTGTTGTCGTAGCGACCCGTGTCGCCGTTCCCCTTCTTGGGCATGACCTCGACTGACGACCCTCGGGGGTTGGCCTTGGCCTGATCGACAGACTTCAGGCGGCCCGTCTCATTGTCCCGACCGATCTTGAATCCCTTGGACTTCGACATAGCGTCTACTCCATTTTGACGCGGGCTGTCGGATCTACCCTGATCCGCTGGCTTTGACCCGCTGGTTATGATACCCTGTCCACGTTCACTGAACATGGACGGAGTACAAAATGGCCAAGCGGACCGCGAAGAAGCCGAAGGACGAAGCCCCGCAGAACGGGACGGCACAGCTCATGAAGGAGCTGTGGCAGGCCGCCGTGAACCTGCGCGGCTCCATCGAGCCCGCGGACTACAAGCGGTACGTCTTGCCCATCATCTTTCTCCGGTTCCTCTCGCTCCGCTACGAGCGCCGCCGCGAGGAGTTGGAGGGGCTGCTCGCTGACCCGAAAAGCGATTACTTCACCAAGGACGCGAAGGCCCGCGCTCGCATTCTGGCCGACGCGGACGAGTATTGCGCCGCGGGTGCATTCATCGTCCCTGAGAAGTCGCGCTGGTCGTACATTCTCCAGCACGCCCAGGCGGACACCATCAAGAGCATCCTCGACGACGCCCTCGAACTTCTGGAGAAGACCTACCCCGACAAGCTCCGCGGCCTGCTGCCCCGCATCTACGCCGGCTCGAACCTTGACCGCGAGGGCGTCACCGGGCTCATCAATCTGTTCTCGAAGGACATCTTCAAGCAGGACCACGGCGGCGAGGATCTGGTCGGCCGCGTCTACGAGTACTTCATCGGCGAGTTCGCCAACAGCGAGGGCAAGCGCGGCGGCGAGTACTTCACGCCCGTCTCCATCGTCCGCACGCTCGTCGCCATGCTCGAGCCCGAGGGCGGCGTCGTGTACGACCCCTGCTGCGGCGCGGGCGGCATGTTCGTGCAGTCGGATGTGTTCACGAGGCACTCGGGCCGCCTGTCATTCATCGGCCAGGAAAGCAAGGACTTCACGTACCGACTGTGCCGGATGAACCTCTTCATCCACGGCATCGACGGCAACATCCAACTCGGCAGTTCGTACTTCAATGATCTGCACGCCGACACGAAGGCCGACTACGTCATCGCCAATCCCCCCTTCAACGACGGCGCGAAGGGCGAGGACGGCTGGGGCGCTCACCGCATCACGAGCAAGGACCCACGGTTGGACTTCGCCAAGCGTGCTGGCGCGAACGGGACCACCACCAACGGCCTCGCGGCGGGCCAGCCCATGCCCCTCTCGCCCCGCAACGCCAACACCATGTGGATGATGCACTTCCTGCATCACCTGCGTGATCCGGATGGAAAGAAGTACTCGGGCGGTACCGCCGGGTTCGTCATGGCCACCGGCGAACTCTCCAATGGCGAAGTCGCGCGCCTCGAAGTCCGTAAGGCGATGGTCGAGCACGGGTACGTGGACTGCATCGTGCAGCTCACGGGCCAGCTCTTTGCTAACACGCAGATCCCGTGCTGCCTCTGGTTCCTGTCAAAGAACAGAGGCGGCGGAGGCGGCTTCCGCGCGCGGAAGAACGAGATCCTCTTCATCGACGGCCGCAAACTGGGCGTGCTGATCCCCGGCTCGCGGAAGCAGAAGCAACTCTCGGCGGAAGAGGTCGAGAAGATCGCATCCGTCTACCGCGAGTTCAAGCGCACCGGCACGCCCGCGGAGGTCGCGGGCTTCTGCAAGGCGGCCACACTCGACGAGGTCCGCGAGCACAACTATGCCCTGACGCCGGGCCGCTACGTCGGCGCGGCCGAGAGCGACGATCCCGACGAGCCGTTCGAGGACCGCTTCCCGCACCTGTGCGCGACCCTGGATGAGCAGTTCACGCAGTCGGCGGCGCTGGAGAAGCAGATCCGGCTGAGCCTGGCCGAGGTGGCGGCGGCGATGGGAGCCACCGCCAAATGAACTTGTCAGGAATGCTTACAGGATGGGCTGGCGGGCAACTCTCCGGTATGTCCGGATGGTTCGCGCTGGCCCCCGCCGCGCAGATTGTGCCCTCCGGGCACCGTGCCCGCCACGCGACAGGTCACTTGGCGGACGCGACGGATGAGTTGTCGCGTCCGCCGGGTCAGTTGGAGAACGCTCCGGGCGGGCCGGAGCACGCGCCGGGTCGCCTGTCGCGTTGTCCGGGTCATCCGTCGCGTTCTCCGGGTGAGCCGGAGAACGCTCCGACTCATCCGGAGCGTCTTCCGAGTGAGCCGGAGGGAAGCGGCGCAGCGCGCCGGGACTCCGTGGCGGCGCGTTGGGAGGGATTGGAAGCGCCCCGGAGGGGAATGGCGGCGCGCCGGAGGCCCGCCCCCGCGCCCGGGAGCCCAGCGGTAGCGCGCCGGGAGGGAGTGGCCGGCGCACGGACGGGATTGCACGGCCCACGGAGGCCCGGCGCAGCGCGCCGGGGCGGCGGGGTTGTCGCACTGGCCCGCGCGGGTGGTCGTCTCTTCTCAGCCGGGGAGGTGCCGGAGGGGCGGCACGCCCCTCTGGCATCAGCGGACCTGCACGCGGGCGGATCGGGGGTGCGACGTGGGTGAACACTCATGGGAATCCGTGCGGCTCGGCGACCTGGTCGGCATCAAGCACGGCTGGCCATTCAAGAGCGACCTGTTCAGCGAGGATTTGACGGGCCGCCCGATCGTCGTCGCGGTCGGCAACTTTCAGTACACCGGCGGCTTCCGTTTCGACTCGACGAACGTGAAGGAATATCTGGGCGAGTACCCAGCCGACTACGACCTCTCGCCCGGCGACGTGTTGCTCGTGATGACGTGTCAGACATCGGGCGGCGAAATCCTCGGCATCCCGGCCCGCGTTCCCAATGACGGACGCCGCTACTTGCACAACCAGCGCTTGGGCAAGGTTGTGGTCAAGCAGCCCAAGCGCGTCTCGCTGGACTATCTGTACTGGTTGTTCTTGTGGAAGGACTTCAACACGGAACTCGTCGCGTCGTCGAGCGGGACGAAGATCGTTCACACCGCGCCGACGCGCATCGAGGCGTTCCGGTTCGACCTCCCCCCTCTCTCCGAGCAACGCGCCATCGCGCGGGTGCTGGGGGGGCTGGATGACAAGATCGAGTTGAATCGGCGGATGAACCGGACGCTGGAGGACCTGGCGCGCGGGGTGTTCCGGTCGTGGTTCGTGGACTTTGACCCCGTGCTGCGGCCCGCCCCAGGCCCACCTTCGCGTCCACCTGCACCACCGCCTGTACCCCCCGCCCGCCGCGGCGGCCCCGCCTCCCCCGCGCCCCGCTCGGCCCCCGCGGCCCCCGCCCCCCCACACGCCCCCTGGCCCACACGCCTCACCGATTCCCCCCTCGGCCCCATCCCCGAGGGGTGGAGGGTGGGGACGGTGGGCGAGATCGGCACCAACCCGCGCCGCGGCGTGCTGCCCTCCGAGGTGGACGCGACGACGCCCTACATCGGACTGGAACACATGCCCCGGCGGTGCATCGCGCTTGACGATTGGGGCACGGCGGCGGACGTGTCGAGCGGCAAGTCCCGCTTCGCGCGCGGTGAAATCCTCTTCGGCAAGTTGCGCCCGTACTTCCACAAGGTCGGCGTGGCCCTGATCGACGGAGTGTGTTCGACGGACGTGATCGTCGCGGCTCCGAAGAAAGAGTGCTGGTTCGGCGTGCTGCTCGGCCACCTCTCGTCCGATGAGTTCATCGACTACGTGGACGGCGCATCGGGCGGCACACGGATGCCCCGGACCAGTTGGGGCGACATGGCCCGCTATCAGATCGTGATCCCGCCGGAGCCGATCGCGGCTTCCTACTCGGTGTGGATGCGGCAGGTGGCCGACATGCTGCGCATCCACGCGCACGAGTCACGCGCGCTCGCCGCGCTGCGCGATGCGATCCTGCCGCAACTGCTCTCGGGCGAGATTCGCTTGCGCGAGGCCGACCGGGCCGTGGATGCCGCGCTCCGATCCACCGGGACATCCACACCACCCGCCCGGCCCGCTCGCCCGGGCGCGGGGACGGTTCACGCGGGCGCGAAAGCGAGGGCCTGACGCATGGGCTGGCACGGCTCCGAGTCCGAGTTCGAGTACACCACCATCGAGCGGCTCAAGTCGCTCGGGTATGTCTATGTCCACGGGTCGGAACTGCTGGCGATGCGGGGCGGCGATGAGGCCGAGGTGGTGCTCAAGGACCATCTGCGCGCGTTTTTGACGCGACGGTACGGGCGGACAGTCACCCGGCCCGATGGGCTGCCGGAGGCGGCCATCGAGCTCGCCATCGCCAAGTTCGCCCGGCCCGAGGGGGTGGACACGCTCCGCCGCAACGCTGGTCTGCACGCCATGCTGCGCGGGGGCGTGGAGATCGCGGTCGAGGAGCCGGCGACGAGGACAACGCCCGCGAGCAAACGCATCGCGCACATCTACGCCGTGGACTGGGAGACGCCGGAGCACAACGAGTTTTTGGTCGTGAACCAGTTGGCCGTGCGCGGGGTGCGCGAGGATGCGGGCATGGCCGGGGGGAACGACCGCCGGCCCGACATCATCGTGTACGTGAACGGGCTGCCGCTGGTCCTGTTCGAGTTGAAGAACCCCTACGACGAGCACCCCACGGTGGCGGATGCGATCAACCAGATCGGCCACTACCGCCACGAGATCCCGCAACTCTTTGACCACAACGCGCTTTGCATCGCCTCTGACGGCGTGACCACGCTGCACGGCATGTGGACCGCCAGCGCGGAGTGGTACGCGCCGTGGAAGAGCATTGATGGCACGAGCGTCGAGCGGGGAACGACCGGGAGTATGAAGACGCTGGTCGAGGGGCTGCTGCCCAAGGACCGGCTCTTGGCGTACATCCGCGACTTCATCGTGTTCGAGACCGTTGGAGCAGCCGGGGGCAAGATCATCAAGAAGGGCGGGAAGTACCACCAGTTCTTCGCGGTGCGGATCGGGGCGCGGAAGATCCTGGAGTCGGTCGCGAGCGCGAGCGCGGACAAGCGGCCCAGCGAAGCGAACAAAAGATTGGGCGTGATCTGGCACACCACCGGCTCGGGCAAGTCGCTGTCGATGTGCTTCCTGGTGGGGATGCTGCGGCGGGAGCCGTCGCTGAACAACCCGACCTTCGTGATTCAGGTCGATCGGACGGACCTGGACCAGCAACTGCACGACCAGTTCGTCGCGGCGCGGTCGCTGGTGGGCGACGTCAAGCACGCCAAGAGCGTCGAGGATCTTCGCGGCCTTCTCCAAACGCAGGGCGGTGAGGTGATCTTCACCACGATCGAGAAGTTCGCGCTGCGGGAGGGCGAGGCCGAGCATCCGGTGCTCTCGACGCGAGACAACGTCATCGTGATCGCCGATGAGGCGCACCGGAGCCAGTACGGGTTCACCAAGGGCTTTGCACGATGGCTCGGGGCAGCGCTCCCGAATGCCCGCCGGCTGGGGTTCACCGGCACGCCCGTCTCCTTCAGCGGGGCCGACACCGTCGAGGTCTTCGGTGACCTGGTCCACGTCTACGACATCCGCCAGAGCCAGGATGACAAGGCGACGGTGCCGATCTTCTACGAGCCGCGGCAGATCAAGCTCCATTTGAACAAGACGGATGTGGATGGGGCATTGGCGGAGATTGTCGAGGATGCGCCGATTGACGAGCTCGAGAGAAAGAAGGGCCAATGGGCCGCGCTGGCCAAGGCGGCGGGCGCGAAGGAGCGGATCGACCAGTTCGCGGCGGATTTACTCGCGCACTTCAAGGACCGGACGGCCACGCTCAAGGGCAAGGCGATGGTCGTCTGCATGATCCGCGAGAACTGCGTACGGCTCTATGACGCACTGCGGGCATTGCCCGGATGCCCCGAGATCAAGGTGGTGATGACCGGCGACCTGGGCAGGACCCCGAGGCGTGGAGCAAGGCCGGGCATCTGACTACCAAGCAGCAGCGCGAGGCGATCAAGAAGCGGATGATCGACGCGGACGATCCGCTGTCGATGGTGATCGTCTGCGACATGTGGCTCACGGGCACGGACATCCCATGTCTGCACACGCTGTATGTGGACAAGCCCATGAAGGGGCACACGATGATCCAGGCTATCTCGCGTGTGAACCGCGTGTTTAGCGACAAGCCGCACGGGCTGATCGTGGACTACATCGGCATCGGCGATGAGCTGCGGGCAGCGACCGCGAAGTATGCTGGAGGGGGGGCAGCGGGTGGAGAGGATCACGGGAAGCCCGCGGGCGGGCTGGATGAAGACGCCCGGCCGCTGTTCGTGGCGGCGCTGGCCGAGGTGCGGTCGTTCCTGCCCGAAGGTGCGGGGGGCGTGAACTACGGCGACTGGCGGCGGCTCTCGCCGATCGCGCTGGAGGACCGCTACGCGGCGGTTTATGGGCATCTGACCAGCGACGATGACCTGCGGGACCACTTCTTGGACGCTGAGCTGAGGCTCACGAGCGCGTTCCTGCTCGTCAAACACCTGGATGACTGCCGCGCCAGCGCCGACGAGGTGATCTTCTGTCAGCGAGTGCGCAAGCAACTCCTCAAGACGATCCGCGGGCGTGGACCAACCAGAGACATCGAGAAGGCGGTGCGGGACCTGGTGGATGACACCGTCGAGAGCGAGGGCGTCGTTGACATCTTCAAGGCCGCGGGGATCACGCGAGCCGACATCTCGATCCTCGACGACAACTTCCTTCAGACGTTCAAGGATCGGCCGCTGCCGGACCTTCGGCTCAAGTTGCTCGAGAAACTGCTCGCCGACGAGATCCACATGCGGGCGAAGAAGAACCTGGCCAAAGCGAAGACGTTCCGTGAACTGCTCGAAGCGACCCTCCAGAAGTACCACAACCGGCTCATCGACGCGGCGGCGGTGATCCGCGCCATGATCGAGATCAAGAAGGACATGGAGGCCTCGGATCAGCGGGCCGGGCAGTTGGGCTTGGCGGAGGATGAGCTCGCCTTCTACGACGCCGTCGCCATCAACTACGAGAATGTCTACGGCGTGGACTTCCTGAAGGGCTTGATCCACGACGTTGTGCAGAGCATCAAGCGAAACCTGAAGGTGGATTGGACCGAGCCGCATCGGGAGGACGTGAAGGCCGCAGTGAGAGCGGCGGTGCGGCGTGTTCTGACGAAGCAGGGCGTGAAGGCTGAGGACTTTGATCGGCTGATGCCCGTGCTGATGGCACAGGCGGAGGCGTTGTACGCGGAGTGGCCGATCGCGGCCTGAGGAGTGATTTGTGAACGGACGCCAGACATGAGCAAGAAACAACCAGCCTTCGGCGAGCTCATCCGCGAGAAGCGGCTCGCCAAGGGTCACAGCCTGCGGAAGTTCGCGGAGCTCATCGACGTGAGTCCAACCTATCTCTCGCTCGTCGAGCAGGGAAAGGTTGAGCGCCCGCCGACAGTGGAGCGGGTCCGTCGCATGGCGGAAGTCCTGGGCGAAAAGGCCGACGAACTGATCTCATTGGCCGGGCGCATGCCGGAAGACCTGCCGGGGATTATTCAGAACGAACCGACTGAGATGCCCGAGTTGCTCCGCGCTGCCAAGGGGCTCACCGCCGATCAGCTCAAGGCGCTCGCTGAGCATGCAAAGAGGCTTCAGAAGGAGGGGCAGTGATGGCAAAGCCGCCCGCCAAAGCTGAGCGTGTACCCTGGTTGAGCGACGGCAGCATCGAGGCTGAGGCCGAGACGCTTTTCGGGCTGTGGCAGAAGGAACACGGCGAGGTCTCTGAACCCCCGGTACCCGTCGATGAAATGATCGAGCTGCAGCTCAAGCTGCGATACGAGATGGATGACCTTCAGAAGCGTTTCGGTCACGCGGATGTGCTGGGTGCGATCTGGTTTAAGGAACAGCTCATCCGAGTTGACCGGAGCCTTGATCCGGTCGAGCACCCGCGCATGCTCGGACGCTACCGGTTCACGCTCGCACATGAGATTGGTCACTGGCAGCTTCACCGGAAAGTCTTTCTCCGCGACGAGACCCAGATGTCCTTGACGGCCATATCGGATGCGCCCGCATTTGTGTGCCGCTCGACCGACCAAGCGCGTGAAGAAGTACAGGCAAATATGTTCGCCGCGTTCCTGCTCATGCCGCGTGACCTGATTCGCCGGGCGTGGATCAAATGGAGAGGTACTGACGACGTGGTGTGTGTGCTTGACCGCTTCGCGCCCACTTCAAGCGGACATGTGAAGGCACAGCAGGACGCTGCGATGCAGCGTTTCTCGAAACCGTTCGCTGAGCAGTTCCATGTGTCTGCAGAGGCCATGAGCTACCGCCTGGAGGCGCTTGGGCTGCTCACTCGTGATCGATCCTTGTTTGGTTGAACCCCCAGTGTTCTTGTGCGCAGTGCGTTTACTGTTCACGGAACATGGACAATTGGAGGCCCTGAAATGGCCAAAGACTTTGATCCGCGTCGCATCCTCCGCAAGATTTCCAACTCGCTCACCCGCGTGTGCTTCGAACGCGCCGGCGTGGTCGAAGGCATCCCTTGGGATGACCTGGGCGAGACCCAGGTCGAGCCCATCTTCGCCGCGTGGCAGAAGATGCCCGACGACAAGCGCCGGCTCATCCAGCTCGTGCTCCAGGACATCAACGAACTGGCGGACGAGCGCGGCGTGAAGGTGCTGGTTGAAGAGATCCAACGCGTCGCGCCCGATCGCCTCGCCGAGTTCGAGGCGATCGTCGGTCAGGCCGACCGCGCGATGTGGACGTACCTCAACGTCAGGATGGCGTTCGTCGTCGCCGCCTACTTCGCACGGGCGGAGGCCCTCTCCACGGGCCGCTACTGGATCACGCGGAACAGCCTACCGAAGGAGGCGATCGCGGTGGATGATTCCCACAAGGCGGCGCTGAAGGCGGCGCTGGCGGAGTTCTACTGGGATCGCCAGCTGCGCGGCAGGATCTGCGAGATCGAGCACTACACGAGGATCGGCGGCAGCGAGTACTTCTTTGCCTATCTCGATGACTACCCCGATGACCCGGTGGTCTTCGACGACACCGGGCATCTCGTGCGGAGCAAAGAGCGGCGCGTGTTCGACAACGTCTTCGTGTTCAACCCCAGCGATGGGACGCTCGATGTGTACGCCAAGGGCGGGAAGAAGGTGTACGAGCCCCTCCAGCAGAGGTTCTGCAAAGCCGTGCTTGGCGTTGACATCGGGCCCGGGGACCCAAAGCGCCCCGCGTACGCCCTTGATCACCTGCTCAAGCCGGACAGGAGGCTGCCCACCGATCCCAAGGATCGCATCGTCGCGGTTACGATCACCCGCGTGCGGATGGAGCCGATCGACCGCCCCGGCGAGTACATCGAGCTTGGGCTCAACCCCGAGCGAGGCATTCACCGGATCGATCAGGCGATTGCCGAGTACTTGAACACCCAGCGGCTGACGCCCGACCGGCTGCGCGTGAAGCAGATGTCCTTCGAGTTGCGCTTCTCAGCGGACGCGCGCCCCCGCCCGCTCAGGTTTAGCGTCAGCTGCCCCAACTCCTGCGACCTCAAGAGCAAGCCGGACGAGCTGCGCGCGATCGGCGAGCGGTGCCTGCGGCTGTGGGAGGTGACCCATGGGTGATTCTCTCTGCCGCCTGTGGGCATGCTTCGACAGCACTGAGCCGCTCTTTTCAGCCCGTGAGGTGGCATCATGGCCGGACGGGCAAGCCCGGTGGCTCCAAGAGCGTGGGGTGCTCTGCGCCACGACGTCCGCCTCGCGCGTGGGCTGTCCGTGCTGCGAATCGGAGCATGTCGAGGAGGTGCTCGAGGTTCCCGACGCCGACCCGCCTCGGTTCTTCATTGCGTGCCCGGAGTCGGTCACGGTCGAGGTCGATCCTGACGCCCTGCGGCAATGGACGATTGACGGAGACGCTGTCGCTTCGCTCATCGCGGCGGCGCTTGGTCTTCAGGGACGCCCCACTCCGATCGAATCTGGCCGTGTGTGGCGACTCGGCACAACCCGATGGCAGCAGACTTCCCGTGAGGTGCTGCTGGCCCGGGGGCTCGGTGCCGAGGATGCTGCCCGCATCGCAGCCCACGCGGGTCAGGCAGGTCGGCCCATTGTGCTGGTCAGCGGCCTGGAACCCCCATCCCACGTCTGGCCAGGCCGGCCGCCAGCATGTGTCGCACTGTCGCGGGTGATGTCGCAGGATGCGACAGGGCTGCATGCGGATGTCGTCCTGCTTCACGACCTGGTTCAGAAGGCTGACGAGCTTCAGGCGCAGGTGGAGCTCTTGCCTCTGGATGCGGCCGGCAAAAGGCGTGTCCTGCGCCGGCAGGCCCAGGCTGCGGCAGCATCACACCAGCAGGACGAGGTACTGGTCGGCGCGTACCAGGCATGCCTCTCGTACCGCGAGGCAGCCAAGGTGCTCTCGGCGCGCCTGAAGACCAAGATCACCAAGGACAAGGTCAAGCGCGCCGTGGACCGCGCGGGCGGCCCAGCCGTCGTGATCAACGGAGCCAACAGCAACTCGGTGGTGCGGACTGTCGCGTCGCACCGACGCGACAAAGGTGGGAGATTCTGAAAATCGTGCAGGTGCCGTGAAAACAGGCCTCTGCGCGTTGTTCGACATCGATGGCGTAGGTCGCGGGGCGTTCAGAACCGCGACACCGGCCGGTGGGTCCGAGGGCCACGAGGGCCATAACCCGCCGGTCGCTACAAGCTCGTGAATGTCTGCGGCGTGCGCCGCGACGCGAGATTGGCACGGACGGGTGATGGCTCCGGCCCCGGAGGTCACCCGTGACCAACGGCGCATCACTGAACGACCAATACATCCGCACACTCATCCTGATCAAGGCCCGCAGCCTGATGAAGTCCCCGGCCTTCCGGGGCGTCGAACGCGACGACGTTCTGCGGGACCTGACGCTCATCCTCGCCAAGCGGCTCGGCCAGTTCGATCCCGAGCGGGCCCAGCTTCGCACGTTCGTGTCCCGCGTTCTGGACTCAGCCGCGATCACCCTGCTTCGGGCTCGCCAGCGTGAGAAGCGCTCCGGCGACCACGGCATGGCATCCATCGAGAGGCTCCGGGAGAGCCAGACCACGGATCCGGTCACCGGCTCGGCAGCGGTCGGGGAGGCCGATGGGGCTCGCCGCCTTGGGCGTGAGGTCCGCTCCCCCATCGATGAGTTCCATCTCAATGACTCGATCCGCGAAATCGTGGCGGCGCTGCCCCCCGATCTCGCCGACTTGTGCCGTGCGCTGCAGGAAGACTCCGCAGTGTCGACCGCTCGCGGCCTGGGCATTTCCCGTCGCCAGCTGCGCAATCGCCTCGCCGAGCTCCGCGTGCGGTTTGCCGCCGCGGGCTTCAAGCCAATGTGACCAAAGCGGACAGCGGCCCTGCGGACGGCGTATGTAGCCGGGGAGCAGCACCCCAGTTTGCAGCGAGGAGTTCACCATGACCACCGGCGTGTACCGCTTTACCTTCGACAAGGACATTGCCCTCACCGACGCGGAAGCAACGCTGCACCTGGCGATGATCGCCGCCGAGGGGCTCTTCGGCAATGCCATCGTCCGAATGGACGTCAGCTTCGCGGCGGACCAGGCGGGTCGAAGCCTGAGCGTCGACGGCACAACGCCGGTGGGCGCAGCGGTCGTCCGAATGTTCACCTCGCTGATGCTCCGCGAGTTCGGCGAGGACGCCTTCACCGTCCGACGCGTGAAGGCGTCCTCGGCCGAGCCCACGGCGGCCGCCGCGTGATCACACCACTTCCGCTCGTCCGCCTCGGCCAAGGCGCATTCACCCGCGACATCTGGCCTGAGGACATCGATCCCACTTTCTGCAATCACGGAGATTCCATGCCCACAACCGCAACCGCAACCCCCCACACCCTCATGAACCAGATCAGCAAGGGCCGCAAGGCGCGCCCCCGCCGCGTGATGCTGTACGGCACGCACGGCATCGGCAAGAGCACCTTTGGCGCGATGGCCGAGAAGCCCATCTTCGTTCCCACCGAAGACGGCCTGGCCGACATCGACTGCGAGTCGTTCCCGCTGGCCCGCAGCCTCGGCGAGGTGATGGCGGCGCTCGAGTCCCTGTACTCGGGCGACCACGACTACCGCACAGTCGTCATCGACAGCCTTGATTGGCTCGAACGCCTCATCTGGGGCGAAGTCTGCGCCGACGAGAGCGTCGAGAACATCGAGAAGATCGGGTATGCGAAGGGCTTCGCCTTCGCAGTCGACAAATGGCGGGCCGTGCTCGGGGCGCTCGATGCGCTCCGCAGCGATCGCGGTATGACGGTGGTCCTCATCGCGCACGCCAAGATCGAGAAGTTCGAGAATCCCGAGACCGTGCCGTACGACCGCTACTCGCCGCGCCTGCACAAGCTCGCGTCGGCGCTGGTGCAGGAGTGGGCCGACGAGGTGCTCTTCGCCACGTACAAGGTCCACACCATCAAGGTCGACGAGGGCTTCAACAAGGCCAAGCACAACGGCGTTTCCACCGGCGAGCGGATCATCCGCACCGTCGAGCGTCCGGCGCACGTCGCCAAGAACCGCTTGGGTCTGCCCGAGGAGATCCCGCTGGACTACCGCGTCTTTGCGGCGCTCGTGCGCGGCGAGGACCCTTCCGCCGCCGTCGCCACCCCTGCCCCCACCACCGACAACGCCGGCGCGGCCTGAGCGCCGTTGCCGTTGCCCATCCCTCATCCGTCCATCACCAATCGCAAAGGAACTGACTCATGGCAACTCTGAACAACTTCGACGCAAACCAGGTTGACCCGTCCGTCGCTCTCGATCCGCTCCCCGCGGGCAAGTACCTCGCCGTCGTCTCCGAGTCGGAGCTCAAGCCGACCAAGACCGGGGGCGGCAAGTACCTGCAGCTGACCTTCCAGATCATCGACGGCGAGTTCAAGGGCCGGCTGGTCTGGGCCCGCCTCAACCTCGAGAACAAGAGCGAGATGACGGTCAAGATCGCCCGCGGCGAGCTCTCGGCCATCTGCTGGGCCATCGGCGTCATGCAGCCGAAGGACTCGGTCGAGCTCCACAACGTGCCGCTGGAGATCAACGTCGGGCTGAAGAAGCGCGACGACAACGGCGAGTTCACCAATGTCATTAAGGGCTACGCCAAGAAGGGCAGCGGGGGCTCGCCGGTGAGCGCCCGCGCTCCGGTCGGCGTCGGCCCGGGGAGCACGCCGCCCTGGAAACGCTGACCCCCCCAAGTCCATCCGGTCGCGTCCTCGAGCTCCCGTACCCGCCCAGCGTGAACCACATCTGGCGGCGCATGGGCTCTAGGACCGTGCTGAGCCGCGAGGGCCGGCGCTACCGCGTGAGCGTGTGCGCCGCCCTCGCGGCGAGGCGGGTAGTGCGGCTGAACGGTCGGCTGGAGGTGCGTGTCACCGTCTGCCCGCCCGACAGCAGGCGGCGCGACCTCGATAACGTGCAGAAGGCGCTGCTCGATGCCCTGGCCAGGGGCGGGGCGTACCGAGACGACTCGCAGATTGATCGGTTGATTGTCGAGCGAGGCCCGGTGACACCGAGCGGCAAAGTGCTGGTGGAACTCACAGAGATCAAGCCATGACTGTCCCGTGCCCACTCTGCGGCAGTACTCATCCACGCTTCGGCTTCTGCTGTGCTCCGTGCCATGCACGCTACATGGCGGAGCAGCGCAAGAAGTGGAACGCGCCGGCAACAGGCGTGCATCAGCCCGAGCGCGTTGGTTGCTTCTCTCCGAGCACGGAGGCTCGTGCTTGGTCATTGTCCCGGCCAGGCCGCCCCGATCCATGCTGGGATAGCGATGAGCAGGTTGGCTTGTGGTCGGTCTGCGTGCGAGCGCTCGAGGAGGCGGCGTGCTAATGGAGCTGCGACCGTACCAATCCGAAGCCATCGCCGCGGTGTACGAGCACCTGCGGACCCGCGATGACAACCCCTGCGTGGTCATCCCGACCGGCGGGGGCAAGACGCCGGTCATCGCCACGATCTGCCGCGACGCCGTCGGCCACTGGGGCGGCCGCGTCGTGCTGCTGGCGCACGTGAAGGAACTCCTCGAGCAGGCGGCCGACAAGCTCCGCGTCATCGCGCCCGACGTGCCGATGGGCATCTACTCGGCTGGACTCAAGCGCAAGGACCTCGGCTACGCCGTCACGGTCGCGGGCATTCAGAGCATCTGGAAGAAGGCGTGCGACCTCGGCCCCGTCGATCTCATCATCGTCGATGAGGCGCACATGGTCCCCGCCGAGGACGACGGCATGTACCGCCAGTTCATCGCCGACGCGAAGGTGGTGAACCCGAACGTCCGGATCATCGGCCTGACCGCCACGCCGTACCGCATGAAGTCCGGCTCGATCTGCGCCGCCGAGAACATCCTCAACCACGTCTGCTACGAAGTCGGCGTCCGCGAGCTGATCGTGCAGGGATTCCTGTCGCCGCTCAAGACCAAGGCGGGCCTGCAGAAGATCAGCACCGACGACCTGCACGTCCGCGCCGGCGAGTTCGTCGCCAGCGAGGTCGAGGACCTCATGGACAAGGAGGGGCTGGTCGAAGGGGCGTGCGCAGAGATCGCCGAGCACACCAAGGACCGCAGCGCCACGCTGATCTTCTCGTCGGGCATCCGCCACGGCCAGCACATCGTCGATGTGCTCAAGACCAAGCACGGCATCGAGTGCGGCTTCGTCACCGGCGACACGCCCGACGGCGTGCGTGCGGCGATCCTCGGCCGCTTCCGTTCGGGCGAGCTCAAGTACCTGTGCAATGTGAACGTGCTGACGACCGGCTTCGATGCACCGCACATCGACTGCGTGGCGCTCGTGCGCCCGACCATGTCGCCGGGTCTTTACTACCAGATGGTGGGCCGAGGCTTCCGGCTGCACCCCGGCAAGAACGACTGCCTCGTGCTCGATTTCGGCGGCAACGTGCTCCGCCACGGCCCGGTCGACGCGATCCGCATCGCCACCGACGATCGCGGCGACGGCGAAGCGCCCGCCAAGGAGTGCCCGAACTGCCAGGCCCTCATCGCTGCGGGCTACCAGACCTGCCCGCAGTGCGGCCACCAGTTCCCCGAGCCGAACCGCCAGCAGCACGAGGCGAAGGCCAGCACGGAGGGCATCCTCTCGGGGCAGACCACGCGCGAAGAGCACCGCGTCAGCGAGACGACCTACCACGTGCACTACAAGCGCAGCGACCCGTCAGCGCCGCTGACCATGCGTGTCGAGTACCGCGTTGGTTTCAACCGCTTCTTCCGCGAGTGGGTCTGCTTCGACCACACCGGATACGCGCGGACCAAGGCCGAGGCCTGGTGGCGGGCACGCTCGGTCGAGCCGGTGCCCGGCGGCACGGAGGAGGCGGTCGAGATGGCCAAGGCGGGGGCGCTCGCGCCGGCGCTTGCGATCACCGTCGAGAAGAAGGCCGGCGACCAGTTCGCGCGCGTCACGCAGCACGTGCTCGGCGATAAGCCACCGCACTCTGACAGCGAGGAAGGCCTGCCGGACCGGCCGCCGGAGCCCGCGGGCATGACGTACGGCATCCCCGACGACGAAATCCCCTTCTGAACAAGGAGTACCGCATGATCACGATCACGATCGAAGAGACCGACAAGGACGGGCAGTTGCTCGGACGCCACGTGGCATCCGCGCCCATCGACAAGAACGACACCAAGGGCATCGGCTCGCTGCTGGCGCGGAGCGTCGGCGGCCTGATGTACCACACCGAAGCCCGCGCGGAGATTCCGCTGCTGATCGCGGCCGCTGGCACGCACCGGGCTAGCTCGTGCACGCGGGCGATCGGCCACGCGGCGGGCCTGGCCACAGGGACGTACGGATTCGACCTGGCGATCAAGCCCGTGATCGAGATCGACCGCCTGCTGGACTACCGCGCCAGCAAGCGCGACCGCGAGACCGCAGCGCAGACGCTCAAGATCATGGGCGCCACCATCCGCCGCCGCGAGGACAACGAATAAGCGATGAGCGATGGCCCCTCCATTCTGCTCGAGTCGGCGCGCACGTACCTCGCCCGCGGGTACGCGGTGATCCCCGTGCCCGCGCGGAAGAAGATCCCCGTGCTCAAGGGGTGGACGGACCTGCGCCTCTCCGAGAGCGACCTGCCGGCGCACTTCAACGGCACCGGCAACATCGGCGTGCTTCTGGGCGAACCGAGCGGGTGGCTGGTGGATGTCGACCTCGACTGCGAGGAGGCGGTGGCGCTTGCGCCCAAGTTCCTCCCGCCGACGGGCGCGATGTCCGGGCGGCCGGGCAAGCCCGCGTCGCACTGGTGGTACGTGTGCGAGGGGATGAAGACCCGCAAGCACCAGGACCCGGTGTCGAAGAAGATGATCGTCGAGCTGCGGAGCACCGGCGCTCAGACGGTCGTCGGCCCGAGCATCCATCCCAGCGGGGAGCCGTACGACCCGCTCGACGGCGAACCCGCTGTGGTCGACGCCGGGGAGCTGGCCACCGCCGTCATGGCGCTGGCCGACGCCGTGACCGAAGCGCGGCACGGGCGCAAACAAGCGGGCGTTCACGTCCAGCCCTCATCCCGAAGCGATCTCTTCCCAGCGGGCGACGCAGTGCTCAGCCGCGCCGCAGCGTACCTCGACCGCATCCCGCCCGCGATCTCCGGCGCGGGCGGACACGGCCAAACGTACGCGGCGGCCACGGCGATGGTGCACGGCTTCGGGCTCGATCCCGAGGCGGCGTTCTCGCTGCTGTGGGATCGGTACAACTCGCGGTGCCAGCCTCCGTGGTCGGAGAAGGAACTACGCCACAAGGTGACGGACGCGGCCAGCAAGCCGCACGAACGTCCGCTCGGCTGGCTCCGCGATGCTCAGAAGGCCGAGGATCTGGGCGGCGTGGACCTGTCGGGATTCATGGCGGCGCCGGCGAAGGCGAGCGACGACACGGCAGCCCCGGACGAGGACACGCCGGTCGATCCCGGCCCGCTTCCCGAGCGGTACCTCGCCGTGCCGGGGTTCATCTCCGAGGTCATGGCGTTCAACAGGGAGACGGCCCACCGCTGGCAGCCGATGCTCGCGCTCGCTGGCGCGATGTGCCTGCAGGCCGTGCTCGCGGGGCGCAAGGTCCGCGACGAGCGCGGCAACCGCACGAATCTGTACGTCGTGTGCCTCGCGGGCTCTGGCTCGGGCAAGGACAACGCCAGGCTCATCAACAAGGCGGTGCTCTTCAAGGCCGGTCTCAACGGGCTCGAGGGCAACGAGGATCTCGCCAGCGACGCCGGGCTGGTCACCGCCGTCGAGGCCGAGCCGGCGATCCTTTTTCAGATCGACGAGTTCGGGCGCTGGCTCCGCACCATTGGCGACCCGAAGAAAGCCCCGCACCTGTTCAACGTCATCTCGACGCTCATGAAGATGTACTCGTCGGCGCGGAGCGTCTTCAAGGGCAAGGCCTATGCCGACGCCAAGCGGAACAAGGTGATCGATCAGCCGTGCGTCTCGCTCCTGGCGACGACCGCGCCCGAGCATTTCAAGCACGCGCTCACGCCCGACGCCATGAGCGACGGGTTCATGGCACGGCTCATCGTGTTCGAGACCGGGGAGATGCCGCCACGCGTGTGGCAGCCCGAGAAGGACCCGCCGCAAGCGATCGTGGATGCGGCCGCCTGGTGGGGCGCGTTCAACCCCGGCGGCAACCTCAGCCGAGAGCACCCCAAGCCGATGGTGGTTCCGACCACCGATGACGCCCGCGCCGTGTTCAACCGCCTCGCGGCGCTTGCCGACACCGAGATGGAGCGCCCGCGCGAGGACCTGCGATCGATCTGGGCGCGCGTCGAGGAGAAGGCCTGCCGCCTCGCGCTGATCTACGCCTGCTCCAAGAACCGGGAGAAGCCGGTCATCGATGCCGACGCAGCCGAGTGGGCGTGCGGCCTGTCCGAGCACTTGACCCGGCGCGTGCTTTACCTCGCCCACGAGTATGTGTCGCAGGGCGAGTTCGACGCCAAACAGAAGGCCGTGCTCCGCGCGATGCGGACGGCAGGCGGACGGATGACCCGGTCGCAGATGTGCCGAGTGACCCAGCACCTGACCCAGCGGGAGCGGGACGAGGTGCTTGAGAATCTCAAGGAGACCGGCCGCTTGAAAGAAGGGGTCGAGCCGACCGCCGGGCGGTCAAGGAGGGTGTATGAACTCCTGCCGTAGCAGGTCAGAAACGCGGGTTGAACGCGGCCAGACCCTTCTTTCACATTCTTCACGCGCGATCTCTCGGGCGGGCGGGAAGGGAGCAGAGAAGGAGGGGTTGAAGAAAGTGAAAGAAGGTATCTCTCTCCTTTCTATACCTTCCCCCACCCCTCCCCCGTCCCCCTGCATCCCCACGTCAGCGCCCATGCAGGTCGTGTGCCAGGCCGCGCCTAGCGGGAGCCTTACAGCCGGAAGCCTTACGGGAGGGGAGGCGGACGGCGTTAGGTACTTCCCGGGCCAGATCGCGAGGCTTGGCCCGCGGGAACAGCCGCGCTTGGCGACAGAGTTTGTTTCGCCCGTCCGAGCGCGGGGCGGCCCCGTGGCGGGGTTGGTAGAACCGCCCGCCAGCAACGCGACGTGGGCCAACGTGGGCGGACCCGTGGCCAACGGGCGCGGCCCGTAGCGCGGGGGAATCGGGGCGCTAAGCGCTCCCGGACGGGCCCGTCGCCCGAGCCATCCAGCCATCCAGCGATCCACCGATCCCCGGACCCACCGCATGTGCGGCGGGCCACCACGACGTTTTGCGCTGGCGTTCCCCGCCGCGCTTCCGACGGAGATCGCTATGAACATCGAGACGCTGCCCATCGACGCGGTCAAGGAATACGACCGCAATCCCCGCACCATCAACGACGCCGCCATCGACGCGGTGGCCAAGAGCATCGAGGCGTTCGGTTTCAAGGTGCCGATCCTGATCGACGCCGACGGCGTGATCATCGCCGGTCACACGCGACTCCGCGCGGCGCGGAAGCTCGGGCTCAAGGAGGTGCCGACGATCCGCGCCACCGATCTGACGCCCGAGCAGGTCAAGGCGCTGCGCATCGCCGACAACAAGGTCGCCACGCTGACTTCGTGGGACATGGAGCTCCTGCCGCTGGAGCTGGCCGACCTCAAAGGCGTGGACTTCGACCTCGCGCTGCTCGGCTTCAGCGCCGAGGACCTCAGCGCCATCATGGCTCCCGCGGGCAGCGATGGTTTGACTGATCCCGATGACGTACCGGGCGCACCGGACGCAGCGACGACGGTGCCCGGCGACATCTGGGTGCTCGGCAACCACCGCCTGATGTGCGGGGACTCATCGAAGCCCGAAGACCTGGACCGTCTGCTTGATGGCCAGCCGATCCATCTCGTGAACACGGACCCGCCGTACAACGTGAAGGTCGAGCCGCGATCGAACAACGCGATCGTTGCCGGCCTGAGCTCGTTCGCGCTGCCCGGCAAGGCAGACCAGCACGACCAGCAGAGCGCCGACCTCAACCGCTACCCCGAGAAGAGCCGCGCCACGCACAAGAAACTCCGCGCGAAGGACCGGCCGCTCGCCAACGACTTTGTGTCGGACGACGAGTTCGACCGGCTGCTCGCGGCGTGGTTCGGAAACATCACCCGTGTGCTGATCCCCGGCGGCACGTTCTACATCTGGGGCGGCTACGCCAACTGCGGTAACTACCCGCCCGTGCTCAAGCGCTGCGAGCTGTACTTCGCTCAGGCGATCATCTGGGTCAAGGAGCACCCGGTCCTGACCCGCAAGGACTTCATGGGCAACCACGAATGGTGCTTCTACGGCTGGAAAGAAGGCGCGGCCCATCGCTTCTTCGGCCCTGCCAACGTGCCGGACACCTGGTCGATCAAGAAGGTCAACCCGCAGAGCATGGTCCACCTGACCGAGAAGCCCGTGGAACTCGCGCGGCGTGCGATCGAGTTCTCATCTCGCCCCGGCGAGAACGTGCTCGACCTCTTCGGGGGCAGCGGCTCAACGCTCATCGGCGCGGAGATGACCGGGCGGCACGCGTTCCTCATGGAGCTCGACGCGCTCTACTGCGATGTCATCGTGCAGCGTTGGGAGAAGTTCACGGGCCGCAAGGCGGAGCGAGTCCCGGCAAAGGGTGTGGCCGAAGAGAAAGCCGCGACGAGCGTCGCGGCTGGGAGCAAGGCGTGATGTACGCCTCAGTCCTCGTCGACGGTGGGCAGCGCCCCGTCCGTCGCTTCGTCCCATTCAAGGGCGTACCGCTCGGCGATGTCCTCGAGGTCGTGCTCGGTGAGGTAGTCGGCCGTCTTGCGCCCTTGGCAGGCGGCGGCAGCCCGCGCCAGGTCCGTCCATTCCTCGATGGTGAGCATCCGGTCCTGCCGTGCGCCGAGAAGGTACAAGGCGGCCTGCAGCACGGCCTCGAGTTGCGCTTGGGTCGGCGCGGGCTGGGGAGCCGGGGTGGCGCTCATGGATCAGGCTCCCTTCCCCGCGACGAAGACGCCGCGTTCGTGCTTCTTGAAGCGAGCGGCGGCGCCCTTAGCGGCGATCTCGCGGATGATGGCGGCGTAGAGCGTGGCCTCGGGCGTCTTCCCGCCGGGGCTGGTCCAGAGTTTCTTGGCCTCCATCGCCGCGATCATCTCCTTGGCCCGCATCGGAACCTCGCTCGCGGCGAGCACCTGCGCCGCCGCGTCGAGGGCGCTGACGCGCTTGGGCTTCGGGGCCTTCGGCGTCTTGGGGGTCTTCTCGCCCTTGGCCTTCTTGCCCTTGGTAGCCGCGCCGCGGTTCGTGTTGTTGGCGACCTCTTTCTCGCTGGGGACCTCGTGGTCTTGCTTCCCCCCCGCCAACCGGTCGTTGATCTCGGCGAGCGCCGCATTGCGGAGGCGGTCTGTCTTGGCGCTTCCCTCGGCGCTGGCAGCGCTCTTGGACATCTTCGGTGTGCGGGTCTTCGCGGGCTTCTTGGTCTTCGTACTCATGATGATCTCCAAACTCGTGGTGCGGACTCCCGTCGCACATTGCGGCGGGTAAGCGTGGCCGTCGCGGTTTCCCGCGACGCCGCGTGGGGTCTGTCAGCAGCCCGCGACACGCTCCATCTCGTTGAGCACGTCGTGGACCATCGAGTTGGTGGCGGCGGCCCGGCCCCGGCGGTCGGTTCCGTAGACCACCTTGGCGACCTCGGCGGCCTTGGCGTAGCGGCTCTCTCGGTCCTCGTCACGGGCGATGTAGGCGATGCAGATGTCCTGCCTGCCCGCTCGCCGGGTGTGCTGTTCGATCGTCGCTTCCGCCCCGCGCTCGGTGCGGCGGATGCTGATGTCTTGGTCGATGCCCTCGATCACGATCGTCTTGATGTTCATGGCGTAGCTCCTTGCGGTTGGTGGTTTTGGTCACTCGGCGTCATTCAAAAAGGCCTCGACGTGCTCGGGGTCCATGTTGCTGAGGAACCCGACCAGATCGACCAGGTCGCTGCGGACCTTTCCGAGGCTTCCCGCGAAGCCCCAGTTGCGCGGGTCGGCCTTGGCCCCCTCGGCGTGCTTGTCGAGTTCCATCTGCAGCACGTCCATCAGGCGGGCGATGTCGTTGCGCCTCGCTGCGTACGTCTCGGCGGCGGTGGGTTCGAGCTTGGTGGTCTTCGGGGTGCGCTTCGTCATGGTCGTGCTCCTTTGGGTTGGTGGTCTTTGGTAAACAGCGAAGCCCGCATTTCGCGGGCTTCAGGTCGTCGGCTTGGTGTTGTCTTTGCGGTCCCAACTCGTCGTGTCCTTGGGTTGGCCGACCGCCCGGAGGTAGTCGACCAACTCGTCGGCGGCCCAGGTGTCGCCGTCGATCGCGTCGTGCTCGTTGGGGGCGTCGGTATCGCGGTCGATCTCGAAGAGGCGGAAGCCGCCGAGCGATCCGGGGCGCGGTCCCCAGTGGCCGTCGAGGTGGCGGCCGCGTCCTGCGGGGACCGTCGCGATGTTCCAGGTGCGCCCGTCGGGAGTGTGGATCTCGATGGCGGGGATGTGGAACCCGCTCTTGGCGAGGGTCTTGGCGAGGTCGATCGTGGTCTTCGTGGTCGCGTTCATGATCGTGTTCTCCGTCGCGGGGTTCCGCCCCGCGTTGTGACACATGAAGCCATGACATTCGGGAACAGGCAAGGCAAACCGGAGCGATTTGGCCGTCATTCCGCGACATGTGGGCAACTACGCAAAATCTGTGGGCAAGTGGCGGCACATGCACCCGCTGGAGGTCCGCGATGACTCCCGAACACGCGCCTAGTTCCGGGCCAGCATCGGGGAGACAGGGGATGTCCCGGCTCAATCCCGCCGCGCTACCGGTGCCTGATGCCGCCCGCGTGCTTACGCGGCTGGGCGGGAAGCCCGTCACTGAAGCGATGCTCCGCGCCGACATCGATGCGGGCGCGCCGACCAACGCCGACGGCAGCGTCAACCTCGTGCACTACGCGGCATGGCTTGTAAAGGAGATGTCCGCAGGTGGCGATTGACCCGCGCAAACTCAAGCCCGGCGAACTCGCGCGGCTGCTCAACAGCACACCGCTGGGCGAGGTGATCAGCGAGCGGCAGCTCCACCGGCATCGCACGCGCGCCGGGTTCCGCGTCGCGGCCGACGGCGATGCGGGCAAGGTTGATCTGTTCCGATACGTGGCGTGGCTGGCGACCACGCGGCACGAGGCGATCGCCGATGCTGCCAATGCGCCCGAAGGTCTGACGGGTTACGACGCGATGAAGGAGCGTGCCCGGCTCCGCAACGCGATGCTGTCGCTGTCGGGACGGGACATTGGTGATCTGCCGTCGGTTGCGGACCCGGCCAGGCGAGATCGAGCCGCGCGGGACTTCCGGTACTTCTGCGAGGCGTACTTCCCCCAGACGTTTCACCTGAAGTGGTCGGATGACCATCTCAAGGTCATCGCCAAGATCGAACAGGCGGTGCTCGAGGGCGGGCTGTTTGCGATGGCGATGCCGCGCGGCTCAGGCAAGACCTCGCTCTGCGAGATTGCGTGTCTGTGGGCGTTGGTGTACGGGCACCGGGAGTTCGTGGCGCTCGTGGGGTCGGACGAAGAGCACGCGGCGGGGATGCTGGACTCGATCAAGGCGGAGCTGGAGAACAGCGAGATCCTCGGCGGCGACTTCCCAGAGGTCTGCCACCCGATCCGCTCGCTCGAAGGCATCCACCAGCGGGCTTCAGGGCAGCTCTACCAAGGAAAGCAGACCCACATCGGGTGGACCGCGCGAGAGATCGTGCTGCCCACGATCCCGGGCTCCGCAGCATCGGGGGCGATCATCCGTGTCGCGGGGATCACGGGCCGCATCCGTGGCATGAAGCACAAGCGTGTCGATGGTGTGAGCGTCCGGCCGTCGCTCGTGCTGATCGACGACCCGCAGACCGACGAGAGCGCCCGCTCTCCTTCGCAGTGCGCCAACCGAGAGCGCATTCTCGCGGGCGCGATCCTGGGCATGGCCGGGCCCGGACGGAAGATCGCCGGCCTGATGACGCTAACGGTGGTCCGCCCCGACGATCTGGCGGACCGCATTCTCGACCGCGACAAGCACCCGCAATGGCAGGGCGAGCGGACCAAGATGGTCTATTCGTTCCCCAAGAGCGAGAAGCTCTGGGCC
This sequence comes from Phycisphaerales bacterium, assembly GCA_016699835.1. NCBI lineage: Bacteria > Pseudomonadati > Planctomycetota > Phycisphaerae > Phycisphaerales > Phycisphaerales bacterium. Next base: position 3,348,800 of record CP064987.1, read on the forward strand.
GAGTACGCCCGCGTGCGGGCCGAGGGGCTTCGCGCCGATCGGGGGATCATCGATGCCACGGCGTTCTACGGCAAGCACCGGACGGCGATGGATGAGGGAGCGGTCATCGCCTGGCCGGAGCGGTTCAACCACGACGAGCTGTCGGCGGTGCAGCACGCGATGAACCTGCGGCTGCAGAACGAGGCCGCATTCTTCGCCGAGTACCAGAACGAGCCGCTGCCGGAGGTTGAGGTCGCGGACGACCTTCTGAGCGCCGACCAGATTGCAGCAAAGGTAAACGGGCACGCCCGCGGGCTTGTCCCACTCGGGTGCTCACACCTGACGATGTTCGTGGACGTGCAGGGCAAGGCACTGTTCTACCTCGTTGCCGCCTGGGAAGACGACTTCACGGGGCACATCATCGACTATGGCACCGAGCCGGACCAGAAGCAGGCGTACTTCACGCTTCGGGATGTGCGCCGGACGCTTGCGGCCGCGTCGCCCCGCGCCGGCGTCGAAGGCGCGATCTACGGCGGTCTGGAGCGTCTCATCGAGGCGACGGTTGCTCGCGAGTGGCGGCGCGACGACGGCGCAATGGTCCGGATCGATCGATGCCTGATCGACGCCAACTGGGGTTCTTCCACGGATGTTGTCTATCAGTTCTGTCGCCAGAGCCCGCACGCGAGCGTGCTCACCCCCAGCCACGGCAGGTATGTCGGCGCGAGCAGCCTTCCCTTCAGCGACTACAAGCGCAAACGCGGCGAGCGGGTCGGGCTGAACTGGCGCGTGCCGATCGTGACCGGAAAGCGGGCGGTGCGGCACGTCCTGTTCGACACGAACTACTGGAAGTCCTTTGTGCACGCGAGGCTGGCGGTGCCCATGGGCGATCCTGGAGGCCTCTCGTTGTTCGGCCAGAAGTCCGAGCCACACCGTCTGTTGTCGGAGCACCTCACCAGCGAGTACCGCGTGCGGACGGAGGGCCGGGGCCGCACCGTGGACGAATGGAAGCTGCGGGTCGAAGGGCTCGACAACCACTGGCTCGACGGGTTGGTCGGCGCTGCGGTCGCCGCGTCCATGCAGGGCGCGGTGCTGTTTGGCACTGATGCCCGAGTGCCGAACCGGCCACGCATTCGACTGTCGGCCATCCGAGGAGACCGTCGCTGATGCCACGCTTGCGGCGAGTCGTCCCGACGGAGAAGGACCAGCCCCTCGGGCTGGTGTGTCGTGTCTGTGGATGCCAGCACTTCCGGGTGATCTACCTCAAGCGGATTGCCGGTGCGATTGTGCGCCGGCGGGAGTGCCGGCACTGCGGGCGGCGTGTCTCGACTAGGGAAGCCCAGGCGTAGCCCGTTCGATCTATCGAATGACTTGACTCAAGCGCTGCGCAAAGCGGACAGCGGCTCCAGCGACGGCGTATGTAGCCGGGAGACGTCTCGTCGTTTCGAGACGAGGAGCCTGCTGTGCCCGACGCCCCACCATCTCCGGATCCCGACCAGGTCCTCCGCGACGCCGCGTCGCAGCCTGCCAAGGCGTCCGTGGATGCTCAGTCTGTCGAGCAGCACCCGCTGAAGGACCAGATCGAGGCCGACCGCTACCTCGCGTCCAAGGCCGCCGCGAGGAAGCACGGCCTCGGCATCAAGTTCGCCAAGATCGTCCCCCCCGGTTCTGTCTGACCCGATCCGCCATGCTCAAGACCATCGCCAACATCCTGAGCCGGGCCACGCGGGGAATCACTCCCAGCGATCTCTCCCCCTCCTCCGCACCTGCGCGAGGCTCGCAGGGACGCGGGCCGCGTGCGGGAAGCGGAGCGCGTCGACTCGTCGTCGCCAAGTTCGACTCGGCCAAGACCACGCCGGAGAACCGCAAGCACTGGGCGAACGCGGACGGCCTTTCGCCCAACGCCGCGATCAACCCGGAGGTGCGACGCGTCCTCCGCAACCGCGCCCGCTACGAGGTCGCCAACAACTCCTACGCCAAGGGCATCGTCCTCACGCTCGCCAACGACACCATCGGCACCGGTCCCCGGCTGCAGATGCTCACTGACGACGCCGATGCGAATGCTCGCATCGAGGATGCGTTCGAGCAGTGGTCACGGGCGGTCGACCTCCCCGGAAAGCTCCGCACCATGCGGCTGGCCCGGGCAGAGAGCGGCGAGGCGTTCGCGCTCCTGATCAACAACCCCGGCATCGCGTCAGCGGGCTCGCCCGTATCGCTTGATCTCAAGATCATCGAAGCGGACCAGGTCTGCACGCCCTTGCTTCGCCGCGGGCGCAACGACGAGATCGACGGCATCGCTCTGGATCAGTGGGGCAACCCCTCCGCGTACCGTGTGCTCAAGCGTCACCCCGGTGACAGCGGCGTGTTCCGCACGCCCATCGACGACCTCACGGCCTACGACACGTTTCCGGCCTCTTCGGTCGTGCACTACTTCCGCCCGGACCGGCCGGGCCAACTCCGCGGCATACCTGACATCACGCCGGCGCTCCCGCTGTTCGCGCAGCTCCGCCGGTACACATTGGCGACGATCGCGGCCGCCGAGACCGCCGCCAACTTCGCCGCCGTCATCTACACCGACAGCCCCGCCAACGGCGAGGCCGATCCGTTGGAGCCGATGGACGAGGTGGAACTCGAACAGCGTCTCGCCACCGTACTTCCGGGCGGATGGAAGCTGGGCCAGGTCCATGCCGAGCAGCCGACGACAACGTTCGGCGAGTTCAAGCGCGAGATCCTCAACGAGATCGCCCGCTGCCTGAACATGCCGTTCAACGTCGCTGCCGGCAATTCCTCGGGTTACAACTACGCCAGCGGTCGCCTTGACCACCAGGTGTACTACAAGAGCATCCGCGTCGAGCAGCACCACCTGCAGCTCGCCGTGCTCGATCGCATCCTGAAGGCGTGGCTCAACGAGGCCGTGCTTGTCGAAGGTCTGCTCCCGCAATCCCTGCGGACCATCGCCGCCACCTTGCCCGAGCATGCTTGGTTCTGGGATGGCGTCGAGCACGTTGATCCCGCCAAAGAGGCCAACGCCCAGGCCACGCGACTGGCCAACCACACGACCACGCTCGCCGCGGAGTTCGCCCGGCAAGGCCGCGACTGGGAGCAGGAACTCCGCCAGCGTGCAAAAGAGCTCACGCTCATGAACAAGCTCGGCCTCGCGCTGGCAACCGCACCGGCTGCCGCTCCGGCCGCGAACGCGCCCGCCGCGGACACCGATCCCGCAGACCAAGTTGATGAGGAGACCGCCAGTGCCAGTCACCGCTGACCCCAAGAAGACCATTCCCGCTCTCACGCTCACCGCAACCGCCGACATCACCGTCGTTGCTGCGGCCGATGGGGAGGCTGCGCCTCTCCCCCGCTTCAAGATGGTCGCCTACACGGGTGGCGCGATGCGCGTCGCGGGCTGGCGGCACCCCGTCGTGATCGATCTCGCCGGCCTCGCCGTCCCCTCGCAGGCACGGCCTATCCGCTTTGGGCACGACCCGCTCTCGGGCGTCGGTCACACCGATGCGATTCGCGTCGAAGCGGGGCAACTCGTCGCCACAGGCGTGATTTCACGCGATACGCCCGCCGCCAAGGAGGTCGTGGCCTCCAGCCGGAACGGGTTCCCCTGGCAGGCCTCCGTCGGCGCGAGCGTCGAGGAGTTCGAGTTCATCAAGGACAACCAGAAGGCGACGGTCAACGGCCAGGAACTCACCGGCCCGGTCAACGTCGTCCGCAAGGCCACGCTCGGCGAGATCAGTTTCGTGGATCTCGGCGCAGACGGCCGCACCAGCGCGAGCATCGCCGCGCGTCAGAACAAGGAGCCCAGCGTCATGGCCGACGATCCCACGACTTCCAATCCCACCCCGTCCCCAATCATCGCCACCGAGCAGACGCCTGAGCAGGTTCGCGCGGCGGCGCTCGCTGAGACCGCCCGTATCGCGGCCGTTCGCAAGGTCTGCGGTGGCAAGCACAGCGAGATCGAGGCCCAGGCCATCCGCGACAACTGGGATGCCACGCGCACGGAGCTCGAGGTCCTCCGCGCCAGCCGCCCCAAGGCCCCGGCCATCCACGCGCCCGACAACAGTCTGACCAGCGAGATACTTGAGGCGGCGTGCCTTCAGAGCGCTCGCTTCGCTGAGATCGAGCAGCACTGCTCCGAGCAATCGCTGGAGCTGGCGTCCAAGCACTTCCGCAACGGCATTGGCCTCCGACAACTTCTGTGCGAGGCTGCGAGGGTGCACGGGTACGCGGGCGGGGGCTATCGCGACCATCGGCAGGTACTGGAGGCGGCGTTTGGCCGGGGCATCGAGGCTGGGATAACCACTATCGATGTAGGGGGCATCCTCTCCAACGTCGCCAACAAGTTCCTTTTGGAGGGCTTCTTCAGCGTGGAGCGTGTATGGAGGAACATCTGTGCTGTTCGCAACGTCAGCGACTTCAAGACCGTCACCAGCTACCGCTTGACCGGGAGGGACCAGTACGAGCAGGTCGCCCCCGGCGGCGAGCTCAAGCAGGGCACGCTCGGCGAGGAGACCTACACCAACAAGGCCGACACCTACGGCCTGATGCTCTCGATCGACCGCCGCGACATCATCAACGATGACCTCGGCGCGATCACTACGGTCCCCCGCAAGCTCGGTCGTGGCTCGGGCCTGAAGATCAACGACGTCTTCTGGACGGCGTTCATGAACAACGCCGCGTTCTTCAGCGCCGGCAACAAGAACTTCATCTCAGGCGCGGACACCGCGCTCGGCATCGACGGCCTCACCAAGGGCGAGGTCGCCTTCATGGACCTCGTGGACTCCGACGGCAAGCCCACGGGCGTGATGCCCGCGATCATGCTGGTGCCGACGGCGCTCTCGGCGATGGGAACGCAGCTCTACAAGAGCGTCGAGCTCCGGGATACCGCGCCGAATGCAAAGTTCCCAATCGCAAACCCGCACCAGGGTAAGTTCCGCATCGAGGTCAGCCGTTACTTGGCGAATGCGCTCTACACGGGCAACTCGGCCAAGGCGTGGTACCTCCTCGCGGAGCCGTCTGACTTGCCGATCATCGAGGTCGCGTTCCTCAACGGGAACGAGTCACCCACCGTGGAGACCGCGGAGGCGGATTTCAACATGCTTGGCATCCGGATGCGTGGCTACCACGACTTCGGCGTCAACCTGCAGGACCCGCGCGGCGGCGTGAAGAGCAAGGGCGAGGTGTAAGCCATGCCCGTGCAGGGAAGCACAGGTGCTGGGGGGCTCGGCGGCGAGCTCCCCAGCGAGCTCGGAAGCGGCATCGATCAGCAATCGGGCATCGACATCGATGGCCCACCAACAGATGGAGGTTCAGGAATGGCTTCAGGACCAGCAAAGTTCGTTCAGGAAGGCGGCTCGATCGACTACACCCCCGGCGCAGACGTGCTCGTCGGCGCGGTGGTGGTGCAGGCCGACCTCATCGGCGTCACGCAGGCCCCGATCAAGGCGGGCCAGTTGGGATCGATCGCCGTCACCGGCGTGTTCGACTTCAACAAGGCGGTCGGCGCGGGCAGCGCCATCCCCGCGGGCACGCTCACGTACTGGGATTCGGCTGCCCAGAACGCTACCAAGAACGCGGCCGCCGGCGCGAACAAGCTGATCGGCAAGGCGGTGAAGGCCACCGTCGACGCCGACACGATCGTTCGCGTTCGCCTGCAGCAATAAGGAGCACCTGTGGGCGACCTGCTCGATCGCGGCGCGGCGTTCCTGGATGCCCAGCGTCACCAGCACCTCTCGCGCCCGGTCCTTTACCGGCGAGGCACGGACGAGAAGGAAGTCCAAGCCACCATCGGCAAGACCGAGTTCGAGCAGGCTGACGACGCGGGCCTCATTCACCGAGTGGAGTCGCGTGATTTCCTCGTGCGGACCGGGGACCTGGATCTGGGCGCTGGCCCGATCCTCCCGCGGGCGGGCGATCAGGTGCGAGAGACGGTCGGATTGAGCGTGTTCGTGTACGAAGTCAATGCGCCGGGAGGGCAGCCGCCGTTCCGCTACAGCGACCCGTACCGCAGGGTTCTTCGGATTCACACCAAGCACATCGCAACGGAGTGACGATGGCAGAAGGCAACGGACAGAACGGCAGTGCTCGGTGGGCCGGCGTGGTCGTCACCGTCGTGCTCGCGGCGGGCGCGATGACCATCCAGTGGGGCGTGGTGACCACCAGCTCCAGCAGGTCGAGAAGCGGCTCGACGAGTTCATCGGCGAGGCCCGCAGCATCCGGGCTCAGTACGCCGAGATGGAACGCAAGATCTGGTTCCTCGAGGGCAAGCTCTCCGGGCTCACGTCCAACTCGCCCCGACAGACCGTGCCAACGACGGGCTCGCCTGTGATTGGAGGCGGCCCGTGAGCACCATCACCGCCATTGCCGACGCCGTCGCGGCGCACATCAACGCCAGCACCTTTTCGCAGCCGGTCACGGCCGTCCGCATGTACCAGCCCGCGTTCACGCTGGAGGACCTCAAGGACCTGCGGGTCTCTGTTGTCCCCCGCACGCTGCAGATGTCGCCGGTGACGCGGGACAGCCTCGCCGTCGAGTACGTCGTGGATGTGGGCGTGCAGAAGAAGCTGCCAGCCGATGGGGCGGACGCGGCGATCGACGAACTGCTCGTGCTGGTCGAGGCAATCGCGGATCACCTGCGGTTCAAGCGTCTGGAGGGCTTTCCTGACGCGGCGTGGGTTGGGATCAGCAACGAGCCGGTGGTGTCGAGCGAGGCGCTCGAACAGCACCGGGTGTTTACGAGTGTCCTGAGTGTGACGTACCGCGAGCGGAGGTAGTGCGTGAGGAATGCCATCATCTTCAAGGTCGATCTGGACGGCGGCGACAAGCCGCTGTCGGCGACGAAGCTCGTGGCGACGTTCACGCTCACGGCCTCGCACAAGAACACGCAGGACCTCCTGCTCTCGGACGGCAAGACCGACCCCATCGAGGTCGCTCCGGGCACGCAGTACTACTTCGAGCGGGTGAACCTGGCGGATCTGTTGGTCAAGAGCAAGGGCGGCGAGACGGTCTTCGTGG